>NZ_JBEKCZ010000244.1:0-7451 GCF_050014615.1 Bradyrhizobium sp. | reverse complement strand
AGCGGCAATGACGACATCAACCTCGTCGCGGACGGCATCAACAACGGCACCTGGGGTTACAACAACCTGCAATGGTACGGCTTGACTTATTATCACAAGTTCAACGACCAGTGGCACATCTCGATCGAATCCTACAATGAGCACCAGAACAACGTCGCCAACCTGAACAACCCGACGGCGGTTGCCGCGATCGCCAATGGGGGCACACCGTTCTCGCCGCAATACATGCCGTTCAATGCGCCCGGCGGCGCGCTCTGCGGCAGCGCGGCGGTGTATAGTTGCACCGCGACTTTTCAGACCGCTCTGATGTATCTGAATTACAAAGCGTCGCCGCTTGACAGCATCTCGTACCGCTTCGAATTCGTGAACGACGAGCAGGGCCAGCGCACCGGCATCAAGACGCGCTATATCGAGACCGGCGTCGGCTGGCAGCACTGGTTCTCGCCTCAGATCGAGATCCGGCCCGAGGTTTCCTACTACAGGTCGCTGGATGCGAATGCGTTCAACGGCAATTCCAACCTCGGCATCGCGCCAAACAAGAACTTCGCCATCATCGGTGCGGCGGACATGATCCTTCACTTCTGATGTGTGGAAAGGGTCGCGGCGGCCAAAGCCGCCAGATGTTCCGTCAGACACTTCGACAGGGGATAACAATGAAGCGAATTCTTCTCACCACCGTCTCGCTCGGTGTGCTGGGTCTGCTGTCACCGGCTTTCGGTGCGGACCTGCCCACCTATTCGAAGGCTCCGTCCATCGCGGCGCCCGTCTATGACTGGACCGGCGTCTATGTCGGTGTGTTCGGCGGCGGCGGCTACGGCAACCACAATGTCAACGATGCACTGGGTACCAATACGCCGTTCGCCGATTACACCGCCAACTATTCTTCCACCGGCGGCGTGGCCGGCGGCGAGGTGGGCTACAACTGGCAAAGCGGCAGCTACCTGGTCGGTGTCGAGGGCGATCTGTTCTGGTCCGGCATCAGGGGTAACGACTCTTCGGCCATCGCCGCAGGCGCCTTTCCAATCACCTCGGTCGATCAGGACAACCTCCGCTGGGGCGGCACGCTTCGGGTGCGCACTGGTTTCACCATTGATCGCTGGCTGATGTTCTTCACCGGCGGCTACGCCTACGGCAATATCATCCATACCAACACCGATCCGGTATTCGGAGTCGACAAGTTCACGGTGCAGGCCAACGGCCTGACCGGCGGCGCCGGATTCGCTTACGCCATCACCAACAATGTGATCGGCAAGTTCGAATACCGTTATTACAATTTCAACGGCTACAACCGCCCCGGCAATCCGCTGACGCCGAATGGCCAGCTCCCCTATACCACCGAGACGACCTACTCGGTCGTGACGATCGGCCTCGACTTCAAGTTTGGCGGTCCCGTTGTTGCGAAATACTGAGGTTTCGGCGGAACGATTTTTGCGCAAGAACAGATCGGAGAAAACATGAAGAGCATTTTGCTTGGAGCCCTGGCGCTGGCCTCGGCCGCAGCGGCGGCTCCTGCCTTGGCAGCCGACTTGCCCGTAAAATCAATGGCACCGTCCGCACCAACGTACAATTGGAACGGCTGGTATATAGGCGGTAACGCCGGTGTTGCCTGGGCCACCGACACGCTCACTGGCTACTCGGGCGGGCCCGGGACAGCTCCATTTTTTGCGGCTGGTGGATTGCCAACAACCCTGGCGCCCGGCGCCGGCGGTTACTTGGGCGGTGCTCAAATCGGCTACAATTGGCAAGTTTCACGATCATGGCTGGTCGGCCTCGAGGCCGACCTTCAGGGCGGCGATTACAAGGGCACTTCCAGCATTTCGTCGGCAGTGTTCACTACATCTGTCGAGCAGCACAGTGACTGGTTCGGAACCGTGCGCGGTCGTGTTGGTTTCCTTATAGCTCCCAACATACTTTTATACGGCGTCGGCGGTTTCGCTTACGGTCAGGTCGAGTCAAGCCAATCGACAATTGCCAACGGGCTCACGCTCGCGGCATGTCCTGCAACTCTTCCCTGCGCCGCGGCTAGCGGTAGCTCCACACGATACGGGTGGACGGCCGGCGGCGGCTGGGACGTCATGTTTGCACCGAACTGGACGGTGAGAGCCGAGTGGATTTACGTGGATCTTGGCGTTCAATCGTTGACCGCGACGACTCCGGCCTTTACCCCGCCAGTTACTTTCACCTCCGACAACAAATTTCGCGAGAGCATCCTGCGGATTGGTTTCAACTACATGTTCGGAGGTCCCGTCGTCGCGAAATATTGAGGCTTCGCCTGAGCCGGTCGGCGGCAACAGCTGATTGGCTCTCTTATCGTCAGAAAGACGCAGCCGTGACGGCTTCGGCGTTGAAGCAACGAATCAGGCAAGGGATCGGACGAGGGATCAGCACCGTGATCGCGGTCGCGGCGCTGTGTGCCGCGGTGGCGGGATGCGCCAGCGATATCGCAGCCACACCATCGCAGAAGGCCGGCGGTAACGGTCAGTTGCGCTATTACGGCGGCCCGAAATCTCCGATGTGGTCGGGCCAGTAGAGCTGAACTGCCGTATTGGATTGATCACAGCGCGGCCGCGGGCGGCATCGTCGCCTGCTCAAGCCGGCGAGGAACAGTTACCTGCAAAGAACAGTTGAAGGCGTGAAAGCGCTTACCAGACGACGAAGCCGCAGAGCAACGCCAGCGGCAGAACCGTCACACCGAGATACATCCAGGTCCGGTAGGCGCCGGCGTCCTTGGGCAGAATGAAAAGATTGACGATAAACCACGCGCAAACGCCGAAACCCAACAGCACCCGGATCAGATCACCCGGCGTTTCGTAGAGCGACGAGATGCGCTCCATCTGCGGGCTGGCGACGCGCGCGGTGATCACCGTCAGCACGATCAGGAAAACTGTGCGGACAAAGACGCCTCCGAACCAGACGCTCGCGGATGGTTTGGGGACAGGTTTCTCCGTTGGACTCGCTTGCAAATTCACGTTGGCGCTCATTGCACACTCCCGCATCAACTTGCTCAAAAATCTATCCCTCATCGCGCTGCAGCAGCAAGAGGATATTTTATTTATATGAGGGGATTCGGCGGCGATTCAATGACAGCACCCCTTACCTTTTGGGGGGATTCGCGGATCGGCAATTTCACGTGAATTTCCTCAAATCGAAGCCGCCGGAAGCACGACAGGCTGGAAAAGTCGTGCAGGACTTGTAAACTCCGCAGTCAACAAGGCTTCGTAGCGGGGGAGAGGCACATGGCCGGCGGTACCAAAGCGATCAGGGTGGCGGTCGCGGCGGCGGCGATCATTTCATCGCTGACCCTTCCGGCGTATCCGCAGTCCTTCAAGAAAGGCGTTGGCTCCGGCGCTCCCACCGAAACCCGTCAGCCGGTCGATGAGAAGGCCTACAAGGCCGCGCTGGATCGCATCCCGGCGCCGAAGCAGGGATACGATCCCTGGGGCGTGGCGCGCCCGACCGAGCCCGCCAAGACCGGAAAGTGAAGACTGGAAAGTAGTCGCCGCTCGTCCCGCCCGCAGGCTTGCGCAGCCGTGAACCCAGGATTGGCCGATGGATCGGCCCGCAACATCATTTTTTCGACCAATGGATGCCGCCGTCGAAAGCCGTTTTCGAGTCGAAAAATCCGGGTGCAGCGCAAAAAATAATAGCGAAATAGTATTGCTATTTTTTGCGCCGAAAAAAAGTTTTGCTGATAATTAAGGCATTTGATGTTTGATTCTTGCGCTTACCTTGAGTTGATACCATCATCATCTGAAGGGACAACGCGGCGCCAACAAGACGTCGAACATAGTCGACCAGGAAACGTTCAGGCCGGTTCTGTTTGGGTTGTCTCGAGCCAAAGGAGGCTGCCATGTACAAACATCTTGCCACCATCGCCGGAGCGCTCGTCATCCTGTCCGGAGCCCTGCTGGTATCCGACCGCGCCGAGGCGGGGGCGTCCGCCAGTGCGGCGTCGAAAAACCACCACCCGAATCAGCTTGCGGCCGCGCAGCAGACCAATCGACAGGCGCGCAGCAGTGACTTCGGGATTACCGAGTATTCCTCGTCGTCGGCGAGAAAATCCTCGCAGCACTAACGCCTGGAGCATCGATCGCCTAGCGGATCGATCCAGCAGCCGTCGAATATGACGGCCCCTGGATCCTAGTCGCTTGCGACCGGCTGATGTTGAGCGTCGGCGTGGCGCGGCAGATTGATATCGCCCACCCATGCGCGCGCCGTCGGCATCACGTCGGGCAGTAGCGCGTTGACCTCATCCTTGGTCATCCCCGGGCGAACCCGCGGGTCGTAGAGAATGTTGAGAAGATACTGGTCGTAGACGTCGAAGAATCCCATCTGGACGTCGTCGTTGAACATGGTCCAGGGCACCGAGCTGTCGTCATTGATGGCGCCGAGCGCCTGCAGCAGCTCTTCATAGGCGCAGTCATAGAAGGTGAAATCCCCGGCATCGACCGGCAGGATCACTTCGGCGCGGCGGATGCGATAGCGATCGTCCTTGCCAATCCCCGACAGACATTGCGGATTGAGGCTCTGCTGAATTCGCTTGGCTCTGTCGCTGCCATAAAGCGAGCGAATGGTCCGGTCGAAATCGTGCGCCGCGACCAGCCGGACGACGAAATTGGCGGCCTGGCGGTCGTTGGTGACAGCCACATCGAGATGTTTCACATGGGCCCTGATATCGTCGATAACAGCCGCGATCTCCGGGCGCCGGTCCGGCGTGCCTTTGCTGTCCAGGAATATCCTGACCGGCTCATCGAATTTGCGCACGCGTTGCGCCGGCGCGCCGAGCTGCAATTCGGCATTGAACGCGATCTTGAAAAAGCCGTCCTTGATTTCGTCGTCGGTAAAATCCGTCCGCTCCGAGGCGCGCCGGCTGCTGATATCAGGATCTTCCGCATGCGCCGGACCGGCGTTGATGGCCGCGAGTAACATGGCGATCGCGGCGAGCGCGGTCGCCATCGGTCTGCGGACGACGCGCGTGTCCTGTGCGGGTCCTTGCGCCGATGCGCTTGCCGAAGACGACAAGTCGGAAACGAACGGCAACAACATCATGTCATTCCCTGCAAAACCGATTCGGCTTTCCCTCACATGAGGTGTCTGCCGTAGCGTCGCTGTAACCGCTTCAGGCCTCGTTGATTTTTGAAGCAAAATTCATACCGAGGGCCACGTCCGACGAGGTCTAATCAAGCAGCTGCAGCATAGGATTTCGAGATATCGCGGGGGCATTTGAAATAGCTATTTAATAGCCAACAATTCGATCCCTGGCTTCGGCGCGGAAACGACGCGCCAGCCCGGAAGGTTTGGCCTTTATGAGATTCCTATAACTTCGCCGCGGCCGCCGCCTCGAAAACATATGCGCGGGGTGGCACTTCACGACCACCGATACGGTCAAGGCGCGGTTGCAGCTCCGATCCAGCTTGATCCACCGCAATCTGCCTTCCCGGCGTTGCGCCACTGTGGCGCAGTGAAGGACGCGAAGGAGCATTCATGTTGGACATCGTCATGCTGGCCCTTGGGCTCGGCTTCTTCGTGGCGGCCATCGGCTACACCTACGCCTGCGAACGACTTTAGATTCTGGATTCTGACGCGTTTTCTTCACACCAACCGGTCCCCGCGAGGTTCAAGCACGGGGCAGGCACTGGTTCGAAAACGCTCCGAAGGAGCACAACCATGATGTTCGATTATTCGCTCGCCGGTCTCGTCGCCGCGGGGTTGCTGTTTTACCTGACCTACGCGCTGCTGCGGCCGGAGCGGTTCTGACCGCGCAAGACCGGCCCCGGGGTCCGGGATCGGCCCTTTCGTAAACTTGCTCTCGTAAACTTGCGGCCCTTGTAAACTTGAAGGCATACGACCATGACCGCCATCGGCTGGATTCAAATTGTTCTGTTCTGTGCGATCATTGTCGCGCTGGTCAAACCGCTCGGCTGGTACATGACGCGCGTCTTCAATGGCGAGCGCACCTTGCTTTCACCGGTGCTGCGGCCGGTCGAGGCCGGGCTGTACCGGCTCGGTGGCGTCGACGAGAAGCGCGAGCAGCATTGGCTGACCTACACGGTCGCGATGCTGCTGTTCCATGTCGGCGGCTTTCTCATTCTGTATGCGGTGATGCGGCTGCAGGCGGTGCTGCCCTACAACCCGGCCGGACAGCCCGCCGTCGCGGAGGATCTCTCGTTCAACACCGCGATCAGCTTCATCACCAATACCAACTGGCAGAATTACGGCGGCGAAAGCACGATGTCCTATCTCGTGCAGATGCTGGGCCTGACCCACCAGAATTTCCTGTCGGCGGCGACCGGCATCGCGCTGGCGATGGCGCTGATCCGCGGCTTCTCGCGCTCCTCGATGCGCACCGTCGGCAATTTCTGGGTCGATGTGACGCGCTGCACCCTCTATGTCCTGCTGCCGATCTGCATCGTCTACACGCTGTTCCTGGTCTGGCAGGGCATCCCGCAGACGCTCGGCGCCTATGTCGATGCGACGACGCTGGAAGGCGCCAAGCAAACGATCGCTGTCGGCCCGGTGGCTTCTCAGGTCGCCATAAAAATGCTCGGCACCAATGGCGGCGGCTTCTTCAATGCCAACGCCGCGCACCCGTTCGAGAACCCGACGGCGTTGTCGAACTTCGTGCAGATGCTCTCGATCTTCGCGCTCGGCGCCGCGCTGACCAATGTGTTCGGCCGCATGGTCGGCAATCAGCGCCAGGGCTGGGCGATCCTGGCCGTGATGGGCGTGCTGTTCGTGTCCGGCGTCGCCGTCACCTACTGGGCGGAAGCCAACGGCACCAGCGCGCTGAGCGCGCTCGGGCTGACCGGCGGCAACATGGAAGGCAAGGAAGTCCGCTTCGGCATCATTGCGTCTTCGCTGTTCGCGGTCGTCACCACAGCGGCGTCCTGCGGCGCGGTCAATGCCATGCATGACAGCTTCACCGCGCTCGGCGGCATGATTCCCTTGATCAACATGCAGCTCGGCGAAATCATCGTCGGCGGCGTCGGCGCCGGGCTTTACGGCATGCTGCTGTTCGTCGTGCTGGCGATCTTCGTCGCCGGGCTGATGGTCGGCCGCACGCCGGAATATGTCGGCAAGAAGATCGAGGCGCGCGAGGTCAAGATGGCGATGCTCGCGATCCTGGTGCTGCCTTTGATGTATCTGGGCTGGACCGCGGTCGCGGTGGTGCTGCCGTCGGCGGTCGCCTCGATGGCCAATGCCGGCCCGCACGGCTTCACCGAAGTGCTCTATGCCTATACCTCGGCCACCGGCAATAACGGGTCGGCGTTCGGCGGGCTCACCGGCAACACCTTCTTCTACAATCTCACGCTGGCCAGTTCGATGTTCGTCGGCCGGTTCTTCATGATCATCCCGGCGATGGCGCTGGCGGGTTCGCTCGCGGGCAAGAAGTCTATACCGCCGTCGGCCGGCACCTTGCCGACCACCGGCGGCCTGTTCGTCGGCCTGGT
>NZ_JBEKCZ010000243.1:0-7759 GCF_050014615.1 Bradyrhizobium sp. | reverse complement strand
GGTTTCGTGACCAGTGCTACACGCTCGATTGGACGCGAAGGTGAAATAGCCCCCGCGTGGTCCTGTGATCGATCTGTGACACGTAGTGATACGGCCCTGGACGACATTGACACCGAATCACGCCACTCTTATTGTGACAAACGTACTTGTTATCGACGCCTAGGCAGCAGGAGCTCCGCGGAGCGATGAGCAAGGAAACTCAACGCTCAACCGACCGATTCGACTGGGACGTCGCCGCGGCGGACGCCTTGGAGCAGGCGCGCCAGATGCAGGCGCGCCAGATGGCCCCTGGTCCGGAACGTAACGAAGCCCTCAAATTGGCCAGTTCTCTGCGTTGTACCGCCGACGAGCGCGGGCTGGTGTTTGCCAAGCGCGGCAGACCCCGCAAGTAGCAGACCCTGCAAGTAAACGCCGCCGCGTAAGCAGACGCCGGGAGCGGGGGCTGGTTGCGCGGATTTCGCGCGCATAGCGTCGCAACTCTTCTAACTCAAGTTTTCCAACTCAAGTCTTCCAACTCAAGTCTTCCAGCTATCGACATCAATCTGGAACCCGGCCCGAGCCGTGCCGCACGGACGGGCAACGTGGCACTGTCACACATGCCCCCCCTGCCTCTCTTGTGTGCGTTGCAGCATCGGATCCGGCGCCTGCCGCTCGCGTCCGGACGGTTCCTCTTCAGCATCACATCGCTTCTGCTGGACCCGGCGTCGGCCTAAGCCGCGGCAATCGCACCCGGAAAGCGCGCTTCGCGGCCCGCTTTTCCCGAGACTAAAATTCACTTTAGTCGCGCCTGCGCGAGGGAACCGCTAGCTATTACCCGCGTCGACAGGCGAAATCGTATCATGATAGGCTTCAGCGTGATGATCTCCATGAGTGGCCTGAGCGGTTGCAACACGCTCGGCCGAAATCGCGAGGCATCGGTTAGCGGATTTATCGATGCGAGTAGCGCAAGCGGGGGTCGTGGTGCCAACGGCTGAGGCTTCTCATTAATGTGGTTCGCTGATTTCGCGCTGAGGCGGCCGTATACGATCGTCGCGTCCCTGATCCTCGTCTGCCTGATGGGGCTGGGCGCGGGATTGCGCATGCCCATCGATATCTTCCCCGAAATCGACATTCCCGTGGTCAGCGTGGTCTGGACCTATCAGGGTATGAGCGCCCCGGACATCCGCGATCGCATTTTGACGCTGCACCAGCGACAGCTGGCCTCGCTGGTCGACGACATCAGCCGGATCGAGGCCACCGCCTATGCCGGCGTCGGCGTCGAGAAGGTGTACCTCCACGAAGGCGCCAACGTGACCCGCGCGATCTCGCAATTGGCGAGCAGCGCGCTCGTGGTCCTGAAATATATGCCGCCGAACATCACGCCGCCGCTGGTGTTGCGCTACGGCGCGACCGACGTGCCGATCATCCAGCTCAGTCTTTCCAGCGACTCGCTGCCGGACTCCAAGCTGAACGATCTTGGCCAGAACATCATCCGCCCCGATCTGGCGGTCGTTCACGGCGCGGAAGTCCCCTATCCCTATGGCGGCAAGCCGCGCGTCATCATGGTCGATCTCGATCAGCAGGCGCTGGCTTCGCGCGGATTGACGCCCTCGGACGTCGCCACCGCGATCCAGCAGCAGAACGTCATCCTGCCCTCCGGCGACGTCAAAATGGGGACCAAGGATTATTCGCTGGCGATGAACAACAGCCCGAACGCGATCGAGGCGATCAACCATTTTCCGGTCAAGGAAGTGGCGGGCCAGGTCGTGTTCGTGCGCGACGTCGCCCATGTTCACGATGGCTTTCAGACCCAGACCAATTCGGTGAGCGTTGACGGCCAGCCGGGCGCCTTGATGACGGTGCGCAAGACCGGCGGCGTTTCAACCCTGGCGGTGATCGACGGCGTGCGGGAAGCGCTGCCGGACGTCAGGCGGCTGATGCCGCCGGGCGTCAATATCAAGGCAATTTTCGATCAGTCGGTTTTCGTCAAGGCTTCGCTCAACAGCGTTCTGATGGGCGGAATGATCGCGGCCGGACTGACGGCGATGATGATTCTGCTGTTTCTCGGCAATTGGCGACTGACGCTGATCATCCTCGCGACCATTCCGATCTCGATCATCGCCGCCATTCTCATCATGTTCGTCGATGGCCAGACGTTGAACACGATGACGCTCGGCGGCTTTGCGCTGGCGGTCGGCATCCTGGTCGACAACAGTACGGTCGTCATCGAGAATATCGAGCGCCATGTGAAAGAGGGTGAAGGGCTGCGGCAGGCCATCGTGTCGGGCTGCGGCGAAGTCGCGGTTCCCACCGCACTTTCGACGCTCTGCATATGCATTGTGTTCGTGCCGGTTTTCCTGCTGGAGGGAACCGCCAAATACCTGTTCTCTCCGCTGTCGCTATCGGTCTGCGTGTCATTGATCGCCAGCCTCGCGCTGTCGTTCACGCTGGTGCCTGTGCTGTTCTCCTATCTGATGCGCTCGTCGCTCGAGGGTCATGCCGGACACGCCACCCAAGACGCGGCGCCACGCTCGCGGTTCAATGTTTTCAGTCTGATCCATCACAAATTCGAGGATGGATTTAACAGCCTGCGCGACGGCTATCGCAACGTCGTGGCTTTTTGCGTCGGGCGGGCGGCCGTCACCAGCGTTTTCTTCGTGCTGTTGATCGCTTTCTCCCTGCTGCTGTTCCCGCGCCTTGGCAGGGATTTCTTCCCTCAGGTGGACGCCGGCCAGATGCGCCTGCACGTTCGCGCGCCGCCCGCCAGCCGGCTGGAGGAGACTCAGCGCTATTTCGCCGAAGTCGAGAGTGCGATACGCCAGATCGTCGGTCAGGATCAGATCGAGGTCATCCTCGACAACATTGGCTTGCCGTATAGCGGCATCAATATCGCGTTGAGCGATTCGGCCACCGTCGGGCCGATGGACGGCGAAATTCTGATCTCCCTGAAGGAGAAGCATACGCCGACGCCTGCCCATGTCGCCGATTTGCGCCGTGACCTGCCCAAACGTTTTCCGGACCTGCTGTTTTTCTTCCAGCCCGCCGATATCGTCAATCAGGTGCTGAATTTCGGTCAGCCGGCGCCGATCGACATCAGGATTTCCGGGCCCAATGGCGACCAGACCTATGCGCTGGCGCAGAAAATCGCGCATGAACTAAATGCCATTCCCGGCGTTGTGGATTCGCATGTGTTTCAGGTTCCCGACGCTCCCGCGTTGAGCATCGATGTCGATCGCACATTGGCTCAGCAGGTCGGCGTCAGCGAGGACCAGATCGCCAAGAACATTCTGGTGACGGCGAATTCGAGCGCTCAAACCGTTCCGAATTTCTGGATCGATCCGAGAAACAGCGTGAGCTATCCGCTGGTGGTGCAGATGCCGACCTATCGGGTGAATTCGACGCAGGATCTGGCCACGGTTCCGATCAGCGCCGCCGGCAGCAAGTCGACCCAGATGCTGATGAATGTCGCCCAGTTCGGACGCAAGAACGTGCCGCTGGTGGCCTCGCAGCTCAACATCCGGCCGGTTTTCGACGTCAATGCCGACGTGCAGGGCCGGGACCTCGCCTCCGCCGCGGTCGAAATCGACAAGGTGCTGGACAGGGAACGCGTTGCCGCCAACGCTACCTCCCCGGTGACGATCACGCTCAGCGGGCAGGTCGAAACCATGCGCGAAAGCTTCAACGGGCTGTTCTCCGGCATGGCCATGGCGGTGGTGCTGGTCTATCTTGCCCTCGTCATCAATTTTCAAAGCTGGGTCGATCCGCTGATCGTCCTGGCGGCTGTCCCGTTCACACTGGGCGGAGTGATGTGGATGCTGTTTCTCACCCAGACGCATCTGAGCATCCCCGCCTTGATGGGGTCGCTGATGTGCATCGGCCTGACGGCGGCCAACAGTATCCTGGTCGTGACGTTCGCCAATCAGCGAATGGAGGCCGGCGACGACAAGACCACCGCTGCGATCGCCGCGGGCTATACCAGGTTGCGGCCGGTGATGATGACGGCAGGCGCCATGATCCTCGGCATGATCCCGATGGCGCTGGGGATCGGCGAGGGTGGCGAACAGAATGCGCCTTTGGCGCGCGCGGTCATCGGCGGGCTGATATTCGCCACCGCGGC
The DNA here is from genome assembly GCF_050014615.1 of Bradyrhizobium sp. Taxonomy (GTDB): domain Bacteria; phylum Pseudomonadota; class Alphaproteobacteria; order Rhizobiales; family Xanthobacteraceae; genus Bradyrhizobium. Next base: position 3,663 of record NZ_JBEKCZ010000243.1, on the reverse strand, counting down.
GACCATGGTTTTCGTGCCGGTGGTTTATCGCTTGCTGCGCCGGGACAGCGACTTGTGGGTCAGACAGGAATCGAAATGACGAACGACCTCGATCCAGACACCGCCGGCCCCGGCGACTTCTCGAAGCTGAAGAGTGTCCCGCCGGGCACGGGGGCAAGAATAATCCGTGTTGTCGTCGTGATCGTGCTGGCGCTGGGGGTCGGCTTTTTCTTTGTCCATCGCTCGAAAAACGAGGCGGAAGCGCGACTGGCCGATGCGACCAGCAAGGAAACGACGGAGGCGCCGGCCGTCAGCGTTTTTACCGTGACGCGCTCTTCCGGCACGCAGTCCCTCAAGCTGCCCGGCGAAACCGCGGCCTGGAACGAGACCGCGATCTATGCCCGCGTCAACGGCTATGTCGCCAAATGGTTTGCCGATATCGGTGACAACGTCACGTCAGGCCAGACGCTGGCGCTGATCGATACGCCGGAACTGGACGCCGAACTGCTCGCCGCCAGGGCCAAGCTGAACGCCAGTATCGCGCAGGTCGCCGTCAAGCAGGCGCGGGCCGATTTTGCCGCGACCACCGATGAGCGCTGGCGCGAATCCCCGAAAGGCGTCGTGTCCGATCAGGAGCGGGAGTCCAAGAAGGCCGGCAGCGCCGAAGCGATCGCCGAGCTGAATGCGGCCAAGGCGCAAGTCATGCTGCAGCAGGCGGAAGTGGATCGCCTGACATCGCTGACGCAGTTCAAGGAGGTCAAGGCGCCCTTCGACGGAATCATCGTGCAGCGACAGATCGATATCGGAAATCTTGTGACGGCGGGCAGCACGGCCAATACAACGTCGCTCTACCATCTTTCCCAGAACAGCCCGATGCGCATCTATACCTTCGCCCCGCAGAGCGCCGCGCCGCAGCTGATGAAACCGGGCACCACCGCCGTGATCACGAGCACGGACCAGCCCAGTTTGCGCCTGGAAGGCAAGGTCGCGCGGACCGCCAAAGCGATCAATCCCGTATCACGCACGATTCGCATCGAAATCGATGTCCCGAATACCGACCGTTCGCTGGTTCCCGGCATGTACGTGCAGGCGGATTTCGAACTGACCGGGGGCGCCCCGATCCAGGTTCCGGCGGCCGCTTTGTTGTACCGGTCCGGTGGCCCGCAAATCGCCGTCGTCGACGGGGCGGACACCGTGTCCTTCAGGGACATCACGATCGCCAGCGATGATGGCAACGTGGTCTCGATCGGTTCTGGTCTGGCGATCGGCGACAAGGTCGCGCTCAATCTCAGCAGCCAGATCGCCGCTGGCCAAAAGGTCAAACCGAACTCGGACGAAGCAAAAAGCGCGTCGGCCCAAAAGCCGTAACAAGCACCTTGGCAACGAGGCCCGGGTGCTTCCGGTACGTCGTTTTTTGGCAGGTTGTTCTCGCAGGACTAGGATTTGTGGCGTGAAGGATTGGATGGGTCTGAGTTCGCTGGCGCTGGCCTTCGCCTTGAGCGGCTGTGCTGTCGGTCCGGAATATCTCACGCCGGACGCTGTCCTGCCCGCCAGTTTTCTGGCGCAGCCGGTCGGCAAGGAACCGGCCTCCGGCGGGGCGAACCCTGATCAATGGCAATGGTGGGCGACGTTGCGCGACCCGCAATTGAACAGCCTGATCGCCCGGGCGCTTGCGAACAATCTCGATCTCAAGATCGCGCTCGACCGTTTGCAGCAGGCGAGGTTGCAGCTCGTCGTCCTCGGCAGTCAGGCGCTTCCCGAACTCAATGGCGGCGGCGGCGGTGGCGTCGGCTCCGGGACCGACGAAACCAAGGGCCGTGCCGCGCAGGCGCTGAGGGCCGGGGACAACAGCGGGGCTCTCAAGAGCATCACCCAGATCGGCGGTCTCGACGCCGAATGGGAGATCGACATCTTCGGCAAGATCGCGCGCCGTGTCGAGGCGCAGGTCTATACCGCGGAGGCGCTCAAGGAGGCGCGCGACTGGGTCTATGTCGTGATCGCCGCCGACGTCGCCCGTCTGTACTTCGATCTGCGGGCCCGCCAGGACCGCCTTGCAATCCTCAATCGCGACATCGAGGCCGCGCATAGGGTGCTCGATCTCGCCCAGACCCGGCTCGATCGCGGCCTGACCAACGAACTGGACGTGACGCTTGCCAAACGCCAGGTGGCGACTCTGGAGGCGGACGTCGAGCCGCTCAAGGCGCTGATTGCCGCCAACGGCTATGCGATCGCCGTCCTGGTCGGTGAATACCCGGAGGCGCTCGCCCGTGAGCTGCGGCGGCCCGGCGCGGTCCCGCGGCTGCCGCCGCGTGCGCCGGTCGGGCTTCCGGTCGACCTGCTGCGTCGGCGTCCCGATATCCGCGAAGCCGAGCGATTCATGGCCGCGGCCGTCGCCGATATCGGAGCCAGGACCGCGGACCTGTTTCCGAGCCTGGTCATTACCGCCGCGGCAGGCGCGCAGGGTGGTCCGCGATCGGGCTCCGCTATTCCCATCACCTGGATCGACTCGGTGGGACCGTCGATCAATGCCCCAATTCTCGACTTCGGCGCGCTTGATGCCAGAATCGAGATCGCCGACTACCGGGCGCACGAGCTGGCCGCCGCCTATAAGCAGACCATTCTGGTGGCTGTGCAGCAGGTCGACGAAGCCAACACCGCCTATCGCAGTTACCGGCAGAGCCTGCGCAGCCTCGATACTGCGGTCGACGCCGCGCGCCAGGCGACCAAGATCGCGAGCGAGCGCTATGACAGGGGTCTCACCGACTTCCTCAACGTGCTTGACGCGGAACGCCAGCAATTCGCCCTGGAAGCCCAGCGCGCCGAGGTCGTCCGACTGGCGGGCGACAGTTTTGTCGCGCTCTACAAGGCGCTCGGCGGCGGCTGGCCGCCGGACGAAATCATTCCGCCGGTCCGGCATCCGGACCCCGCAGCAATTGCCGCGGTCAAACGCCTGATCCAGGACCCGCCGCATCCGCTGCCCCCTCCGCCCCCGCCGGGGCTTACGCCCTGACGCGATGAAAGAAGCACGTCGTTGACGAAGACGGCCCCGATCCATCCCCAGACCATCGTCCTCGTCGAGGACGAGATGGAACTGGCGAACGAGATCAAAATCGAGCTTGAGCGGCTGGGCCATCTTGTCCGGGCCGCTTCGATCGCCGAGGCCGCGGATGCCGCGCGTGTGGGCGATGCCGCGATGATGATCATGGACCGGATGGTGTTCGGCGAAGACAGCCTGACGACCCTGGAAGTCCTGCGCAAGGAGGGGATCAAGGTCCCGGTCCTGATGATCTCGGCGCTCGCCTCCATCGACGAGAGGGTTCGCGGCCTGAAGGCAGGAGGGGATGACTATCTCACCAAACCGTTTGCGATGGTGGAACTGACCGCGCGGGTCGAGGCGCTGCTGCGCCGTCTCGACGATGTGCGCACCACCAAGCTGCAGGCCGGCGACCTTGAAATGGACCTGATCGAACAAACGGTGCATCGCGGCAGCGCCAGGATCGATCTGTTGCCGCGCGAATTCAAGCTGCTGGAATACTTCCTGCGTCATCCCGGCCAGGTGATTACGCGGGCGATGCTGCTGCAGGACGTGTGGCACTACCACTTCTCGCTCGAGACCAATGTGGTCGACGTGCACATCAGCAATCTGCGCAAGAAGATCGACGTACGGGGTGGTGCCTCGCTGAT
>NZ_JBEKCZ010000242.1:0-7490 GCF_050014615.1 Bradyrhizobium sp. | reverse complement strand
GAGGAGATGTCCTGGTTGTTCTCGTCGCCCGGTTCGGTTTTCGCGATCGCGATCTGCCGCAGGCGCGAGGGCTGGATCTTGGCGACACGGAAGCGCGAAATATCGCCGCCGAAGGCCTCGAGCCGTTTATAGCACCATGGGCTCATCAGCCCACTGAGACGGCGGCGCGGAATGCCGTACTTCTCCTCGATCATCGGACCCAGCTGCTCCGGATCGAACAGGCTGAGCGGAGACTCGAACACCGGGCTGAGTTCGTCGCCGGCCTTGAGCACATAGATCGGATGAACTTCCATCAGCGACTTCAGCCGTTCGGCGAGCGATGATTTGCCGCCGCCCACCGGGCCGAGCAGATAGAGAATCTGCTTGCGCTCTTCGAGGCCCTGCGCGGCGTGCCGGAAGAAGCCGACGATGCGCTCGATGGTTTCCTCCATGCCGTGGAACCCGACAAAGGCCGGATAGGCGCGCATGGTCCTGTTCAAAAAAATACGGCCAAGGCGGGGGTCCTTGGCCGTGTCAATCATCTGAGGCTCGCCGATCGCAGCTAGCAGCCGCTCTGCCGCATTGGCATATCGCATCGGATCCCCGCGACACGATTCCAGATATTCCGCCATCGACATATCAGTTTCGCTTCTGGCCTCGAAGGACCTAGCGAACGCATTGAACAGAGAATCGTTATACATGAATCCCTCTCCTCGTCTGGTTGGCTGCACTGCTGGAACGCGCGTCATACTCCTGCATCATCGGAGTGCTACGTGCCCCGACCGCGAATCAGCATCAGCACATGAACCTATTGGACACGCGTCTGACTCTCTGAAGCAATGCAATAGTTGTGCTAGAGCAGCCGCGATCGGCAAAAAATCGTATGATTTCTGCAAGATGTAACCGTACCGCAACATCCGGATTACTACTGGAAGCCGGGTTACGCGGGTTAATCGATCGTTAACAAGGCGTCTGCCGCTCGGCAAATCGACTCCTTCGGGAACTCAGGCGCGCGGTACCGAGCCCCAACTTTCCATGACACGCGAAAGAACTGACACGCCAAACCACCTGCGTGAAACCACCTGCGCGAAACTACTGATCGTCTCGCGCGTCGCCCTCACCGCCTTCAGCACCGGCGAGATCGATCAACCTCATCCTCCATAAAACGCCCTGATCGTGTCGCCGTCACGGCCCGCTAACGCACGATCTCGTGAGCCGCTACCCGTAATACGTGGAATCATACGTGGAATTACCACCGTCACACCAGCAACTCGGTGCGATACTTTGCCGCGAGCGCCTTCGCGCGTCGCACACGCTCGGCTCGTTCATCTGGACTGAGCTTCGGGGGCGGCGCGGTACGGCTATCGACGGGATCGCCGACCGCCAGGAAAAACTCATCCTGTCCCGCCGGCGTGCACATGCAGAGCAGGCGTGCAGGCTGGTCCGACATGTTCTTGAAAGAGTGAGGCGCGTTGGCGGGGATGTTCACGGTCGAACCGGCGCCGGCCCGCAGCACCTCGCCCCGGAAGACGAACTCGATCTCGCCGTCCAGGATCGTGAACATCTCCTCGAAGTCATGACGGTGCGGCGGCGGACCGCCGCCTGATGGCACCAGCATGTCTGTCAGGCAGTAGCGGCCGGCGGTCTGCTCACCGCTCACGAGGATCGTATAGATGCCGCCCGCGATCGAGAGGTGGCGCATCTTCGAATCATCCGGGTTGGCCACGGTGAGTTTGCGGTTGGCATCGTCGGCTGGGAGCGCGGCTCCGGGCGGAGTGGTCGTGCCATCGGCCATCTGATGTCTCCCTTCGACCGGCACCTTCGTCGATGAGCAATCGCAGGTCCGGCGGACAATGAAGAACACGATATTTGAGCGCACTGGTCAAGATTGGTTCGCTTCCCGAAGAATGCGCCATCGCGCGCGCCGGTCAGAACGTCTTGTTGGTCGCCCTGAGCCTTCGCGCCAGCACGCGCATCACCTTGAGCGCAAAGAACGGGGTTTGGCTCACCAGGAACAGAAACTGCTTCTCCGAGATCGGGACCAGTTCGACGTCTGTTTTTGCGATCGCGGTGGCGCTGCGCGGCGCATCGTCGATCAGCGCCATCTCGCCGAAGATGTGATTGGTTGACAGCTCGGCGAGCGTGCGATTGCCGGCCTGAATTCGGACCTCGCCACTCTTGATGACAAAGAGCTGCTGGGCCTCGTCGCCCTCCTTGAAGATGGTCTCGCCGGCCTTGGCCGAGCGCGTCGCAATTCCATCACCGGCCAACAGACCAAAATCAATTTCAGAAGCCGCCATGCCCACCGCACCCGCATAATGTTTTATTTGCTACGCTCAATTGTCATATTTCTATCACGCCGCGCGGCGTCCGTCGATCATGTCTCCTCCGCGATCCATCACATCGGTTTTGCACATCGGTTTTGACGAGTCTGGGCCGGCGATGCTTCGGTGCCGCCACTGTCACACTTCGTCGAACCGCGGACCGGTATCGGAGATTTCGAGATGCATCTTTGGATGGTTGGGCGCGGCGGCGGCGATGCGGCGGCGTCCGACTGTGCGCTGTATCACAGTGCGGCGAGGCCATTTCCGGCATGGATGGCCGGTGGAATTTCTTTGCGCCCCATGGCCGGTTGGGTAAGCTGTCCCGAGCCACCGGGCGGCTGGTTACAGGCGGGGGGCGATGTCCGAGTCAGCACCGACACCGGCGGCAGCCACGCCGCCCGCGATGGAAAAACCCGCCGGCAATAGCGGGTCCAGCCGGCGGCCGGCGATCGCCGCCGCGGTGGGCGCCGTGCTCATCGTCGCCGCGATCGGGCTGGTGCTCAGGAAAGCCGATATCGGCATTAGCTCGGGCGATCCGGCCCAGCCGACGGTCAGCTTTGTCGCCCAGCGCGATCTCGGCGAGGCCGCGACTACCTTGACGCCGTCGGCGGCGGCGGCGCTGGTCGACGACGCGCAACGCTGCAGGATTCCGCTGGTCTCGATGACCATCGCCAAGGGAACCGCCGCCGTCGGCAGCAGTTTTCGCATTCGCGCCGGCAGCTATGTCTCGCCCTATTTCACGGTGACCGAGGGCATGCAGCGGATCGCGATGCCCTATCCGGCGCCTTACGGCTCCGGCGCCGGAATTTATGTGGTCGAAGGCAATGCCAAAGGCGCCGTCCTCGGCCTGACGCCGACCAAGATCCTGATCGATCTTCCCGGCTCCATCAGCATTCCCGTGGTGTGGCGCGCCGTGAACCCCTGCTAGCCGGGACGCGATGAAAAACCCGCTCAAAGACCAGCAGGTCCTCGCCATCATCGTCGGCGGCGTCGGCGCCACGCTGATCACCGGCTGGGTTTTCAATCTGCAATCGGGGCCGGCAAACTGGTTCAGGGGATTGGCGCCCTCGACCCAATCCGTCCTCGGCGCGAGCCTGATGGTGTTCCTGCTGGCCAGCCTTGGTCTATTGGTGACCTTTGTCGCATCCAGTTACGCCAGATCAGGCGCGCTGCAGCCGGCCCAGCACGGCGGCCTCGCCGGCGCCGTCAAGATGCTGTTCACGCCGGAGCGGGAGATTGCGGATTCCTCGCCCAACAAGGCGATCGAGACCCTCGAAGCCATGGTGGGGCTGGTGCCCGTGAAGCGGGAGGTCAACGGCCTTATTGCCAGGCTGCAGGTCGAGCAAAAGCGCCGCGCGCAGGGCCTACCCACGATGCCGCTCAGCCTGCACATGGTCTTCACCGGGCCGCCCGGCGTCGGCAAGACCGAGGTCGCGCGCGCGCTCGGCGACATCTACCGTTCGCTGCGGGCGTTGCGGGTCGGACATCTGGTCGAGGTTCAGCGCGCCGACCTCGTTGCCGGTTTCATCGGCCAGACCGCGCCCAAGATGCTGGCGAAGTGCAGGGAGGCGCTGGACGGAATTCTGTTCATCGACGAAGCCTATACGCTGGCCGGCACGCCGGGCTCGGGCGGAGATTTCGGCCGCGAAGCGATCGACGCCTTGTTGAAATTCATGGAAGACCACCGCGACCGCATCATGGTGATCGTCGCCGGCTATCCCAACGAGATGCGCCGCTTCATCGACAGCAATCCGGGCCTGGCCGGGCGCTTCACCAAAACCATCGATTTTCCCCGCTACAGCGCCGACGATCTCTGTGAAATCCTCCGCCGCATGGCGGCGCGGCAGCATTTCACCCTGCCCGAGGGCTTCCAGGCCCGGATCAAGCCGTGGATCGCGGAACGATCGCGCGCCGAGGACTGGGCCAATGCGCGAGAAATGCGCACGCTGCTGGAAAAGGCCCGCGAGGCGCAGGCCATGCGCATCTCGGCCGATCCGTCCGCCGACCTGTCGCGCCTCGAACTATCGGATCTGATGACGGCAACCGGACGCGGCTGAACCCACATGATGATCCCCGCGCTGACGATCCTGTTCATTCTCGCCGCCGGGGTCAGCATGACCTTTGTCGCCATCCGGCTGGTCCAGCAGCATGATCTGCCGTCGGCCGTGAACCAGCCGATCCGCCCGATCGTCATTGTCGATGCCGACCAGCCGGCGGAAGCCTCGCCGATGGAAATAGCGCTCGCCAGGCTCGACGCCATGGTCGGCCTCGCCCCGGTCAAGCAGGAAGTGAAGGGGCTGGTCGCGCGCATGCAGGTCGAGCAGAAGCGCCGCGACCAGGGTCTCGACGTCTCCGCGCTCAGCCAGCACATGGTGTTCACCGGACCGCCCGGCGTCGGCAAAACCGAAGTCGCCCGCCTGGTCGGCGAGATCTGTCGCGGGCTGAAGGTGCTGCGCAAGGGCCATGTCGTGGAGACCGACCGCGCCGGCCTCGTCGCCGGCTATACCGGACAAACCGCCACCAGGACGCTGGACAAATGCCGCGAGGCGCAGGACGGCATTCTGTTCATCGACGAGGCCTACAGCCTCGCCGCCCCGGCCGGCGAGGGTGGCGCCGATTTCGGCAAGGAAGCGATCGACACGCTGCTGAAGTTCATGGAGGACAATCGCGACCGCATCATCGTGATCGTCGCCGGCTACCGCAACGAGATGCGCCGCTTCATCGACAGCAATCCGGGCCTCGGCAGCCGCTTCAGCAAGACCATCGACTTCCCGTCTTACGATTCCAGCGAGCTCGCCGAAATCTTCCGGCGCATGGCCGCGCGCCAGCAATTCGCCCTGCCCGATGGCGTCGAGGCCAGGCTCAAGCCCTGGATCGAGAGCCGTTCGAAGGCGGCGGACTGGGCCAATGGGCGCGAGATGCGCACGCTGCTGGAGAAGACGCGCGAAGCGCAGGCGCTGCGGGTCGCCGGCGATCCCGCCGCCGATATCTCCCTGGTCACGATCGAGGACGTCATTCTCGCCACCGGCCAGAAGCTCGAAGACAACCAGCTGTCGATTGCGGCAGCGCTCGAGAAACTCGATGCGATGGTGGGTCTTGCGCCGGTCAAGCAGGAGATCAAACGGCTGACCGCGCGGCTCGAGGTCGAGCAGAAACGCCGGGAGCAGGGATTGCCGGTCGCCGCCCTGAGCCAGCATATGGTGTTCACCGGACCACCCGGGGTCGGCAAGACCGAGGTCGCGCGGCTGCTCGGCGAGATTTTCCGCGCGCTGAAAGTTCTGCGCAAAGGCCATATCGTCGAGACCGACCGCTCCGGCTTGGTCGCCGGCTATGTCGGGCAGACCGCGACCAAGACGCTCGACAAATGCCGCGAGGCGCAGGACGGCATCCTGTTCATCGACGAAGCCTATACGCTGGCCGCGAGTACCGGCGGCGGCGGTCCCGACTTCGGCAAGGAGGCGATCGACACGCTGCTCAAGTTCATGGAGGACAACCGCGATCGCATCATCGTCATCGTCGCCGGCTATCCGAGCGAGATGCGGCGCTTCATCGAGAGCAATCCGGGACTGAGCAGCCGCTTCACCAAGACCGTCGATTTTCCGGGCTACAACGCCGGCGATCTCTGCGAAATCCTCCGCCGCATGGCGGCGCGCCAGCAGTTCACCCTGCCGGACGATTTCGCCGCCGCCCTGACGCCGTGGATCGAAGCGCGCGCCAGGGCGCCCGACTGGGGCAATGCGCGATCGATGCGCACGCTCTTGGAAAAAGCGCGCGAGGCCCAGGCCATTCGCATCTCGACCGACACCGATGCCGACCTGTCGCGGATCGCGACGGCGGATCTTCTGGAAGCCACGGTCAATTGATGATGCGCAGGACGGCGCCGGAGACCGCTCCATGATCCCGGTTTATTCCGCCTGGCTCGGCGCCCATGGCAAGCTCTGGTACGACGATAAATGGTATCGCCTCGCCTGGATCGTGTGGCCGCAGGCACTGGCGGCCGTGGCGGTGCTGTGGTTCTGGGCGATGCCCTCGACCGGCAAGAACGCGCCATGGGCCAGGCCGGTTGACGCGACCGCGCGCGCCAGCCAATTGGCCGCGCTTCGTGACGCCGCCAAAACCAGCCGGCCGGCGATGGACACGCTGGAACGCGATGCGCTGGGCGGCGAGATGGTCGCGCAGTTTTTCATCGGGACCTTGTTCGATCCGTATCTCAGGCTGAGCACGATCGTGCCGCCTGACTTCGTCAAGGCCGCGGATTGGTACGGCAAGGCCGCCGGTCAGGGCCACGAATCCGCGGCGAATAACCTCGCGTTCGCCTACCACGATGGCGTCTATACCCGCGTGGATAATACCAGGGCCTGCTACTACGCGCGCAAGCTCGGCACCGACTCCTTTGCCGACGGGCTGTTGGTCAAGGGCGATTGTTACGCGCGCGGCCTCGGCGGCACCCCGATCGATCTCGCGCAAGCCGCCACCGCCTATGAAAATTCGTCCGCCCGGGGCAATGCGCGCGCCGAAGCGACGCTCGGCTATTTCTACGAGAACGGCCTAGGTAACAAAACCAGAAACAGCGAGACGGCGCTGAAACATTACCGCGCCGCGGCCGACAAGGGCGACGCGCTCGGACTTCATAATCTGGGCTCGGCCTACAATTCCGGCCTGCTCGGCGTGCCCCGCGACGGCGCCGAGGCGGCGCGGCTGATTTTCCGGGCGCTGGAAGCGAAGTACGACGTCACCTTGCAATCCCTGACCACGCATCCGGAAATCTGGAGTGCCGACTTCTGGCTGAATTTGCAGCGGCGGCTGTTCGACAAGGGACTCTATGTCGGCCCGCTCGACGGCCGCGCCAGTGCCGCCACGCTCGATGCCGTGAGGCGGCTCGGCAAAGCTTGAGTTGTGCTTTCGACGTGAACTCATAAGAGTTTAGCCAAATACAAATGCCCGCGATGCACGCTCAGTGATGCCAAGGCATCACTGACACAACGGGCATCTGCATGACGTCTCACAACCGCGGTGACGATCGAGCTTGCTCTGCCATCATATCGGAGTCAGAATTATTCAGTAGGCACGAATGTCAGAGTGCCTGACATGTTCCGCATGACGGCTCGTGCCGGCCTTATCGATGCCGATCGCGCGTTGCAATTATCGAAAATTTCGATTCTGAAATTGATCGACCCGAAACTTCCG
>NZ_JBEKCZ010000241.1:0-7520 GCF_050014615.1 Bradyrhizobium sp. | reverse complement strand
ACCTGCAATTCGTTCGCCTCGGTCTCGCTCAATCCGCCGCTCGTGCTATGGAGCCTGGGGATGTATTCGCAGGGGTTGCCTATCTTCCAGAATGCCAGCCATTTCGCGGTCAATGTCCTTGGTGCGTCGCAGCAGGCGCTCGCGACCAAATTCGCGAAATCATCGGCAGAAAAATTCGTTGGCGTCGAATGGATACCGGGCCTCGGCAATGCACCGCTCTTGGCCGACAGCGTCGCCAATTTCCAATGCCGCGCGGCCAGCCGGTATTACGGCGGCGACCATGTGATCTTCCTGGGCGCGGTCGAGGCCTATGCGTATAACCGGCAGGAGCCGCTGCTGTTTGCCCGCGGCGGCTACGGGCGATTTCTCGGCGCCGACAACATTCCGGCGGCTGTGGGGTCATGAGCAAGAAAACATCGCCGAAGCGCGCGCGCGCGAAGCAGAAACGGTTGTCCCCGGACGATCGCCGCAAGGAGTTCGTCGCCAAGGCCACTGAATTTTTCTCGGAGGAGGGGTTTGGTGGCGGCACCCGCGACCTGGCGCGCCGGCTCGGCGTGACCCAGCCGCTATTGTATCGTTATTTTCCAAGCAAGGACGACCTGATCAAGGAAGTCTATCGCACGGTCTATCTCGAGCCGCTCGATACCGGCTGGGAAAAATTGCTGGCCGACCGTTCCCGGCCGATCCGTGACCGGCTACAGGAATTCTACAACGCCTATACCAATGTGATTTTCACCCGCAAATGGCTGCGGATCTATCTCTATTCCGGCCTCAAGGGCCTCGATATCAACCGCTGGTATGTCGGCGTCGTCCGGGACAAGATTTTGACCCGCATCATCCGGGAATGCCGCCACGAAGCCGGGCTGCCGGTGCAAAGCAAGCCGACGGCATCCGAGCTGGAGATGGCCTGGGTCTTTCACAGCGGAATTTTTTATTACGGCGTCCGCAAATACATCTACGAGTCGCCCGTGCTCGAAGACAAGGAGCAGATGATCAGCGACACGCTGGATGTCTTTCTGGCCGGCTTTGAGCGGGTATACGGTGCCGCGGTGGGCCTTCGCCGCCCGCCGGTGAAGGTGGTCGGCTAGAAGTGTACTAGCCGTTTCGCTGAGGAGCGCGTTCCGCCGGACGACGGTGAGAAGCGATCCCGGCGATTTAGCTGGCTCGATTTTGTAGCCAGCGCGTGATCCGAACGCTTAGCGGCTGCACGCGGGTATTCTGAAAGGATCGAATCAGCCAGTCGGAACCGTGTTTTACCAGGACATAGGACTGAAAGGACTTCTTGCGCCCGCTTCCCGCGGTGTGAACCAGTGCGACGGAGCTTGAGAGCAATTCGAGGCTCTCGACATCAGCCGATAGGCTGGTGCCTCTTAGGACGCCACGAAAGAGCGCTGTATGCAGTTTGGCATTTTCGGCCCGACCGCGAAGATGCATGCCGTTGAACGTGATGTAGTCGGACTTTTCGGCAAAACACGCCGCATAGCCTTCGCCGTCGCCGCGTGCCCAGGCATCGTGTAAACGCACTAGAAGCGAGCGAATGGCATTCTCGTCGTCTATTTGAAGCTCAGCCTTTTCATCATGGTTCGACATGAGACGCTTGGCTCCTGACACAGAGTTTCAAACCGGGCAGTTGATGCCCTGCATTGCGGTCAAATTTGCAGTCCAGCCAATAAAATTGTAGCCAAACGTGGCGTATGCAAGCTCGGCAGAGGCCACCGGCGCGCCGCAAATGACGAAGTCCGCCAAGAGAGAGCTGCGCCGAATACAGGTCTGTTCAGATTTTCTCGATGGTTCCGCTTTTGATCGACCGCTGGATCGCCTCGAAGCTGCGGACGTTCGAGAGCATTTCGTCTCGCGTCACCGGATAGGCCGCCTGACCCGATGCAGCGCGGCCAAAGGCCTCGAGATTGGCGCGCACCGCCGGATGCGGTCCAAAGAAGGTGGCGACGGGTTCCTTGTCCTGAAGCACGCTGGTCACGTCCCACCCGGTCGAATTCTGCGGATGGCTGCGGTCGCGGATTTCCATCCAGCCCTTCGATCCCAATAGCGCCAGCCGACCCATGAACGGCGTCGCCAGCACGGCGCCGAGCAGGGCGGTGGTGCCGTTCTCGAATCCCATCGTGATCGACAGCGTATCGCCATTCTCGAAATGGCTGCCGAGTTGCGCCAGCCGCGCCCAGACGCTGGTCGGCCGTCCCAACAGCGCGATCGACAGATCGACCATATGAATGCCGGTGGCCGACAGCGGCCCGGCCGGATTGATAGTCTTCGACAAGCGCCAATTGTCGTGCGGCAATTTCAGGAACAGGTCCTGGCTGAAATTGCCTTCCAGCAGCAGCGGATTGCCGAATTCACCGGCCGCAAAGCGCTTGCGCATGTCGATGACCGCAGGCTCGAACCGGCGTTCGTGGCCGATACCCAATTGAACGCCGGCTTTGCCGACGGCCGCCAGCGCGGCCTCCGCATCGGCCGCGGTCGTGCATAATGGCTTCTCGCAGAACACATGACGCCCCGCTTGCGCGGCCGCGACGATCTGTTCGGCATGCCGCTCCTGTGGCGTGCAGAGAATGACGGCCTCGATCCTGGGATTGGCCAGCGCGTCCTCGAACCGCGGCGCGGTCTCGACGCCGAGGGCTGCGACCGAAGCGCGCGCGGAGTCGAGGGGGTCGACGCCCAGCACAGGCTTGATGACTTCGCTGTCGAGCAGGTTTTTGAGGATGTTTTGTCCCCACCAGCCCAGGCCGATGACGGCGGCATTGATCATGCGCGGCTTCCCATCCCTGATGATTATGTTGTTTGTTTTCTCAGGCTTTCGAAATTCAGACCTTGGACATTTCGGCGCGGTACCAGTCGCCGATCTCGCTGGCGGTCATCAAGGCCACGCCATCATGGCTGATGACATAGTCAAGCAACGCCTCCAGATATTTGATGCGATGCGGAACCCCGGTGATGTAGGGATGGATGGAGATCGCCATGATCCGCGCGTTGGTAGCGCCTTCGAGATACAGCCGGTCGAACTGATCGGTGCAGCGCTTGAGAAACTGCTCGGACGGCAAATGCTGCAGCGCGTGGATGACGATATCGTTGGTTTCCACCGAGTAGGGAATGGTCGTCATGGTTCCGTGCGGGGTGGCGATATCCTGCGGCAGATCGTCGATCACCCAGTCCGCCAGATATTCGATACCGTTCATGCGCAGAAGATCGAGGGTCTCTTCGGTCTCGGTCAGGCCCGGACTTTCCCAGGATCGAGGCTGCTTGCCGGTGAATTTGGCGATGGCGTCGACGGCCCGCTTGATGGCGTCGCCCTGGTTCTCCAGCCTGTGCATCGGGCCCTGCAGGAATCCATGGCCCATGAATTCAAAGCCGGCCTCGAGTGCCGCCGAGGCGACGCGCGGATAGGACGTGCACACACTTCCGTTCAGCGCCAATGTCACGGGCATGTTCCGGTCGGTCAGGGCCTTGAACTGGCGCCAGAAACCGGCGCGCATGCCGTATTCATGCCAGGACCAGTTGGGCACGTCGGGCAACAGCGGCTGTCCCATCGGCGGGCTCAGCACGGTGCGCGGCATCGCATTCTCGATGCGCCATTCCTCGACATTGAGGATGACCCACACCGCCAGCTTCTTACCGTCAGGCAATTTCAGCTTCGGCCGATCGACTTGCGCCTGATAGGGAATGCGATCGGTAAGAGCCACGGCAAAATCTTCTTGTTGAGATGCGTTTGACTGGATGCGGACTGATGCGCTGCGGATTCTATTCCGCGGCGCTGGAGCGTTTCGCGGTGCCCGCGTTGACCTGCGGCATCACCTTCTCAGCCATCAGAATCATGGACTGGCGCCCGAGTTCCCGGTCCTTCCAGTCCTTGCCGGCATACAACAGCGTCCCGAATTGGCCAACTTCCTGCTGGAACGCCAGCAACTGATCGGCAACGCTATCCGGTGTTCCATAGATGATCAGCTTGTCGCACACCATTTCGAGCGTCACTTCATCGTCGGGCTGGTCGCGGCGGGTTTTGAACAGTTCGATGCGGCCGTTCTTCTTCAGTTTGGTGAACAGCGAACGATAATAATAGACGTAGGGCCCGTCCGGGTCGGTGGCGTAGGCTTTGGCGGTTGCCGCGTCCTTGGCGACGAACACGCTTTTGGCGACACGCCAGTTGGCGGGATCGGCCGGGCGGCCGCCGCGCTCGCAGCCCTCGACATATTTCGGCCAGTGGCTTTTGACCCAGGCCGGCATCAGGAAGTTCGCCGAAATCGGATCCCAGCCGCGCACGGCGGCCTCGGTGACGCCCTTCGAGAACGGCGCCACGGCGGTGACGACGATCGGCGGATGCGGTCGCTGCAGCGGACGCGCAATGAAGCCCTGGCCGATCTCCTTGATCAGGGTTTTCTGCGTCGAGATGTTCCAGTATTTGCCCTGAAGATTGTACGGTGGCTCGCCGGCCCAGATCTCCAGAACCTGATTGATCGATTCGAGAAACATCTCGTTGCGATTGGCATCGAGATTGCCGAATAATTCGGCATCCGACAGCAGTCCGCCGGGGCTGATCCCGAAAATCAGGCGCCCATCGAGCATGTGATCGAGCATCGCCAGGCTGGCCGCGACGGTGGCCGGATGGGTGTTCGGCATGTTGATGGTGCCGGTGCCGAGCTTGATCTGCTTGGTGGCGGCGGCGATCCAGGCGAGGAAGGTGACGCAGGAGGTGATGTTCTCGGCCTTGTCGGTGACGTGTTCGCCGACATAGGCCTCGGTAAACCCGAGTTCATCGGCCAGCAGGAAGGCCTCGCGATCCTCCCGGAGCGATTGCTGCCAATCCTTGTCGAGCGGATGGATCGGCATGGTAAAGAAACCGAGATTCATGGCCTGCTCCTCCCTGGAGCCGATTTGATGCGCGCCGAACGTCGCGCGTTTCGTGCCATTATGACTAATCCGAAAGTCGAGTCATCAGAAATAATCGTTCGATAAACAAACTTGACCTTTAGGGGGCCCCGCCGTCTAATCCCAAAAAATATGCCCAAATTTCGGCCGGGGAGGTCACATCAATGAAAGCCTCGGCTTTCAGCTACGCCCGTGCAACCAGCGTCGTGAACGCGATAGAGTTGCTGGTCACGCATGGCGACGGCGCGAAGGTGCTTTCGGGCGGCCAGAGCCTGATGCCCGCGATGAATCTTCGTCTGATCTCTCCGGAACTGATCGTCGATATCTGCGACATCGAAGAGCTGCGCGGCATTGCCGTGACCGGCGATGTCGTGCGCATCGGGGCGCTGACGCGCCATGTCGATCTCCTGAACTCGCCCGAAATTGCCGCGCATTTGCCATTGCTGACCGAAGCCATCGCCCATGTCGCGCATCCCGCGATCCGCAATCGCGGCACCATCGGCGGCAGCCTGGCGCATGCCGACCCGGCGGCCGAATTGCCGGCCTGCATGGTCGCGCTGAATGCGACCATTATCGTCAGGGGGCCAACGGGTGAGCGCCGGGTTCCGGCGCAAGATTTCTTCACCGGAATTTATGAGACGGCGTTGTCGGCGGACGAGCTTTTGGTTGCCGTCGAATCGCCCATCGCGCAAAACAATTCCGCGCATTTCTTCTGCGAATTCGCGCGGCGACACGGCGATTACGGCATCGTCGGCCTTGCCGCCCAGGCGGTCGTGGAAGGCGAACTCCTGACGGATCTTCGGCTGGCCTTCTTTGCCGTCGGCGATCGGCCCGTGCTGGCGGGGGCCGCGACGAAATTACTCAACGTCGCCGTCACATCGGCGGTGCTATCGGAGGCATCAAAGGCGCTTGGCGAAGAGCTCGATCCCCAGGAAGATCAGCAGGCGAGCGTGTCGATGCGCCGGCATCTGGCCAAGGTGCTGCTGGCGCGATGCGTGGCCGCGCTTCTTGATCGTCCTGAACTCAGGTCCGGGGAATCCTTGTGACTGCTGCTTTGCCGATTTCGCTGCAGGTGAACGGCGAGCGCATCGATGCGCAGGTGTTGCCGCGGCTTAATCTTGCGGATTTTTTGCGGGAGCATCTGAAGCTGACGGGCACGCATGTCGGCTGCGAACACGGGGTTTGCGGCGCCTGCACGGTGCGCGTGAACGGCGATATCGTTCGTTCCTGCCTGATGCTGGCGGCGCAGACGCACGGCGCAATCATTGAGACCATCGAAGGATTATCCGACAGCGGCGAGATTGCCGATCTGCAAGCCGCGTTTCGCGATCGCAACGCGCTGCAGTGCGGCTTCTGTACGCCCGGCATGCTGATCGCCGCGCAGGATCTGCTGCTCCACGATGCCACGCCGGATCGCGAGCGCATCCGCGAGCATCTCTCGGGCAATTACTGCCGCTGCACGGGCTACCAGGCCATTGTCGATGCGGTCGAGTCTACCGCGCAAGCGCGCATGGGGCGCACCCCATGACCGCGGTATCCGCCAAACCGGAAGCGCTTTCGGTGCTCGATCGGCCGAATTCCTATATCGGCAAGGTGGTGCCGCGGCCGAATCTCGAGCGACTGATGCAGGGGCGCGGGCTCTATGTCAGCGACATGGAACTGCCGCGGATGGCGCATGTGGTGTTCCTGCGCTCGCCCCATGCCCATGCGAAGATTATCGGGATCGACGCCGCGGCAGCCCGGCGGATGCCAGGTGTCATCGCCGTCGTGACCGGCGAGGAACTTGCCGCAATCATCACACCATGGGTTGGCGTACTCACGCATTTGAAAGGTCTCAAATCCGCGCCCCAGCACGCGATCGCGCTGGATCGGGTTTGCTGGCAGGGCGAAGCCGTGGCGGCCGTGGTGGCGACGAGCCGCGCGGTCGCGGAAGATGCCGCCGAAATCATTGGCGTCGAATATCGGGAACTGGAAGCGGTGACGGATATGCGCACCGCGCTCGATCCGCACACCCCGGTCATTCATCCCGCGCTCGGCGACAATCTTGCCTTCGAGCGCAATCTTGATGCCGGGGCGGTCGATGCGGCGTTGGCCGGCTCTGACGCAGTTGTGGAAGCGGAGTTCGTGTTTGGCCGGCACACCGGCGTGACGCTGGAGCCGCGCGCGGTGGTGGCGGACTGGAACGCCGCCGAGGCGCGGCTGACGATCTATCAAGGCACCCAGGCGCCGCACATGGTGCAGAACATCGCCGCACTTCATCTCGGCCTTGAGGAGTCGCAGGTTCGCGTAGTCTGCAAGGATGTCGGCGGGTCCTTCGGCATCAAGGTTCACATCTACGCCGACGAAATGGCCACCTATGGGTTGTCGAAACTGCTGCGCCGACCGGTCAAATTCGTTGCCGACCGGGTCGAGAGCTTCAACACCGATATTCACGCCCGCGACCATCGCTGCAAGGGCAAGATCGGCGTCATGCGTGACGGCACCATCACGGCGTTCGAGATCGACGATCTCACCGGCATCGGGCCGTATTCGATGTATCCGCGCACCAGCGCCATCGAAGCCAACCAGGTCGTCAATCTCGTTGGCGGGCCTTACATGGCGAAGAATTACCGCGCGCGGGCCCGCGTCGTGTTCCAGAACAA
>NZ_JBEKCZ010000240.1:0-8139 GCF_050014615.1 Bradyrhizobium sp. | reverse complement strand
CTATTAAAGGTCACCCCACAAGGACAGCGCATCATCGTGTTCGGCTTCTGCGATGGCATCTTCTCCTGGCGTTCCCACATCGCATACTTCCGCGCCGTCCAATCCTGTTGATGGCGCCATGCCGCGAAATCTGCATCGGTGCGGTTCGATAGGAAGATCGCCCATGCCGCTTCAAATTCGGCGCGGGCCTGGGCGAAGGTTGCCGCCGCACCATCGGTGCGCTCCCGAGGGTGGCACCCCGGATAGAAGCCGCACAGCCAGCCCCATGGTTCCTCATCGAACGGGATGCCAACCCGCTTCGCAATCGTGCCGACGCGGACGTCGCCATAATAGACGTGCCAGCACTCGTCTGGGGCTTCGGGATCGCGGCGTCTGGTGAGGGTGGGCATGCCCCCATGATCGCGCCGACCGGGCTGGGAGTGAAGCCGCTGGATGTTGGGGCGTCGGTGGTGGGGCGCGCTATGGCGGTGAGGGCGTGGAATGGGTTCCAGTGATATCGCCAACGCCCTGAACAGCCCGCGAACAAATTCCCCGTATTTTCCCCACCTCGAAGGCTCAGGTTTGCGCTTTGTTCTGCCGGATAGCGTCGTCGAAAAGTTGCGGCCAGCTCTTGGGGGAGAGCTGGCCGCGCGCGATCCGGTCTGGGACGGGGAGGGGTGGGGATGTGACCGGGTCGCGTGTCTCCGTTATCTCGTTATGTGTCAGTGATCGCGGGCGCTGGCGGTGGCCGGCGCGGGTCGGTTGTCGCCGAGCGAAACCCACACATTCTGGTCTCGCTGCGACTGTCGCTTGACGAAGCGATATCCGGTCTCGGTCCAGGCCACGACGTTTTCGTTCTGGTTGTCGAGAATGAACTCGCCCTTGTCGGTCTTGACGGTCAGCACCGCGTGGCCTTCGCCCTGCTTGTCACGCACCACCGTGATCAGGAGAGCCTCGCGCGGCCATCCGGCGTCGATCAGCAGTTTGCGCTTCAACAGCACGTAATCCTCGCAGTCGCCGTAGCCGTCGGTGGGGATCGACCACTTCTCGATCACGCCCCAATGCTCCATGTCGGTCATCGGTTTGACGGTTTCGTTGACCCAGTGGTTGACCCGCAGCAGATCCCGCCAGGCCGCCTGCGTCATCACGATGTCGCGCGGTTCCGACGCACCGCCATGGCACTCGCCGGGACTCTCAGTACAGAACTCAACCCAGCCAATCGGCGCGCGGGTGGTGTCTCCCAGGCTTGCATAAAGCACGCGTTCATCGGCGGCCTGCGCCGACGCGCTCAATCCGACCAGAACGGCGACGACCGCCAATCCCTTCCCCTGTCCTCTGAACCCAAACATTGTGGCCCCCGTTTCTTGTTGGGACCACGTTTCGCACAAAGGTTTTGCGCCGCCGCTAAGTAAGCCAAGTACAATTGAGACGAATACAAGTAAAAATTGGAGATAGTTCGATCTATACTTATAGAAAATTAGATTAGAATTTTAAACAACGGCAATTGATTCAAATTTTACGCGTTAACGCGCCACGGCCCGTGATTGCGGCGGTTGCGGTGGCAAAAGGCCATCCGCGTTAACGCAACCGTTGCGGGTGCCAAACCGCCGACGGCGGCGTCGGATACCGCGGACGCCACCGTCAAGCGTTGGAAAAATCGGGATTCGCAGGCCGCGGCGGTTTACCGCGCGGTAACGTTGTTGCCGATGAGGCAGACCTTGGCAACGCGGGAAGTCCGGTGCATGCATGCCCGGACCACGGCGAGGTGATCATGCGATCCGTTATCTGGAGCTTTCCGACGGTCCTGTGCCTGATGAGCGGTATTCCGGCGCTCGCCCAGGATCAGGTCCGCGTCAATCCGACCGATCCGCAGCCGACCTGCACGATGTGCCCCGGGACTTACATTCCATCAAGCGAGATTGAGGGCTACGCGAACAAGGCGCTGGCGGAGAAGCTGCTCGACCAGCAAATGCGGGATATCGACATCGGCAAGGCGCATATCGGGATCGGCAGGGTCCACCGCGGCAGGCTGGACAGACCGGCGCCTGACTCCGTCGCCGAACACGATCAGATCAGCGAAGTCTATCATGTGCTGTCCGGCGCAGCGACGTTGGTGCTCGGCCCCGATATCGTCAACCGGCAGCGGCGCCCGGCGACCCTACGTACGGTGGTCGAGTTCAACGGTCCCGGAAATAACGGTTCGGAGGTGCGGGGCGGCATCGCCTATGACATCAAGGCCGGCGATGTCGTCGTGATACCGGCCGGCACCGGTCATTGGTTTACCCGGATCGAGGATCACATCGACTATCTGATGGTGCGGATCGACCCCGACAAAGTGACGCCGCTCAAAAGCGAAGCGCAATCGCAGGAATATTTGTCGAAGCCGGCGCCGCGCGGCGAGTGATCGGCAGGGTGCCCTGGTTTACCGCGCGGTAACGCTGTCTTCGAGCGTCTCGGCCAGCTGCGGATGAACGAATTCGAGCGCAAAGCCTTCCTCGAGTTTTCGCACCACCCGGGCCTGGACCTTGCCGAGCAGAACTAGAGATTTCAGCGGCGGGCGGTTTTCCGCGGCGATCGCGGCGCCGGACAGCGACATGTCGATAATCCGGCAGGTCATCTTGGTGCCGTCCTCGAGCGTGAGCAGCGCAATCGGGTTGCGCGGAACGATGCGGTCGTGGCGGCGGTCTTCCGGCAGGTTGAGAATGTCGCGGTTGGCGAGCCAGGTCAGTTGCGCCGCCAGCTTGTCGCGCTTGCGCGCGGTCGCGCCCACGCTCATGGCAAAGCCGTTGTCGATAATGCGGGTGATCTTGCCCTCGACCCGGCCGATATGGTCGAGATAGGCGATCACGCGATCGCCGACATTGCCGATCCCGGGCGCCAGCAGGGCCAGTCCACCCGGCGACATATTGATGATCTGGCAAGGAAATTCACGTCGGTCCGGCAGCATATAGCGGCCGAGCAGATGAACCTTGACCCGTTGAAAACGCCGCCGCTCTTCGGCGGCCGGAAGGATCGATTTCTTGTGCGCTAACGCCATCTTGGCCACCCGACAACCGGCTTTTCGGTGTCGCCTGACCCTACGGCCGACAAGGTTAATGAGCCGTTAGCAATGGTTGCATGAAGGGTGGGCATTCACGTTATGCGGGGCTGGGGCCGCGCGCGGGGCGAGGCCGGCCCGGAATGGATCGAGGCGTTCTTGGCGAAGCCGCTTCGCGGTCACTTCACATGAAAGCGAAGACGGGCCGTCTTGCTCCCGCCCCGGGGCATGTCCTAGGTTCGCGCGCCAACCTGACCGTCCAGGCGTCCGTCGCAGCGGAATTCCAACCAGAAACAGCATGGCACGGTGGTGATACCAGGCCAGCAATAACAAAAACACCGAGGAAATCCCCATGACCACACGCCGTGATTTTCTTAAAGCCGGCACCGCGACGCTCGCCACGGGCGTTGTTTTCTGCAGCTGCGGTCTTCTGCAAAGCGCGCACGGCCAGCAGCCGGCACGCCAGAAACTGCCTGTCATGGTCGGCGGAAAGCGGATCAAGTCGATCGACGTGCATGCCCATTGCCACTTCCACGAAGCCGGCGCGCTGCTCGGTGCCGAAGCCGACAGCGTCATGCAGGTGCCGGTCAACGGCGCCGACGAAGCTTTCATTGCGATCGACAAGCGACTCGCCGTCATGGACGCGCAGGCCGTCGATATGGAGGTGCTGTCGATCAATCCCTTCTGGTACAACCGCGATCGCGATCTGGCCGCTGCGATCGTGAAGATCCAGAACGAAAAGCTGGCGGAGCTGTGCGCTTCAAAGCCCGACCGGTTCGCGGCCTTCGCCTCGCTCACGCTGCAGGCGCCTGATCTGGCCGTGCGCGAACTCGAGATCGCGGTGAAGCAGCAGGGATTGAAGGGCGCTGCGATCGGCGGCGTGGTGGACGGGGTCGAATTCTCCGATCCGAAATTCCATCCGGTGTGGGCCAAGGCGGAAGAGCTCGGCGTGCCCTTGTTCATCCATCCGGCAGCGATACCCGAGCTCAAGAAGCGATTGTCCGGCAATGGCTGGCTCACCAATACCATCGGCAATCCGCTGGAGACCACGATCGCGCTCTCGCACCTTATTTTCGAGGGGACGTTTGATCGCTTTCCCGGGCTGAAAGTGATCGCGGCGCATGGTGGCGGCTACTTGCCGTCCTACGCCGACCGGTCGGATCATCCCTGCCTGGTCGGCCCCAAGGGCTGCAACCCCGATATCACGCTGAAGAAAGCGCCGACGGAATATCTCAAGCAGATCTATTTCGATTCCCTGATCTTCACGCCCGAGGCGATCCGCCATCTGGTGGCCCAGGTCGGCGCCGGTCAGGTGGTGCTGGGCAGCGATTATCCCTATCCCTGGCAGCTACACCCGGTAGACCATATTTTCGCGTCGACATCGCTTAGCGACGATCAAAAGGCCGATATCATCGGCCGCACCGCGGCGAAGCTGTTCAATTTCGAGATGTGACGCTGGGCCAAGGGCTGGCGAATGAGCGCGGGGCAGCGCTGCTCGCCGGTTGCGCCTCCCTTGGTTTCGGCTTTAAATGGCGTCAGCCTGCGGTTTCCATGGAGACGCCGCTATGAAAACCAGGAAACGTGACCCGTCGCCGACAGGCAAGGGCACCCTCGTCGGTGTCCGCCTTCAGCCGGCGGACCTTAAAGCGCTGGACCGCTGGATAAAGCGGGGTGGAAAGCATCAAACCCATCCGCAGGCCGTTCGCGAGCTCGTCAGAAACGGGCTCGCTATCGCTGAAATCACCTGGGGGGCTGCCAGCAACAGATCACCCCACGCCATCGAACTGGCGGGATCAAAAATCGATCTTCTGCTGAATCCGGGCAACGATTGAACTGAAGGATTGTGCCGCAACAGCTCTCTATGGTTCTATCTCCATGCTTCCTCTATCAATGACCGGCTTGCGGGGACACAAGCCCAAAGCAACGAGATCAGAACGATCTAGTAGAGTGACATGAATGTCTGCAAGCAATCGGATTGAAGCCGCATCCGTCAAGGCAAACAGCTCTTCGGCTTTCCTCATTTCAATCTATACCGCGACCGTTTTTCTCAGTGCCGCATTGCTGTTTGCGGTGCAGCCCATGTTCACGAAAATGGTGCTGCCGCGATTTGGCGGATCGGCATCGGTATGGTCCGTGGCCATGGTGTTCTTTCAAGGCATCCTGCTATTGGGTTACGCCTATGCCGACATGCTGACCCGCTTTGTCCGTGGTCAGCTCGCTTTGCTGATCCATCTCGCGGTCATGCTGGGGGGCGCGGTCTTTCTGCCGCTTGCGATTGCGCAAGGCTGGGGATCGCCGCCAGCCGACCGCGAGCAATTGTTTTTGCTTGGCCTGTTCGGTGCTTCCATTGGCTTTCCCTTCTTCGCGCTGGCCGCCAACGGGCCGCTGCTGCAGGCGTGGTTCGCCCGCTCCGGTCTCGGACAGGCCGAAAATCCCTATTTCCTCTATGCAGCGAGCAATACCGGAAGCCTTCTGGCGCTATTTGCCTATCCGTTCGTGGCGGAACCGTTTTCGACGCTGAGCTTCCAGGGCAGCCTCTGGCGCACCGGCTATTATCTGCTGATCGCGCTGATCGCCGCATGTGGGGCTTTGGTGTTCTTTCGCCGCGATGGCGAGGCCATTTTGTCGCGCGCGCAGTCGACCGAAGCCGCCCCGGCGTTTGGTCGCATGGTCTACTGGGTGGCGCTCGCCTTCGTGCCGTCAGCGCTGATGATCGCGGCGACAACGCACATCACGACCGATATAGCTGCCGCACCGTTTCTCTGGGTGCTTCCTCTCTCGCTTTACCTGATCAGTTTCATTCTGGTGTTCAGCCAGCGCACGTTTATCCGGCAAGCGACCTGGATCAAGCTTCAGCCGTTCTTGCTGGCGTTGATCGTCCTGACGCTGGCGCTCGATATCCGTACCTGGCTGACCGTCGATGTCGCGCTCCATTTGCTGACATTCTTCGTGACGGCGATGATATGCCACGGACTGATGGCCGCTACGCGTCCGCAGGCAGCCTATCTGACGCGGTTCTATTTCTGCATGTCGCTTGGCGGCGTGCTCGGTGGCATTTTTTCAGGCTTGATCGCTCCCCGGATCTTTTCGTGGATCGCGGAATACCCGCTGCTGGTGGTTGCGGCGGCGTTGGCGCGGCCGGGGCTGGTCTGGCCGACGGCAAAGGAAGCCAGGCTCATTGTGGCGTTTGTCGCCATCGTTGGTGTCGTCACGCTGCCCGGGTTGCACGAAAGTATTTCGGTTGTTCCACCCTATAGCTGGATTGTTTGGGGCGCCGTGGTGATTTTGGTCGCGTGCGCCGTCGCATTCCGCGAGTGGCCGTTGCGGCTGGCCGTATTGTTTGCCGCTGTCTTCGCCATCACCCGGGTCTATCCGCCGAATGTCAGGCACCTCGAAACCGTGCGCAGTTTTTTTGGCGTCCACAAGATCGAGGTGACGGCGGACGGCCGCTTCCGCGTGTTGCGCCATGGCATGGAATTGCATGGCGCGCAGCGACTGACCACGGATGACGGCAAGCCGGTCACCGGGCGTCCGGAATTGTCCACCTATTACCACCCGGATTCACCGATCGCCGAAGCGATCGACGCCGTGCAGGACAAGAAGAACGGGCCCATTCGCGCCGCCGTCATTGGTCTTGGTGCCGGCTCGATTGCCTGCCTCATGAAGCCCGACGACCATCTCGATTATTATGAAATCGACGCTGACGTGATCCGCATCGCCCGCGATGCCAACCGCTTCAGCTTTCTGCGGGATTGCAAACCGGACGCGAAAATCGTGCTGGGAGACGCACGTCTGACGATCGCCGACGCCAAGGACGCCCGCTATGATGTGATCGTCGTGGATGCCTTTTCATCGGATTCGATACCGGTGCACTTGCTGACGCGGGAGGCCTTGCGAATTTATCTGTCGCGTCTCAATCCCGGCGGGATCATCATCACTCACATTTCCAACAATCATCTCGATCTGACCGGTGTGGTGACCGAGACGGCCGCAAGTGAAAAGCTGATCGCCAGGCTCTATGACGAAGACGAAACCGAGGGTGGCGATCCCATGATCAAGTTTTCGACCGTCATGGTCCTGGCGCGGAACGACGATGATTTTGGTCTCTTGAAGGACTGGGAATTACAGAAACCGGAGCCGGGTGAATCTCCCTGGAGTGACGATTTCTCCAACCTGCTGGGGCCACTCGTTGCCAAGTTTCGGGAAGACGACTGAGGTTGCAGGCGCGGGCGTCTGACCGAAGGGCAGGCCGCGCGGTCAGCGCAAGCCTTCATAGACCATGAAGCCGCGCGCGATCGCCAGTTTCCGCAAGGCGCGCGGAACCAGGCGCTGCGGCGGGTGGGCGAGATAGCGCCACGATGTCAGCCTGAAGTCGCGCAGTAGGCTGGCTTCGCTTTCGAACGGGGCGAGCAGTCCGGTCAGGCTCAACGGCGTATGCGCGCGGGTGTTGAACGGCAGCAGCAGCAGTTCCAGATGCGCCAGCGAGCCATCCTGCGCGGTTGCGGTGATGCCGGCGACGGCGGCCAGCATTTCTTCGGCGACCACGCCGACGATCTCCTCGATCTCGCGGCGGCACTCCGGCACAAACAGCGCCGAAAAGCTCCGATCCTTCTGATCGCAGCCGAGCAGGGCGCAGACCCTGGTGCCGGCGACCCGAAACGGATAGCCGGCGGCGCTGTCATAGGACAGCACGAAGATATCGCCGAGCAGTTCGCGCACCGCGCCGGGCTCGATCTCGCTGCGGTCGGGCGCGCGCGCATCGCCGCGCTTCTGGTCCCAATAAGCGAAAAATTCGCGGCTTGACGGGTGTTTCATATCTGAGCCTTGCCCCAGCGCCGGGCGGGGCAGGACACATCTGTCCCGCTTTCGCGCACGCGCATTCCCTGGAATGTTTTGCAAGACTGGCTTTGCAGCGTCTATGCCGCAGGCGTGTTTGCGGGCCGCCGGCGGCGTCTTTGCGTCGTTAACGTTAAGTTAACTATGCGGTTTCCGCTTCCCGCGGGACTGCTATGGTCCGCGCATTCGATCTCTCGCGGGGTTTTCTCCAGGATCCGGCGAGATTGGTACACAGGTGGCGTCAGACAGATTTGGTCATCGCGCGGGGAGGGGTGGGGATGTGTCAC
>NZ_JBEKCZ010000239.1:0-7649 GCF_050014615.1 Bradyrhizobium sp. | reverse complement strand
CACTGGCCGTTTTGCCTGTCGAAATGTCCGTATTGCGATTTCAACAGCCATGTCCGGCATGCGCCTGTTGATGAGGATCGATTCGCGCGCGCCTTCGCCCGCGAGATCGAAACCACCGCGGCGCGCGCGCCGGACCGGGAAGTCTCGTCGATCTTCCTCGGCGGCGGCACGCCGTCCTTGATGCGGCCGCAAACGGTGGGCGCGATCCTGGATGCGATCGGCAAGCATTGGCGCGTCGCGCCGGATGTCGAAGTCACGCTGGAAGCCAATCCGACCAGCGTCGAGGCGACACGGTTTGCCGGCTATCGCACAGCCGGGGTCAACCGGGTATCGCTCGGCGTGCAGGCGCTGGATGATTCCTCGCTGAAAGCGCTGGGACGCCTGCACAGCGCGCGCGAGGCGCTGGATGCGGTCAAGATCGCGCGCACCGCGTTCGATCGCTATTCCTTCGACCTGATCTATGCCCGTCCCGATCAGACCCCGCAGATGTGGGCCGATGAATTGAAGCTCGCGATCTCGGAGGCGGCCGAGCATCTGTCGCTCTATCAGCTCACGATCGAGGAAGGCACGCCGTTCTTCGGCCTGCATGCCGCCGGCAAGCTCAAGACGCCGGACGAAGCCACCGCGCGCGCGCTGTATGACGTCACGCAGGATGTTTGCGCTCAATACGGACTGCCGTCCTACGAGATTTCCAATCACGCGCGCGCAGGCGCCGAGTGCAAACATAATCTGGTGTACTGGCGCGGCGAGGAATATGCCGGCATCGGTCCCGGCGCGCATGGCCGGCTCGATATCGAGGGCACAAGGCACGCGATCGCCACCGAAAAGCGCCCGGAGGCGTGGCTGATGCGGGTCGAGTCGTCCGGCCACGGCGTCGTCACCGACGACCACCTCAACAGCGAAGAGCGCGCCGACGAATTCCTGCTGATGGGGCTGCGGCTCGCCGAGGGCATCGACCCCAAGCGTTATGCGGCGCTGTCGGGACGCGCGCTCGATCCCGCCCGGGTCGCGATCCTGCGCGACGAAGGCGCCATCACGATCGATGACAACGGACGGCTGCGCGTCACCCAGGCCGGATTTCCGGTGCTCGACGCGGTGGTGGCGGATCTGGCGGCCTGATCTTCTCGGTTGTCGTCCCCGCGCACGCGGGGACCCATACGCCGTGTCCTTGCAATTTAGCGCAGGGATTAGACGCCTCTCCACAACAACAAACGCCTGTGGTTATGGGCCCCTGCGTTCGCAGGGGCGAAAAAAACCTACGCGCCAAAACTCTTCGGCGA
Source organism: Bradyrhizobium sp. (assembly GCF_050014615.1). GTDB lineage: Bacteria > Pseudomonadota > Alphaproteobacteria > Rhizobiales > Xanthobacteraceae > Bradyrhizobium. The sequence goes on along the minus strand of NZ_JBEKCZ010000239.1, from coordinate 6,369 downwards.
ACCGGCGACCGGCACGCCGCCGCCCGTTGCCACCCGCATCACCGCGAGACCGCGCTCATTGGTGCCGTCGGGGCGGAAACGAAACAGGCCGTCGATGCCGGCAAACCCCGATGTGTTGGTCAGCACGTCCTGGGTGAACCGTTGCCCGCCCTGGGTTCGCGCCAGTGCCGCGACCAGCGCCACCGCGTCATAGGCCAGCGTCGCGGTGCGCACCGGCTCGGTGCCGAATTTGGCGCGGTAGCGCGTCGCGAAGGCGCGAAAGCCCGACGGATCCGGCGCGGCATAGAGGCCACCTTGTAGCTTTGGACTGGCGAACACCCGCGGATTATCCCACAGACCCGTGCCGAGCAGCTGCAGGCTCTTCAGATTGGCGCCGGCCGCGGTCAGCGCGTCGGCCACTGTGGCTACCGAATCGCCATCATCGGCCAGCAGCAGCGCATCGGCCTGGCCGAGCGCCTGCGCCACCCGTTGCGCCGGCGCGGTGCGGTCGGCGCCGTATTTTTCAAACGCCACGACGCGTCCGCCGCGGCGGCCCACCGCCTGCTTGAACGCGGCCTCGACCACGTTGCCATAGGCATTCTCGGGCAGCAGCGCCGCGAACGACCGTTTGCCGGTGCTGGCCGCGTATTCGATGATGCGGTTGACGTCCGACTCCGGCAGGAAGCTCAAGAGATAGACGCCGCGGCCGGCGACGCTCGAATCGGTCGAGAACGCGATCACCGAGACGCCGCGCGCCCGGGTCAACTGCGCCGTCGCCGGGACCGACAGCGCAAACAGCGGGCCCAGGATGATTTCCGCGCCTTCGCCGAGCGCCTGCTGGGTGGCCTGCTGCGCGCCTTGCGGACTGCCGGTGTCATCCTTGATCAGAAGCTGGATATTGGGATTGAGGAATTCCGACAGCGCCATCTCAGAGGCGCTCCTCATCGATTGCGCGGCGACGCCGGCATTGCCCGCCGCCGACAGCGGCAGGATCAGGCCGACCTTGACCCCGCCATTGCCGACCACGGCCGACTGCTGCACCGGGCCCGCGGGACCGGGCGCAGGCGCCGGCTGCGAAGGACTGAACGGATTGGAAAACTGGCTGAGGCTATTCTGCACCCCGGAGCAGGCGGCAAGCAGCGGCGCGCCGAGAATCAGGCCGACCGCCGTCCGCCGGGTGGCCCCGGCAGACTTAGACTTAGAAGACTTGGCCCCGGAAGGCCTGGATCCGGCAGGCAGATCCTTGCCAGTCTCCTTGCCCAGATCGTTGGGATTTCGCGGGCCCACCATCGCATCTCTTCTCTTGGCCGACCGGGATCGGCCAGAACTCACTCAAGGACTTGAACTCAGGTACTTCAACCTCCCGGGATCAGGAGGGGTGGATTCAGGCATATTGTCGGCGAATAGTTAACCAAAACAAAAGGATTGTGGCCTGCGACATCGCCGCCGGTTGCAGGGAAATGGTATTTCCCCGCACTGCAGCAAGGTCTTGCCAGACCATTCCCAGGCTATTCCAAAAGATCTGCCCAAATGATCTGCCCAAGAGACCTGCCAAAGAGATCTGCCAAAGGCCGCAGGATCGTGGCGTAGTTGCTTCGCGCCAACCGGTATCCACTTCGCGGTATCCTTCGCAGTATCCTTGGCTATCCACTTGGCGTGAAAACGCTCTAGATTGAGATTATGCGCCCAAAAGCTGCCCACATAAATAGCACTGAAGATCTGACAGCACCCCCGGCGCGGACATTTTCCGTCGGGCCCCATATCCTGACCGCGCCGAAGGCCGCGCCGGGCCTGCATCTGGTCGCGACCCCGATCGGCAATCTCGGCGACATCACCCTGCGGGCGCTGGAAACGCTGGCCGGCGTCGACATCATCGCCTGCGAGGACACCCGCATCAGCCGCCGGCTGACCGAGCGCTATGCGATCACAGCGCTTCTGAAACCCTATCACGAGCACAATGCCGCGCTGGCGCGACCGAAAATCCTGGAGAAATTATCGCAGGGCGCCTCGATCGCGCTGGTGTCGGATGCCGGCACGCCGCTGATCTCCGATCCCGGCTTCAAGCTGGTGCGCGAGGCCTGCGCGGCGGGTTATCCTGTGATCGCGCTGCCGGGCCCCTCCTCGGTGCTGGCGGCGTTATCGGTGGCGGCATTGCCCACCGATCGATTCTTCTTCGAGGGATTTCTGCCGCCCAAACAGGTCGCGCGGCGGGCCCGGCTGGCCGAGCTGGCGCGGATCGACGCCACGCTTGTGATGTTCGAATCCGGCAACCGGGTGCAGGACACGCTGGCCGATCTGGCCGACATCATGGGCGCGCGCGACGGCGCGTTGTGCCGCGAAATGACGAAACTGCATGAGGAGATCACGCGCGGACCGATCGCCGAACTGGCGCGCGCCGCCGATAAGCTGGAAAAGCGCGGCGAATTCGTGCTGGTGATCGGGCCCGCTGCGGCGGGCGCGCGAACCATGGCCGCGGATGAACTGGATGATCTCCTGCGCAGCCGGCTCAAGCGCGACAGCGTCAAGGATGCGGTGGCGCATGCGGTCGAGGTCTCCGGCCGGCCGCGCCGCGAAATCTATGCCCGCGCGCTCGAACTCGCCAAGGAAGCCGACACAGAGGCCGACGATGGCGAAGACTGACGGCGCCTCACCGCCCGAGAAGCCGACAAAAGCCGCGTCGCCGGCGCGCCTCGCGGCGTTTCAAACCGGGCTGTCGGCGGAAGCGCGCGCCGCGGCCTATCTGATGGCCAAGGGCTACCGCATCCTGGCCAAACGTTATCGCACGCCCTACGGCGAAATCGACATCGTGGCGCGGCGGCGCAATCTACTGGCGTTTATCGAAGTCAAAGCCCGCGCCAGCCTCGATGAGGCCGCCTATGCGGTGACGGCGCGCCAGCAGGCGCGCATCATCAATGCCGCCCAGGCCTGGCTGCAGCTCTGGCTCGTGGCGCATCCCGAACATGCCGAATTTGAGCTACGTTTCGACGCCATGCTGATTGCGCCGCGGCGTCTGCCGCGCCATCTGTTAGCGGCGTTCGACGCCAGCACCTGACACCCTGATCTCCAGAGAACCGCGGACCCCCATGAAATTGAACGTCGCCGTCCAGATGGACCCCATCGCGCGCATCAACATCCGCGGCGATTCCACCTTTGCGCTGCTTTTGGAAGCGCAAAAGCGCGGCCACGCGCTGTCCTATTACACGCCGGACAAGCTATCGCTCAAAGGCGAGGAGGTGGTGGCGCCGGTCCAGGTGCTCACCGTGCGCGACGACGTCGGCGATCACTTTACGCTGGGCGAGCCGCGGCGCGAGCCGCTGGCGCAATATGACGTCATCCTGCTGCGGCAGGATCCGCCGTTCGATCTGGCCTATATCACCTCGACGCATTTGCTGGAGCGGCTGCATCCGAAGACGCTGGTGGTGAACGATCCCGCCAGCGTGCGCAACGCGCCGGAAAAGATCTTCGTGATGGATTTCCCGCAGCTGATGCCGCCGACATTGATCTCGCGCGATCTCGACGAAATCAACGCCTTCCGCGACGAGCATGGCGCCGTGGTCATGAAGCCGCTGCACGGCCATGGCGGCGCGGCGGTATTTCGGGTGATGCCGCAGGACATGAATTTCGGCTCCCTGTTCGACATGTTTTCGGTGACCTTCCGGGAGCCCTGGGTGATCCAGCGCTTCCTTCCCGAAGTGAAACACGGCGACAAGCGCATCATCCTGGTCGACGGCGAATTCGCCGGCGCCGTCAACCGCGTGCCGGCGCCGGACGATCTGCGCTCCAACATGGTCCGCGGCGGCGCCGCCCAGGCTACCGAGCTATCAGACCGCGAGCGCGAAATCTGCGCCACATTGGCGCCCCACTTGCGCGCGCGCGGATTATTGTTCGTCGGCATCGACGTGATCGACGGCAACCTCACCGAGATCAACGTCACCTCGCCGACGGGCATCCGCGCCATCGCCCGGCTCGGCGGGCCGGATGTCGCGGCGAAGATCTGGGACACGATCGAGACCAGGCGAAGCGGAAAATAATTCTCCTCGCTTCGTAATCCAGCCGACACATTTCCGCTGACCTGCCGCGCGTTTTTTGCGCGCCTGAATCTGCTTGCCAGCTAGCAAAAGCAGGCGCAGCCTGTGGTTGCCCGGACAACAAGCGGAAGCTTAATCCGCCCGGGCGGCAAAACGCATAATTCAAAAAGCACCATTCAAAAAACAGTGGAGGAAGAACGCATGACATATGATGTTTCGCGACGGTCCCTGCTTGCGCTCGGCGCCGGTCTGGGCGCATCGACCGTGCTTGGCGGCAGCGCGCTGGCGCGGGCCCCCAAGGTTGGAACGCAGACCCCCTATTGGCATCGGTTCAATCTCGGCAGCGCCGAAGTGACGGTGGTTTCCGACGGCCCGCTGCCGCTCGGCCCGCCCAAGGGCACCTTCGTCGGCGTGCCCGATGAAGAAGTAAGGAAAATGCTGAGCGACAATTTCCTGTCGCCCGACAACGTCGTGCTCGAGCAGAACTCCCCGATCGTCAACATGGGCGACAAGCTCGTGCTGTTCGACACCGGCATGGGCACGTCGCATCTGTTCGGCCCGACCACCGGCCGCCAGCAGAAGAGCATGGCGGAAGCCAGCATCAAGCCGGAAGATATCGATGCCGTGGTGTTCTCGCACGCCCACATCGATCATATCGGCGGCGTCGTCGACGCCAACGGCAGGGTGCTGTTCCCGAACGCGCAGTTCTACATCGCCCAGAGCGATTACGATTTCTGGACCGACGAGGGCAAGCTCGGCAGCCCGCTGAAGGATTTCGTCGTTCACGCGCGCAAGAACCTGCTGCCGATCCGCGACCGGCTGGTGTATTTCAAGGACGGCGAGGAATTCCTGCCCGGCATTCAGGCCATGGCGGCGCCCGGACATACCGTCGGCCACCACATGTTCATGGTGACATCGGACGGAAAATCCTTCGCCTTCCTCGGCGATCTCACCCACCACGCGGTGCTGCTGCTCGAAAAACCGCTGATGGAATTCTCCTACGACACCGACCCGAAACAGGCGGCGCAATCGCGGGTGAAAATGCTGACCATGCTGGCGGCCAACAAGACAGCCGTGATGTCCTATCACTTCGCGTGGCCGGGCTATGGCCACGTCGCCAAGGCCGGCGAGGGCTTCCATTATTATCCCGAACCGATGGCGATGCTGCTCTGAACGCAGGCGCGCAAGGCAGACGTAGAAGCGGGGCAGCTATGAGCTGCCCCGTTTTTCAATTTCAATCCGGAATATCAAACATGAAAACGAAATTATTGGCGGCGATCCTGTTCGCCGGCGGAATCCTGATCGGCGCCGGCTCATCCGAACTGATCCATGCCCAGGCGCCGGCGCTTGCGAGCAGACTGGTGTTCCAGACCGACCTGAATAATTTACCCGGCCAGGAGTTGCTGCTGTTCGCCTCGACCTGGCAGCCCGGTTACCGGCTGCCGCTGCACATGCATCCGCAAGGCCATGAGCTCACTTATGTCGTCGAGGGCGAACAGACCTTCGAGATCGACGGCGTCGGCACCAAAATCGTCAAAGCCGGCGAGGCGATCTACACGCCGCCGAACACCCCGCATTTCGGTCGCAACGCTACCGACAGGGAATCCAAAACCATCGTGATCCGGATCAAGGCCAAGGATCAGCCGGTCGCGGTTGAGGTGAAGCGGTAGTTTCCCCCTTTTCCGGATCATGCTCTGGGTTATGATCCCCAATGGAATCTCCACCTGAGGCATTCACGATGGGAGTGTTGCGGTGAAATCTCCGGGATCAGCGATTCGCAAATGGTCTACCGACGCCGAAAGCCCGAGGCGGCGCCTCGATTACTGGATCGGCGCGATCTGCGAGGGTTTTCTTGAAATGACGGCAACCACGCCGGTTGCCACCGCCTTCGAATCCAGTCTGGAAAGCGCGCAACTGGGCGCGATCGGCGTCAATCGTGTACGCGGCAGCGCGCAGGACGTCTACCGCAGCCACACCGCGATCCGGCGATCCCGCGCCGACTATTACTACCTCTTGTGCAAGACCAACGGCGCGTTCGCCGTCGCCCAGAACGGCCGCATGGAGCGCATGAAGCCGGGCGACGTCGTTCTGGTGGATTCGCGGCGGCCTTACGAATTTCACTTTCCGGTCTCCGCCGACACGGTTTCCCTGGAACTGGCGCCATCATGGGTGGAATCCTGGCTGCCCGATCCTGCGCGCATGATCGGCCGGCCGATCGACGGCGATGCCGGCTGGGGCCGTGCGTTGAGCGGGTTCGCGCGTGAACTATCGCCGGAGCTCGCCATCGCGAGACCACTGCCGGCGCAAATCATGACCGATCAGCTGGGCGCGCTGTTGGCGCTCGCCTCCGGAAGTGAGTTCG
>NZ_JBEKCZ010000238.1:0-7699 GCF_050014615.1 Bradyrhizobium sp. | reverse complement strand
ATATCTACGTCTATCTGCGCGCCCGCGCCAACGACGCCATTCCCGGCGGCCGGCCGCCCAAACATGAAGACAAGCCGCAAGCCGCCAAAGACGCCGAGGCCAGTTGTACGGGGATCAAATGACTGCGTGGAAACATCGTGTAAATGAGCACGGATGATGGCATGTCTTGTGACGTTGAAGAGCACAACAGGAGTATAAGATGAAGACACGAGCCGCGGTCGCGTTCGAGGCGAAAAAGCCGCTTGAAATCGTTGAGCTCGATCTGGAGGGCCCCAAGGCGGGTGAGGTCCTCGTCGAGATCAAGGCGACGGGAATTTGTCACACCGACGCCTATACGCTCGACGGCTTCGACAGCGAAGGAATCTTCCCCTCGATCCTCGGCCATGAAGGTGCCGGTATCGTCCGCGAGGTAGGACCGGGCGTCACTTCGGTGAAGCCGGGCGACCATGTGATTCCGCTCTACACGCCCGAATGCCGCCAGTGCAAAAGCTGCCTCAGCCAGAAGACCAACCTGTGTACCGCGATCCGCGCGACGCAGGGCAAGGGCCTGATGCCCGACGGCACCTCGCGCTTCAGCCACAAGGGCAAGACGGTCTTCCACTATATGGGCTGCTCGACATTTTCGAATTTCACCGTGCTGCCGGAGATCGCGGTCGCCAAGATTCGCGAGGACGCGCCATTCGACAAGAGCTGTTACATCGGCTGCGGCGTGACCACCGGCGTCGGCGCGGTGGTCAACACCGCCAAGGTTACGCCCGGCGCCAACGTGGTCGTGTTCGGGCTCGGCGGTATCGGACTCAACGTGATCCAGGGCGCGCGGATGGTTGGCGCCGACAAGATCATCGGCGTCGACGTCAACGATTCCAAGGAGGAATGGGGCCGCCGCTTCGGCATGACGCACTTCGTCAATCCCAAAAAGATCGATGGCGATGTCGTCCAGCATCTGGTCGGATTGACCGACGGCGGCGCCGACTTCACCTTCGACTGCACCGGCAATACCACCGTGATGCGACAGGCGCTGGAAGCCTGTCATCGCGGCTGGGGCGTATCGGTGGTGATCGGCGTGGCGGAATCCGGCAAGGAAATTGCGACCCGGCCGTTCCAGCTCGTCACCGGCCGGGTCTGGAAGGGCACCGCGTTCGGCGGCGCGCGGGGCCGTACCGATGTGCCGAAAATCGTCGACTGGTACATGAACGGAAAGATTCAGATCGACCCGATGATTACCCATGTCCTCAAGCTCGAGGAGATCAACAAGGGGTTCGATCTGATGCACGAGGGCAAGTCGATCCGATCGGTCGTCGTGTTCTAGAGGTTGCGTACTAAATCAAAAGCGTCACACACAAGGAGGATAGGCCAATGACCGTTCACATCCATCCATCGGTTGATAGTGGAGTCAAGAAAGGTTCGGGCAGCTTTGCCGGCGGAACCCTCGTCTGCAAATGCAAGGACAAGCAGGTGAAGGTCGGCATCAAGGGCGACGTCGCCCACAACCATGCCTGCGGCTGCACCCAGTGCTGGAAACCCGCCGGCGCGGTGTTCTCGGTGGTCGCGGTGGTGCCGCGCGAGAACGTGACCGTGCTGGAGAACGGCGACAAGCTTCACATCGTCGATGCCTCGAAGACCATCCAGCGCCACGCCTGCAAGGCCTGCGGCACCCACATGTACGGCCGCATCGAGAACAAGAGCCATCCGTTCTATGGTCTCGACTTCATCCACCCCGAACTGTTCACCGAAGGCGGCTCGGCAGCCCCGGCCTTTGCGGCGTTCGTGTCCTCGGTGATCGAGTCCGGCGTCAACCCGTCGGAGATGGGCGGGATCAGGTCGCGCCTCAAGGAACTCGGGCTTGAGCCTTACGATTGTCTGTCCCCGGCACTGATGGATGCGATCGCCACGCATGTGGCGAAATCCAAAGCGGCCTGACCCGGCCGCCTGAACCAAGTGCTCGCGTTAGCTCTCGCTGGTGGTCATCACCACCGGCGAGGCTGGCGTTTGCGCCTAGCGCAATCCGCAGGCGAGATCCCGGCTTCGCAATCTTCCCCGGCGGATGATCCAGCGTTCATGGCTGTGGTGCATCACGCGATCGAGCGCTGCCCGTGAACCCAAGGTCCTCTCGGGGACGCAGGCGATGACGGCATTGCGATCCTCGATGAATGGCTCATCGACGATCCATGTCCGCAGTTCTTCACCGGCGAGTCGGGCTGCGATCCGGTCGGGTGTTGGATCAATGTCGTGTGCCACCATCACGTTCATCACGATCCGGCCGCCCGGTGCCAGACGGGCGCGGATGGCATCGCAGGTCTCCGCGTCAAACTCTTCCGTGAAATGGAATCCCGGTCCGCCGACGTCGATCGCAATGCCGTCGTAATAGGCACGGTCATCGAACACGAATTTTCGAAAATCAGAGACGATGCAGGGCAATTCGTCCGGCAGATCGAAATATCTGTGCGCGAGCATGAAACTGATCGGGTTGATGTCGACGATGGTCAATCGCTTGCCGAGACGCGACAGCCGTGTCGCAAGATTACCGCCACCACAGCCCAGCACGAGGATTGTTTCGGACCGAGACAGCAGTTCGTCCATGAGCTTGACGTAGGTGAATACGCTTTCACCGTCCGGCGTCGCCTGGCTCTGTCTGATCCCCTCTTCGAAATACACGCGTGTGCCGTCCCAGGAACACTCGACGATATCGATCTGCCCATTCTTGCCTTGATAACGACCCAGCAATTTCACGGCAGGCAACTATCCCAAGGGTTGCAGCATCATAATACATGCTTTAAACATCTATTATCACGCAATTTGTAGAGAGACAACTCGTTCGGTAAAAGTCCGAGGATGTTTCCGCATTCGATCAAAATTCGATACAAGTCCCCCGGCCTCGATCCGCTGCAAGCGGCGCGAGCGGGGTTATGATATATTTTGCATCAAAATTGATGCTTGAAACGCTAGTTGGGATGGTATAGATATATCCGATCCACATCGGACCGGAAGCCGCCATTTCATGATCACGGCCAACCAGCTCAGGGCCGCCCGCGCGCTCCTGAATATAGACCAGCGGCAGACAGCCAATCTGGCGAATCTTTCGGTGCCGACCATTCAGCGCATGGAAGCCAGCGACGGCGTTATCCGCGGCAACGTCGATTCCCTGATGAAGTTGGTTTCCGCATTGGAGAATGCCGGGATCGAATTGATCAATCCGGGAGGGCAGAGTTTGACCGGCGGTCGAGGCGTCCGTCTCAGGGAGCACGTCACCAAGCCGAAAATGAAGAACATCAAGCAGCCCAAGCCGGCTTCGTCGCGGACCCTGGAGCGGGCGCGATAGACCCCCGGGTTGCGAACCAGCAAATCGATTATCTGCTTGAAGCTCCTGTGAAGGCATGGGATCTGCCAGCTTACTGTTGCCGATTTCTTTTCCTCAGACATCCGCATAGTTCCCCGCTACTCACGTGGGGGCGACGCTTTTGGCCGTTTGATCGAGCAGGGCGAGCAGCCCCTGCAAGATATTTATCGGCGGCGGCGGACAACCCGGAATATGAAGATCGACCGGGACGACCTGCGAGACCCCTCCTGCCACCGCATAGCTGCCGGCAAAGCAGCCGCCATCCCGGGCGCAATCTCCCACGGAGACGACCCATTTCGGGTTCGGGGTCGCATGATAGGTACGCTCCAGCGCGTCGCGCATGTTCTTCGTGACCGGTCCGGTTACCATCAACACATCGGCATGACGCGGCGACGCAACGAACCGGAGACCGAAGCGCTCGACGTCGTAATAGGCATTGTTCAACGCGTGGATTTCAAGTTCGCATCCATTGCACGACCCGGCATCGATTTCGCGTATCGACAGGCTGCGTCCGAGATGCCGCCGGGCGGCAAGGCCCACGGCGATCGCCAGTTCGGTTGCCGCGGCATCGTCGGGAGACGGCGCCTGCTCGGTGAACGGCCGGCGGAACAGGCTTTCAAAAAGCAGCTTGCGCATCTGTGCGGTTCCTCAGAGATCGTGGCCCGAATATGAGCAGTTGAAGGATTTGTTGCAGAGCGGGAAGTCGGCGACGATATTGCCTTCGATTACAGCCTCCAGCAGCGGCCACTGAAACCACGAGGGGTCGCGCAGGTGGCATCGCTCGATCCGGCCATTGCGCAAGCGGAGCCAGACCAGAACATCGCCGCGAAACCCCTCGACGATCGCCATACCTTCCCGCGGCTCACGAAGTTGGCCCGCATTCGCCCGCAACGGGCCTCCGGGAAGCCGGTCCAGTATCTGGTCGATCAGGGAGAGACTCTGCTCGACCTCGCGCACGCGGATCCAGACGCGGGCGTTGACATCACCCTCGCTCAGAACCGGCACGTCAAAGCTCAGGCTGTCATATGGCGGATAGGCGAGGGTCCGGCGCGCGTCAAAGGATCGCCCGGACGCGCGGCCGATGTAACCTCCAGCGGCATACTGTTTGGCCAATGCAGGCTTGAGCATGCCCGTGTCGACGGTACGATCCTGCAGCGAAGCGGTATTGTCATATAATTCGACCAGAGCAGGAAAGCGCCGGCGGATATTGTCCAGTGCCGCCCGGATAGCTTTCGTCCCGTTATTGTCGAGGTCGCGTGTCACGCCGCCAGGCACGATGACGTCCCGCATCAATCGATGCCCGAACGCTGTGTTGGATGCGCGCAGGACGTCCTCTCGCAATACGCTGCACAAAGCGTGCATCAATGTGAAGGAGGCATCGTTGCAGATCGCCCCGATGTCGCCGAGATGGTGCGCAAGGCGCTCGAGCTCTGCGAGCAGCGCACGCAGCCAGACCGCGCGATCAGGCACCGCGATCTCCAGCGCGGCTTCGACCGCCCGCGAAAAGGCAAACGCATACGCAACCGTGCTGTCGCCCGATACGCGTGCGGCGAGTTGAACAGCCCGATCGAGGTCGGCTCCGATCATCAGCCCCTCGATACCCTTGTGGGTGTATCCCAATCGCTGTTCCAGACGAACCACGGTCTCCCCGCTGGCCGTGAAACGGAAATGCCCGGGCTCAATGATGCCGGCGTGCACTGGACCGACCGCAATCTGGTGCAGGCCGTCGCCTTCCGCGGGGAGGAAGCGATAGGGCAAACCGTTCGACAGCGAGTCGATGCGATCCGCCAGCGGGAAGCGTGTTCCCCAACGGTTGTGGTCAAGCCACGGGCGTGGATCGGGCGAGCCTTCGGCCACCAGTCCAAACAGATCGTGAATCGCGCGCTCCAATCTGAGCGCCGGCGGGTGATGCTTGCCGATCGACGGATAATGGCGCTCGGGGCAGTCGAGGCTGATGACAGCGATTTCGGCGGTCTGCGCGTCGATGATCGCCATATGCACCGTTGCAGGTTCCCCCCAAAGGCCGAGCAAGCTCCAGCGACCCTGTGCCAGTCCGCTGCCTGCAACATTCCAGACCGCGGCATCGACCGCGGATCGTGGCCAGGGAGAGTGGTGCTGGACCTCATGGCCCTGCAGCATCAGATCGATCAAGGATGGCATGTCATGTTCCTCGCGCTATCCAAGCAGGGTCGCCACATGCTGGAACCAGATCACGACCGGGGCAGGAAGATAGACACCCGCGACCAGAACCAGCGAGAGATGGGCAAACATGGGTACATAGGAAGCCTCGACCGGAGCTGTGCTGCCGCGGGGGGTGCCGAACGCCACGCTTGTCAGGCGCAACAGCAACGCGCCGAAGGCCAGCAAAATTCCGGACACGAGGACGATGGCGAGCAGGGGCTGCCGTGCGAAGGTGGAGCTGACGACGAGAAATTCGCTCATGAAGATGCCGAGCGGCGGCAATCCGGCGATCGCGACGACGCCCACCACCAGGCCCCAGCCAAGCGCCGGATGCGTCACCGTCAGGCCCCGGATCCTGTTGATCCGCTGCGTGCCCTTGACCTGCGAAATATGACCGACGGCATAGAAGATCGCCGACTTGGTCAGGCTGTGCATCACCATGTGCAGCAGTCCGGCAAAATTGGCGAGCGGGCCGCCCATTCCGAACGCGAAAACGATGATCCCCATGTGTTCGATCGAGGAGTAGGCAAACAGACGCTTGATGTCGCGCCGGCGGTACAGCATGAACGCCGCGAAAACCAGCGAAACCAGGCCAATCGTCACCATCAGGGGGCCGGGCGAAATCGCGTTCGGACTGACCGCGAGCAATATCTTGAAGCGCAACAGGGCGTAGAGCGCCACATTCAGCAGCAGGCCGGACAGCACGGCCGAGATCGGCGTGGGACCTTCGGCATGCGCGTCGGGCAGCCAGGCGTGCAGCGGCGCGAGGCCGACCTTGGTCCCGTAGCCGAGAAACAGGAAGACGAAAGCGACATTGAGAAGGGCAGGGTCGAAATGCGCCGCGCGCTCGACCAGCAGCGTCCAGACCATGGCGTCCTGGCCCTCGCCGACGACCGGGCGCGCCGCCATGTAGACCAGGATCGTGCCGAACAGCGCGAAGGCGATCCCGACGCTGCCCAGGATGAAATATTTCCAGGCCGCTTCCAGCGCGGCGTGTGTGCGATAGATGCCGACCATCAGCACCGTCGTCAGCGTCGCGATTTCAACCGCGACCCACATCAGGCCGATATTGTTCGACACGAAGGCGAGGTTCATGCCGAACATCATGGTCTGATACATGGCGTGGTAAAAACGCAGGTATGTCGGCGTCAACCGGCCGGTGTCGAGTTCATGCGCGATGTAGCTGGCGCTGAAGATGCTGGTCGTGAAACCGACGAAGGTGTTGAGCACGATGAACACGATATTGAGGTCATCGACCAGCACGTACGGCGTGGGCTGCGGACGTTCGATCACGAACAATGAGAGTGCCGAAAGAAATGTCGCGAGGCTCGCCGCGACGTTCAACCGCGCCGTCAGCCGGTAGCCCGGCAGTATCGCCAGCAATGCCGCCGCGCCGATTGGAATCAGCAACACCGCCACCACCGGATTGAAGGAATGGAAGTTCATCGCCGCTCGCCCCGGTAGTCGTCGAGCGCGGAAACGTCCACCGAGTCGAAGCGTTCACGGATCCGGAACAGGAAGATGCCGATGACGATGAAGGCGATCAGAATCGAAAAAGCCACGCTGATCTCGACCACGAGCGGCATGCCTTTGGCGCCGGTGGCCGCCAGCACCAGTCCGTTCTCAAGCGACATGAATCCCACGACCTGACTGACCGCATTGCGGCGCGTCACCATGACCAGAAGTCCGAGCAGCACCACCGACAGGGCGAAGGCGAGATCCTCGCGCGCCAGCGGATCGGCTTCGGCGGTCACCCGCAGCATCAAAACCATCGACAGCGCGACCAGGGCCATCCCCGCCAGCATGGTCGGACCGATCCCGACGGCCGATTCGATGTCGCGATGAATCCCGAGCCGCTTGACGATGCGATGCAGCGCCACGGGAATGACGATCGCCTTGAAGACAAGGGCGATGGCTGCGGTGATGTAGAGATGGGGCGCGTTCTGGACATAGGCCTGCCAGGCGACGGAAAGGGCGAGCACCAGGGCGTGGAACGCAAACACGTTGAGCAGCGAATAGAGCCGGTCCTGGTACAGCATCATGAAGCTTATCAGGACGAGCCCGCCGGCGAGCGTGTGCGAGATGTCGAAGGAGAGGCTGTGCATCTGCATCAGAAACTCCTCGACACGAACAGGAGGAGGGTACCGAGCAGGCCGAGCATGAGCGCGGCACCGAGAAATT
>NZ_JBEKCZ010000237.1:0-7760 GCF_050014615.1 Bradyrhizobium sp. | reverse complement strand
CACGCGTTACTCACCCGTCTGCCGCTGACGTATTGCTACGCCCGCTCGACTTGCATGTGTTAAGCCTGCCGCCAGCGTTCGCTCTGAGCCAGGATCAAACTCTCAAGTTGGACTTGAAACTTCAAACCGGCTGATCACAACGTTTGACGAGGTCCCACCATATTTATTGAACGCGATTCACATCGCGAACAACGATGGTGTAACCTATATAAACGTGTACCGCCGAAGTCTTTCGTCCAGCCTCAATACTTCAAAACCCAAGTCCTAAAACTTAAGCCTTCAAGTAATCGAGACTCGCAAGGACTCCGCCGTCCACGTTTCTCTTTCTTCATCTTCACTTGTCAAACAGCCCGGGTCCAAGGACCCACTTCCATCTCTGGAAGGTCGCGAAGTCCCATTTCGACGGCAAATGACAACCGATTGTCATCGGCTGTTGATTCACTCATCTTAATGAGGAGCTTCACGGGCACGAAAACATGCTTTGACCAAGGGCCAAAGCAGCGCCGCGCTCAGTGGCCGGGTTATAAGCCCCCCCGATCGATGTTGTCAACGGCTGTTGTCAACAAATCGTCGCATCATGCCGCAGAATCTTCAGCGGCCCAGAAGCCTCGATTTTTAAGGACTTTGCGCCGTACTTGAGCCACAATCCTGCGACGTTCTGGCATTACGAATGCATTGAATCGCCGGTGCCGTGGGGGCTGCCGGCATTCAAAACTTAAGGGAACGGCGATCATCCAAGAATTCATCGCCTTTTCCTTGCGGCCGACAACCATCGAGAGATCTGCACATCATAGACGTTCGAGCTTCTGGTCAGCCTGTTGACCTTTGATTCACGAATGTCCACGCGGTACGCCGTGCTCCCGAATTTTCCTTTGAGGGAGCGAATACGGGCCGGAAATGAGTGCAGGCCTTGTCGAATGCCTTGTCGAGTATCGATGGAATTTGGGGGGACGCCGGTTTGAACCACAGGACGTCACGCGGGGGCGGCTACGGGCGCGAGACCGGGATCATTGATCTTGGTCACGAGCCGCCGCTTTCCGTCGATGGCTCCGAAGCCGCGGTAATCGATCGCCGCCGCGTCTCCGTACAATGGTTTAGCGGCACCATCCTGACTGGCTTGTGCGGCGCAGCTCTGATCGGCGGCGCCGTTTTTGCGTCGCTCGACGGCGAAATGACGTTTGCCAAGGTCCCGGAACGCGTCGAAGGCGCGCTGCGGGGCGCGTTCGGCGCCAACGACCCCAAAGCCAGCCTGCACAAGAGCGATCGGCTGCCGCCGCCCGGCGAGTCGACCGCGGCGCGTAACGTGGTGCGGGTTTCAACCGTCACCCGGGTCGGCAACCGTGACGTCATGCGGGTGCGGCCGTTCATCCGCATCTCCGGCAATTTGTCGATGACGACCAGCGATCTCAGCGCCAAGATCCCACCCTTCAACGCGCAGCGCATGCTGAGCGATGTCGGCGCCCCCTCCCCCGCAGCCTCCGACGACCCCAACAATGCTGACGCGGCCGAACCCGATGCCGAGGTTTCCTTCGTCACCAAGGACCTTGCGCCGATCCTGCCCAAAGCCAAGCTCGCCGCGGTAGTCGCGCTCGACGAGGTTCTGATGCGGGTTCGGGATGCCTCGAACTGGCGCGGCAACAGCGGCGGGGTGCGCTACACCGCCCTCGCCAACGCGACGGCCGACGCCAGCGGCGCGCAATCCGACCTTAAAATGGCCTATGCAGCCGAAGGGACCGCCGCCGATCCCTATGCCGGCTTTGAAACCCGGGTGGTCCCGGAAAACGTCACGCTGCTGGCGAAGACCAAAGAACAGGTCGGCAATCCATCCGGCGAACGCCTTCACATGGTCAAGAAGGGCGACACCATCACCTCGATCCTGCGCGAACAGGGCGCTACCCCGGAAGAAGCCAAGGCGATCGCCAACACGCTCGGCGCCCGGGGCCGCGACGGCGGCCTGAAGGAAGGCGAGAAAGTGCGCATCCTGATGGCGCCCGCCGGTCCGGGTGCCGGTCAGCGGCTGCAGCCCTACCGCGTGATCGTCGCCAACGATTCCGCCGTCGAAGCGGTGGCCGCGCTGTCCGATCTCGGCAAATACGTCGCCGTCGACGTGCAGAGCATGAACACCGCCACCGAAACCGCCGACGCCAGCGACGATGACGACGACGACGGGACCGGGGTGCGGCTCTACCAAAGCATCTACGAGACCGCGCTGCGCAACAAGGTGCCGGCGGCCGTGATCGAAGACATGATCCGGATTTACTCCTACGACGTCGACTTCCAGCGCAAAGTGCAGCCCGGCGACTCCTTCGACGTGTTCTTTGCCGGCGAAGACGAGGGCGCCACCATCACCGAAAAGACCGAGGTGCTGTTCGCCTCGCTGACCGTCGGCGGTGAAACCAAGAAATACTACCGCTTCCAGACCCCCGACGACGCCGTGGTCGATTACTATGACGAGACCGGCAAGAGCGCGAAGAAGTTCCTGGTGCGCAAGCCCGTCAACAACGCGATCATGCGATCCGGCTTCGGCAGCCGCCGCCATCCCATCCTCGGTTACGTCAAGATGCATACCGGCGTCGATTGGGCGACAGCCTACGGCACGCCGATTTTCGCCTCCGGCAACGGCGTGGTCGAAACCGCCGGCTGGGAAGGCGGTTACGGCAAATACGTCAAGCTGAAGCACAATAACGGTTACGAGACCGCCTACGGCCATATGTCGGCCTTTGCCAAGGGACTGGAAGTCGGCAAGCGGGTACGGCAGGGCCAGGTGATCGGCTTCGTCGGTTCGACCGGCCAATCGACCGGCTCCCACGTCCATTATGAAATTCTGGTCAACGGCCGCTTCGTCGATCCGATGCGCATCAAGCTGCCGCGCGGCCGTTCACTCGACGGCCCGCTGATGAACGGCTTCGAGAAGGAACGCGACCGTCTTGATGCCATGATGAACAACCGCAATAGCGGCCCGGCACGCGTATCCGATGCCGCCGGCACAGGCGGCGTGCGGCAAATCAGCAATCGCTAAAATCTCCTGAGTTACTCCCCGATATCGTACGGATCCGGCTCCCGCGCGGCGTGTCATTTTTGTGACCGCCACCGCCGTCCTCTGCGGCAAGTTTCGTTTGCCAAGCCGCCCCGGCGGACGAATACTGACGCGATATAAAAAAATCGGGAGGCGGCGTCATGACAAGCAGGCTTGCACTGTATGCGGCTGTCGTAGCGACAGTCCTTTTAAGCGCCGGAGCGTCGGCGCAAACATATGAAGTCACCAAGCTCGTTCCCGGCTCGGCATTCCACGGCGTGCATGGGCTTGGCATAGACAAGGCCGGGCACATGTTCGCCGGCAGCGTTGCGGGGGCCGCACTCTACGAAGTCGATCTCAAAAACGGCACCGCGAAAATTGCGATACCGACTCCCGTAGGCATGGCAGACGATATTGCGTTTGCACCTGACGGCACCATGGCATGGACCGGTTTTCTCACCGGCGACCTCTATTCCCGCAAGGGCGACGGCCCCATCAAGAAACTCGCCTCCGGGCTGCCCGGAATCAACTCTCTGGCTTATCGCAAGGACGGCAGGCTCTATGCCACGACCGTCTTTCTTGGCGACACCCTCTACGAGATCGACATCGAGGGCGTCAAACCCCCGCGCATGATCATGGAGAAGATGGGCGGCCTTAATGGGTTCGAATTCGGGCCGGACGGATTGTTATACGGCCCGTTGTGGTTCAAGGGCCAGGTCGTCAAGGTGGACGTCGACAAGCCCGAACTGACGGTGGTCGCCGATGGCTTCAAGACCCCTGCCGCGGTCAATTTCGATTCCAAAGGCAATCTGTGGGTCGTGGACGCCGCGACCGGCCAGCTGGTTCGGGTCGATCCGAAAACCGGCGCAAAGAAGACGGTCGCTCAGCTCAAGCCATCGCTCGACAATCTCGCGATCGACGACAAGGATCGCATCTACGTCTCCAACATGGCGGATAATGGAATCCAGGAGGTCGATGCCGAAACCGGCGCCGCCAAACAAATCATCATCGGCAAGCTGGCGCTTCCCGGCGGCATCGGCGTCGTCTCCGATAATGGCAAGGACACCATCTACGTCGCCGACGTGTTCGCCTATCGCACCGTGGATGGTGCGACCGGCGAAGTCTCCGAATCCGCGCGAATGCACGCCGTCGGCGTAACGCTGGAATACCCGATGAGTGCCACAGCCAAGGGCGACGACGTGATCCTGTCCAGCTGGTTTACCGGCACGGTGCAGGTGATCGATCGCAAGACCGGGGCGACGCGCGAGATGTTGCACGGTTTCAAAGCGCCGCACGATGCGATCCGGCTCGACGACGGCAGCATTCTCGTCAACGAGCTCGGCACCAAATCGCTGGTTCGCGTCAGCGGCGAGCACGGCAAGGACCGCACCGTGGTGATTGGCGATCTCGCCGGACCGGTCGGACTCGTCGGCGGCCCCAATGAATCGGTCTATCTCACAGAAGCCTTTTCGGGGGAGGTCTCGAAGGTCGAGATCAACGGCGAAAGAACCGTGATCGCCAAGGGCTTGAAAATGCCGGAGGGCATCGCACTGGCGGGCGATGGCACATTGATCGTCGCAGAGGTCGGCGCCAAGCGGATTGTCCAGATCGATCCTGCGAACGGAAACGTCACCGAGATCGCCGGCAATCTGCCGATCGGGCTTCCAGCTACGCCGGGAGGGTTGCCGACCAACATTCCAACCGGCGTCGGGATCGGCGCATCAGGCACGATCTACTTCTCATCCGACATCGAGAACGCGATCTACAAGGTAACAAAAAAGTAGATTCTCGCTTGCGCGAACGCAGGCCAGCGGGCGTAGACGCGGTCATGCCCGGGGACAAGCCCGGGCATGACGACGCTGGATAGGATTCAGCCGCGACCTCAGTTCAGCTTCCGCTTCGGCACCGGCGCCTCGAACTGCGCGATCTCGGCGGTCTGCGGCGCCTTGCCGTTGAAGGTCAGCACATTGCCCTGCGTTGAAATGGCGACGCGGTCGCCATCCTTCACGTCACCGGCGAGGATCATCTCCGCCAGCGGGTCCTGCAGGTGACGCTGGATCACCCGCTTCAAGGGCCGCGCGCCATAGGCGGGGTCCCAGCCCTTGGCCGCCAGCCAGTCGCGCGCCGCGGCGTCGAGGGTCAGCACGATCTTGCGCTCCTCCAACAGCTTTTGCAGCCGGCCGAACTGGATCTCGACAATCCGCCCCATCTCGCTCTTCTGCAGGCGGTGGAACAGGATGATCTCGTCGACCCGGTTGAGGAATTCGGGACGGAAATGCGCGCGCACCGTCCCCATCACCTGCTCGCGCACCGCGGAGGTGTCCTCGCCTTCCGGCTGGTTGACCAGGAATTCCGAACCGAGATTCGAGGTCATGATGATCAGCGTGTTGCGGAAGTCCACGGTGCGGCCCTGACCATCGGTCAGACGGCCGTCGTCGAGTACCTGCAGCAGCACGTTGAAGACATCGGGATGCGCCTTTTCGATCTCGTCGAACAGCACCACCTGATAGGGCCGCCGCCGCACCGCTTCGGTGAGCGCGCCGCCCTCATCATAGCCGACATAGCCCGGAGGCGCACCGATCAGGCGCGACACCGAATGCTTCTCCATGTATTCGGACATATCGAGGCGCACCATCGCGGTCTCGTCATTGAACAGATATTCGGCCAGCGCCTTGGTCAGTTCGGTCTTGCCGACGCCGGTCGGGCCCAAGAACATGAACGAGCCCATCGGACGATGGGGATCCTGCAGCCCGGCGCGCGAACGGCGCACGGCGGTCGCGACCGCATGAACCGCTTCAGCCTGGCCGACGACGCGGTTGCCGAGGCTGTCTTCCATCCGAAGCAGCTTGTCCTTTTCGCCCTCAAGCATCTTGTCGACCGGCACGCCGGTCCAGCGCGATACCACCTGCGCGATGTGATTGGCGGTGACCGCCTCCTCCATCATCTCGCCGGAATTTTCCTTGGCTTCGATCTCGGCAAGCCTCTTCTCAAGCTCGGGAATCCGGCCATAGGCCAGTTCACCGGCACGCTGATATTCGCCGCGGCGCTGGGCGTTGGCGAGCTCGATGCGCAAGCCGTCAAGCTCGCTCTTGAGCTTCTGCGCGTTCGACAGCTTGTTCTTTTCAGCACTCCAGCGCGAGGTCAGGGCCGCCGACTTCTCCTCGAGTTCGGCGAGTTCCTTTTCCAGCGTCTGCAGGCGGCTTTTCGAGCCGGCATCGGTTTCCTTTTTCAGTGCTTCCTGCTCGATCTTCAGCCGGATGATCTCCCGGTCCATCGAATCGAGCTCTTCCGGCTTGGAATCGACCTGCATCTTCAGCCGCGCCGCGGCCTCGTCCATCAGGTCGATCGCCTTGTCCGGCAAAAATCGATCCGTAATGTAGCGGTTCGACAGCGTGGTCGCCGCCACCAATGCGGAATCGGTGATGCGTACGCCGTGGTGCTGCTCGTATTTGTCCTTCAGGCCGCGCAGGATCGAGATGGTATCCTCGACCGTCGGCTCGGAAACGAAGATCGGCTGGAACCGGCGCGCCAGCGCGGCGTCTTTCTCGACATGCTTGCGGTACTCGTCGAGCGTGGTGGCGCCGATGCAATGCAATTCGCCCCGCGCCAGCGCGGGCTTGAGCAGATTGGACGCATCCATCGCGCCGTCGGCCTTGCCGGCGCCGATCAACGTATGCATCTCGTCGATGAACAGGATGATGCTGCCCTCGGCCGAGGTGACTTCCTGCAGCACGGCTTTCAGCCGCTCCTCGAACTCGCCGCGGTATTTTGCACCCGCGATCAGCGCACCGAGGTCGAGCGACAGCAGCTTCTTGTCCTTGAGACTTTCCGGCACGTCGCCATTGAGAATCCGCAGCGCCAGACCTTCGACGATCGCGGTCTTGCCGACGCCGGGCTCGCCGATCAAGACCGGATTGTTCTTGGTGCGGCGGGAGAGCACCTGAATGGTCCTGCGGATTTCCTCGTCGCGCCCGATCACGGGGTCAAGCTTGCCGTCGCGGGCCGCTTGCGTCAGGTCGCGCGAATATTTCTTGAGCGCGTCATAGGCGTTCTCCGCCGTCGCACTGTCGGCGGTGCGGCCCTTGCGCAGGGCTTCGATCGCAGCGTTGAGGTTCTGCGGCGTGACGCCGCCCTTCTTCAGGATGCCGCCGGCATCGCTGTCTTTCTCCAGGGTCAGCCCCAGCAACAGCCGCTCGACGGTGACAAAACTGTCGCCGGCCTTTTCGGCGGCTTTTTCCGCGGCATCGAACGCGCGCGCCAGTTCCGGCGCGAGATAAACCTGACCCGCGCCGCTGCCGGAAACCTTCGGCAGCTTGCCCAGCGCGTCTTCGGTCGCCTTGAGGATCGCGCGGGAATGGCCGCCGGCGCGGTCGATCAGACCGCCGGCGAGACCCTCGCTGTCGTCCAGCAGCACTTTGAGCATATGCAGCGGCGAAAACTGCTGGTGGCCGTCGCGCATCGCCAGCGATTGCGCCGACTGGATAAAGCCGCGCGCGCGCTCGGTGTATTTTTCAATATTCATGGGTATTCCCTCAGCCTGCCGCTCCGCCCCGAAAGCACGGAGACAGCATCTTCATTGGGTTTCCGCAGGCCGCATTGACATTCCTCAACCGGCCGGCGGTCGCGTCGCCGACGTTCACGCCGGCTTGAGGCAGATGTGGGAACAGGGTTCCGGAAACGGAAGAGGGAACCTCACAAATTCGTGTGCGGTGGCGCCCCGTCGCGGAATCTCTTAAGAAAGCGG
>NZ_JBEKCZ010000236.1:0-7802 GCF_050014615.1 Bradyrhizobium sp. | reverse complement strand
TGGCATCGCGATGCATGCCGATATAGTTATCTTTGAGTGGGATACTTACTTTTCGTGTGTGTACTTGCGAAAAATAGCGCTTGGCGGGCGTATTGTCGAAAAGAGCACTCAAGGCCCGTCGCTCCACGTGGACATTCGAATCGACACCTTTAAGGAGTAGAAGATGTCCAAGGACGACTATAGCGCGTTCCACGCCCTCGATCCGTTCTTCTCCATCGTCATGGAAGGGCTATCGAAGTACACGGATGGCGAACATTATTTCGATACGCTCGCCGACGACGTCCTATTCGAATTTCGTTACCTAATGGCAGGTTGGCCGCAGGCGATACGAGGTCGGGCAGACCTCATGTCGCTCTATTCCGGGTACGGCAACAGCATCTTCCTTGAGCGCGGCGATGCGCTGGCCGCACATCCTTCCGCGGATGGTCACGTTGTGACCCTCGAATACGAGGTTCACGGCAAGATACTCAGGACCGGCGCCGCCTACGATAATAGGTTTGTCTCGATCGCTTTTATTGAGAACCGCAAGATCGTGCGCTGGCGCGACTACATGGATTCTCTGGCGGCGTGGACAGCGCTGACTGGCGGCGCGTGACGTCCGGAGCCGACGGTGGCGCAGTATTAATTTCATGAATTTGGCGACCAAGCGAGCCGAACGGCTACTGAGGTCGAATGTTATGAAACATGATCGCGTAACACTTCGGCACACACGCGATTTAGGTGGATATTGCATGCTAAGACGCGCGAAGGATAACGTCCAGAACCTCTCGGAAGGCGTCTCTCAGATCTAACTCATGCACTTGTGCTAGTCTCCGCGGTCAAGGCAGCCACCGCTCCTCACAGATAGATAGGGGCCCCCTCATCCAAGCGTCCCGTTCGCCTTGCTTACTAACTTTTTAGCTTCATGCAGCACCCGTGCGTAGCCCGTGGCAGGTATCGTCGAAGAGATGAACTTCTTGACGCCATCGGAATCGAGCACGAAAAGGGGGATCACTCGGCGCATCTCGATATCGTGAACTAATGCCAGCCGGCGATTATCGAGAATGAGCCAGCTGCCATCGAGTCGAACGACGACGACCGCATGATCTTTGTCGACACTGAGATCGCGAACGACGACAAGCTTCACGTCTTCGGCGGCGATGCCCGCCTCTGTAAGAGCGACGTATTTCACGATGGCGTAATCCTCACAATCGCCGATACCGCTGGTGAGCGTTGCGAGTGGCGCGGTCCAGCGGTCTTCCACGCCCCACTGCGCGAGGTCGCTCATGGGGCGGATGGCGAGATTCATCGCGCGATTAATCACCCCGATGCGGGCACGACCAAACCTCGTTCGGCCTTCCGCTACAATCGCGAGGAACTTTTGTGCCGCCGAGGGGCACTCCGCTGTGCTTTCGCCGCAGCTTGTTAGAATGTTTTTATCGACGCTGATGTCGTTCTCTACGCTGCTCCACTTCGTTAAGATATCTCCGGTCGCCACCGGCATGGTGTTGAGGCCGAAGGGCTCTGCCGGCGATGCGGTCGAAGCTTCCGCCGGATCGAGCGTTACGATCTTCCCCTGCGAATGATCATCGAGATGCGTCTCAATTTCAATACGAGCTCGGGCCGAATCATGCGTTGTCGGGATCATGACAGAACTTGCCGTTCTGTCGCCAGGACCCACCGACCCCGCTGCAGTCAGCGACCCGGCTTCGAGATTTGTGGGTAGAACAGACACCGTTAAGCACGAGAAAAGTAAAACGGTGCGCAGTCGGTGTATACTGACAGCGCAGTCAGATGCGTAATTGACAATGCCGGTCACAACTCAGGGTCCGTGTTGCTTACGGATCCAACATCGTGAACACTCGCGTTCCTTTTCAAACTCATTGAGGCTTCATCTTTCGAGCCTGAGTGGTGGAAAGTCCGAGTAAATCGAAGTAATGAAACCTCTACAGCTATGACTGAAGCCAGATCGCCGTTATTGCCCACAAGACTGTTCTGCGATGCGGTCGTTAAATAACTGAATTTCTACATCGAGATTTTCGAGAGCATGTTGACGCCCCACGCCGTCCTGGCAGGTTGCCGCAGCTTGGCGGGCTGTCACTGCCTCGACGAATTGTTTGAAGTAGGCGCGGCAATTCTCTACGTTAGCCACATGGTCCGTACTGCTCTGCGACGCCCCCGCGAGTCGAAGGTGAGACGCGACGGCTGTGGACGTTTGATCACACTGCGACGCGCTGAGCGTAGCTGTCGCGCGCAGCAACAGGAGAGAAGGCACGACCACAATTACTATACGCATCGTGCGCATGCACTCTCTACGATACTCTGCTCGCAGACACGCTACTTCTTGGTGAGCGCGCATTATCCGAGAGAGCAACCAATAGCCTCGTTTACGGAACACGCTCGCCATTGGTTAGGGTGTCCGGCCGGCTGATTTCTCCCGTCATTGACCTTCAGCGCCGAACCATTGAGATTGACACTTGCCGGATGTCGCCTTGGGAAACAATGGAGACCGATTGGTTCTGGCCAACCGTCGTCACCCTGATATTTGCTGAAAACCCAGCGCCCTCGACGGAAGCAGTTATACGGCCTCCGCCCACCCGACCTTCCAGGCTGCCGCTAATTCCGCGGCTCGACTCGCTCCATGTTCCGGAGATGCGGCCGCCCTGGCTAACAAGGTCACTGCTGAGATCGAATTTATAGCTGTCGCTCGCGCATCGCAGGCTTTGCTGCAGTCCCGTCTCTGAATTATCAACTCGGTAGGTCGCGCGGCACCGCAGCCGCTCGATCGATCCGTCCGAGAGGGCGATGGTGCCTGCGCCTGTCCAAGCTCCTGCGAGTGAGGACAATTCTGCAGATTGCGCTGAAGGCGGTGCGCCCAACAAGTACAAGCCGAGAATGGAGATCGCCGCTGCGGCGCGGGGGAAAAGTGAGAAATTGGCGTCCATTGAAAAACTCCTGCAGCGCGCAGACTTTATCGCGATGGTATCTTAGTTTTGAGATCTGACGACGCTCTGCGCTTCGGCACATGACAACGCTAGGAGCAATTTATCTTCCATGATTTGCTGGTTTTGTTTCGAATAAGAACGGTGAGTTAAGCAAGGCAAAGAGCCTTTTTCTGTGAGCGCCGCGGACTTAAGCTCGGGCGTTATGGTGGTGAAGTCCGCCAAGGACGGCGTGTGATTTTACGCTTCTGATTCACTGAATTTGGCGAGTGACGGGCGCATCCTTGTTCAAGGATCGATGCTTTCTGACGCAATTAAACTAGTTGGTGCAGGATTTCAGGATCCGACGAAAATGCATCTCGCCCAATACAATGATGTGGTCCACACACTCACGCGATTGATCCGATCAGCCGTTTGGCAAAGCCATTCTGCCAGGGCGAGGCCAGTGCGGTAGGCTTGTCTCGGATGTCCGTGGTGCGCAATCTGTCGTGACGACGCTGCCATAGATCCGCGATCACGGATGAGGTAGTGCGGAGCCTCGTCCCAAGGAACGAGCACCTGTTCGAGTGAGCATCGTCAGTTCCATCGTGGTCGCGGAGCCGTTCGCCACGGGTCAGCAGGAGAGGTTTCTGCACAGGGTCTTGCGGCACTATACGAGGAGATGGAAGTCGGTTTGCGTGAATCAGCGTGGCGTTTGACCCTCAACGGCTTGCAATCGTAACCGGTCGTCGGGTTGCTAATGCCTCTGCGGAAGCGGCGATCGGATGATGAGTCGGGGTTAACATTCGACGCCGAAAGGGCCGAAGTTCGGGTCCGATTTACAGTTAGAAAGGAGACACCACCGGGATCAAAGCACCTTCTCCAAATACTCATGGTGAATGGTTTGGATGCAGCGCCGTTCATCAAATTTTATCCGCCAACTGCTTGGGGATCCTCGGCCAACGATAAATCCGGGGCGGTCACCATATTTGGGATGACGCGTACGTCGCCATGCGCTCATTCGGACGCGATCACCCAGCGCCAGCGAATGGACAGACTCCTTCAGTGTGTTCGTTTCGGTACTCACGTCCTCGAATATTTCCGATCGTTTTCGCGCGCTGAATTTTATCTCGTTCTACATCCACCATCGATGTTGTGATCTCATTTTCAATGTTTTAAGCCACTGATATGTAACTCGGCTTTACTAAGCCCCTGCCCCGGAACCATTTGAGCGCGCGGGCAATTGCTTCATCAACTGATACCTTTGTTTGAAATCCGAGTTGTCGTCGCGACTTCTCGCCGTCAATAAACTGGCCCGAAGACATGACGGCGATTACGCTGTCGCTCACTTGGGGCTCCGGGCCGCCTAGCTTGAATCGGAAAGTCTGCCATGCGGACACCAGCCTAGCCACGTTTAACGGTATGGCCTTGGGCATCGGTGCGCCAACAGCGACGGCTACTTTGCCCATCAACTCTTCCATAGTCAGATTTTCGCCTGCCAGCAGATAACGCTCGCCGGCGCGCCCAGCTTCGCACACGCGAACTAGCCCCCGTCCAGCGTCACCCGCGTAGATCACATTGCGGCGGCCGTTGACGTAGCCCGGCATGGACCTGTTCGCCAACTCGATAATGAGACGGCCAGTCGTGTTTCCAGGATCGAATTCACCAAATGTCATGGTCGGGATGCCGATCGTTATCGGCAGGCCCTCCTGGGCTCTGGTCAGGGCCTGCTCGTCCAGGGCCCATTTCACCTGCAGGTATGGACTTTTTTTGTTGGGCTGTTCGCGATAGCGAAGCTCCTCGTTGCCTGGTCTCCCCTTCGAATCACGCGGTAACGCAATCGCCGCGCCGAGATAGACGATCTTGTTCAGCGGCAGATCGGCGCACGCGTCGTAAAAATTTTGCATCTGGCTCGTAGCCGTTTGCACTTCATCGCGCCACGGTTGAGGAACCGTGGGATAGTATCCAGCGCAGTTGATTACCGCATCGGCACCAATGAAGGCATTGCGCAGCGCCAAGCGATCATTCAGATCGGCCTGTCTAGCGTCGAACTGAACGTCCGGAATTGCTTCTAGCGAGCGAGGATTGCGATACACAACGATGACCTCGTGCCCGGCACGCAACGCCGCAACGGCCGTATGATGGCCAAGCATTCCGGTGGCTCCTACGATGGCGATACGCACTAGACGTCACTCCTGAATGAAACCTCTAAAAGGCCCGCCCCTCTCGCGTTTCGGCGGTCCGGTTGACGCCTCCTGACTTCCAGGATCCAGGCGATACCGCCGTAAAATATCGTCAACCCCCACAGCATCAGAAACTCGCCTCGTACGTCGGCGAGCGGAGCACCGAGTTGAGCGAGGCGCGTGAACCCATCAATTGCGGAGGTGCTTGGCACCAACAATGACGCCAAATGGACAGCGGGTGGGATCACTTCGGTCGGCCACGCAAACCCTGCGAGGTAGAAAAACGGTAGTCCGATCGCTGCCAGGACAAGTTGAACCGACAGCGGGCTCTTGAAGATCGCCGCAACGACAAGGCCCAGTCCGCTGATGGAAAGGACAAACGGCACGGCGAAGACGAGAATCGGGATGACACCGCCGAGCCGCGGCAGCCCATAAAGATAGGGTAGTGCGATCAAATAAATTGGCAAGATGATCGCCTCGACCAGTAGGTAGGCCAACATCTTTCCCACAATGATCGCAAAAGGGCCTGGCGGCGGATCATCTGTCGTATTCTCGGACGGATCGGCCCCGGGCAACGTGCCGAGCAGTCCGACAGCTATAAGCAAAATCTGGTGCAGGATTAGGATGAAAGCACCCGGTAAGACATACGTTGCATAGCCCCCCTCAGGATTGAACAGCGGCACCGCTATCAATTGCATGGGGTCGGGAGCGGCGCTGGCGAGAGCCGGATCGACGCCGATGCCGATCAGGCGGGCGGTTTCGATCTCCGCGCCCAGGGTTTGCGCCACCGCCGCGACGCCACCGGCAACGCGCTGATACAACAGGAAATAGCTGGCGTCCGCATAGAGCGCGATCGGCGACGCGCGGCCATGCAGCAAGTCGCGTTCGAAATTCTTCGGGATCGCCAGAATGCCGAAGATCTTGCGCGCAAAAACCTCGCGCTCTGCACTGACAATGTCGGGTAATACCATCGTCACAGCGATATCGGACGTCGCATCAACCCGGCGCGCCAGTTCGCGGCTGGCGGACGTACCGTCGCCGTCGACGATGGCAATCGGCACGTTGCGCAAGGCTTCATTGAGGTAAGGCTGCGGATAAAATACCGCATAGAACGCAGAGCCAACGACCAGCACGGAGAATACCGGCCGCAGCGCGAAGATGCGCCGGAATTCATTTCTGAAGACTGTAAGTACGTGTTTCACGGGAGCGCTTCCTTAAGCGTCGGCGGAGCGCCGGCGGCTTCACGAGCGGCATGCGCGCGCATAACCTCCAGCCGCAACGCGACAAGTCCCGCGAGACCGACGACAAAGGCGAGCAAAACGAGGATCGGCTTCCACGACAGATCAAGCGGCGTGCCCCGGATGGTCTGATCGATCCGCGCCGTCAGGTACCAAGTACCAGGCAGGATGGCGCCAAAGCCATAAGCGAACGCATTCATACCCAAACGAGGGAAGCCAATTCCCATGAAGCCAAAGGCAGGCGACGTCAGCAACGTGCCGATGCTGATGGCGCTCGCCGTCGGCTTGAGAAGCAGCGCAAGCAGAACACCGAGGAATTGGCACGACAGAATAAAAAGCAATCCGGCAATGTCGAGCAGCCAGCCCCGGCCGTGCAGGGGTAACTCAAGAATGCCGAACAACACAGAATCCGACAAATCGAGCACCATCAGAAACACGATGGTATAAGGAAGCACCTTGCCCGCTATCGCAGGCCACAGTCCGCCGCCAAGCCGGCGGAGAATTCGCAACCGGTGGCGTGTTTCGACGTCTATTCCGACCGAATAGGCCGACGCCGTCACCATAACGATTTGCAGCACACTCGGTAGAATCGCGGCAAGCAGAAAAAACACATAGTTCAGCGTTGGATTGAACAAAGCGTGGATCTGCACCGGAATTGGTGAAAGGTCGGCCTGCGCTTCATCGACCGGCTCACCTTGGGCGGTGCGCAGCGACAGGCGAATACCCGCAGCAGCGGTCGGCACCGCCGCGCTCACCCCGCGCAAGGTAAGATTGCCAATGGTAAGCGTCTGAGTATTGTAAAAGAATACGACTTCGGGCCGGCGACCGGCGAACACGTCCCGCTCGAGATTTCGGGGCAGCATCAAAAGCCCGTGGACCTTGCCGGAAAGAATCATCCCGCGTCCCTCCGCCAACTCGCCGACCCGCACTGAGACGGCGGTGTCCGGGGTCGCGTCGACCATCCGTATGATCGAGCGGGAAAGATCGGAACTGTCGAGATCGAGAACCGCAATCGGCAACCGTGTCGCAAGACCAGCGCTGAATATCAAGGTGAGCACTGCCATCAGGCCCATCGGCACGATGGTGATAAAAGCGAGCAGCAAGGGACGGCGGCGAAGCCAGTCGATTTCCCGCCAGAAAACCAGCGAGAAGCCAGGTCTAATGCGACTGCGGACCAACATATCAGCGCCCTCGATCAGCCCATGAGACGATTGCACTCATGCCCGGACGCAGGCCATCGACCGGCTGCAACGGCAAAGCACGGACCTCGAAGGTCCGCAGGTCGAAATCCCCGGTAGCGCGCGTCGCCCGCCAGGCGGCGTACTGCCCCTGCACATTGATTACGGTGACGCGAACCGGAACAATCTGGAAGTTCAAGGCAGGCACTTTGACGTCAAATTTGTCGCCGATCTTCAACCCTCCAAGCAAATCCTCTCGAAGATTGAAGGTGAACCAGAGGTTACCCATGTCAATCATCGAGA
>NZ_JBEKCZ010000235.1:0-7835 GCF_050014615.1 Bradyrhizobium sp. | reverse complement strand
CGCGAGGCCGGCGAGGGTTTCCTGCTCAATCTCGCGACCTCGAACGGGCGCTCGCTCGAGGCCATGGGCCGCGCCATCGGTGGCCAGGCCGTGGTGCGGATACGCGAACTCGGCGGCGTCCGCCGCGAACTGGCCGAATCAAACCATCGCTACAAGACGCTGCTGGAGGAAACCGAGCTGCTGCGCGACTTCGCGGCGGCGGTGCCGTGGCCGATCTGGGCCAAGAACGCCCAGGGCGACCTTCGCTATGCCAACGCCGCCTATGCGCGCGCCACCGAGGCCGCCGGCGTGGCCGACGCCATCCATCGCAACCTCGACCTGCTCGAAAGCGATCAGCGCGAAGAGGTGAGCCGGGCGCTCAATGACAATGCGGCTTTTACCGCGCGGCTGCCGATCGTGGTCGGCGGCGAGCGGCGCATTTACGACGTGCATGCGCTCAACGTCGGCGGCGGCAGCGGCGGCATCGCGATCGACGCCAGCGAAGCCACCGCGCTGCGGGCGTCGCTGGTGCGGATGGCGGAGGCGCATCGCCGCACGCTCGATCAGCTGTCGTCGGGGGTCGCCGTGTTCGACGGCCAGCGGCGGCTCGCCTTCTACAACGATTCCTATCGCCGGCTGTGGGACCTCGACCGCGTCTTTCTCGACGGCAACCCCGACGATTCCAGCGTGCTCGACCGGCTGCGCGCCGCGCGCAAAGTCCCGGAGCAGCCGGATTTCCGGGCCTGGAAGGCCAAGCTGCACGAGGCCTATCGCGCGGTCGAGCCCGAAAAGGATACCTGGTATCTGCCCGACGGCCGCGCGGTAAGCGTGGTCACCACGCCAAATCCGGAAGGCGGCGTCACCTATCTGTTCGACGACGTCACCGAAAGCCTGGAGCTGGCGCGGCGCTTCGACGGCCTGATCCGCGTGCAGCGGGAAACGCTCGACAATCTCGCCGAAGCCGTCGCCGTGTTCGGCAGCAATGGCCGCGCCGAGCTGTTCAACCCGGCCTTCGCCAGAATGTGGAAGCTGTCGCCGGAGGCGCTGCAGGAGCGGCCGCATATCGAGACGGTAGAGGCCTGGTGCAAGCCGCTGTTCGACGATGCGACGACGTGGCGCGCGCTGCGCGAAGCCATCACCGCGATCGAGAACCGGGTCGAGGTGCCGCTGAAGCTGGAGCGCAAGGATGGCAGTGTGCTCGACTGCATGACCATGCCGCTGCCCGACGGCGCCACCATGCTGACATTCCAGGACATCACCGACACCGAGAATGTCGAGCGGGCGCTGCGCGAACGCAACGAGGCCCTGGAGACCGCCGACCAGATGAAGGTCGATTTCGTCCACCACGTGTCCTACGAATTGCGCTCACCGCTGACCACCATTATCGGCTTCGCGCATCTTTTGAACGATCCCACCACCGGGCCGCTGGTGCCCAAGCAGGCCGAATACCTCAACTACATCACGACCTCGACCAATTCGCTGTTCGCCCTCATCAACAACATTCTCGATCTCGCCACCATCGATGCCGGCGCTATGACGCTCGAACTCGGCCCGGTCGATATCCGCAAGACCATCGACAATGCCGCGGAAGGAATCCAGGACCGGCTGGCCCGCGACCGGATCGAACTCAAGGTCGACGTCGACCCCAACATCGGCAGTTTCATCGGTGACGGCAGCCGCGTGGTACAGGTGCTGTATAATCTTCTCGCCAACGCCGTTGGATTTTCGCCGCAGGATTCCACCATCACGCTGAGCGCCAAACGCACCGAGCATAATGTGGTGTTCGCGGTCACCGACCGCGGACCCGGCATTCCCGCCGACGTCAAGGACAAGGTGTTCGACTGGTTCGAGAGTCATTCCAACGGGTCACGGCATCGCGGCGCCGGGCTCGGCCTGCCGCTGGTGAAGTCGTTTGTCGAACTGCACGGCGGCAGGGTGCGCGTCGATTCGATCGTCGGCAAAGGCACGACCGTTACGTGCGACTTTCCGACCGATCAGGCGGCGCATCGCAACGCCGCGGAATGAGCGATCCCACGACATTCTCGCTGGCGCTCGCGAACGAGACGGCGACCGCGCATTTGATGGCCGATCTGGCGCTCCTGATCGGCCCCGGCGACGTCATCACCCTTTCAGGCGACCTCGGCGCCGGCAAAACCGCCGCCGCGCGCGCCATGATCCGCTATCTCGCCGGCGACGATGCGGTCGAGGTTCCAAGCCCGACCTTCACGCTGGCGCAGACTTACGACCTGCCGCCATTTCCGCTGATTCACGCGGATCTCTATCGCGTCAACGATCCCCTGGAACTGGAAGAGATCGGCCTGTCGCCCTTGCCCGAGGGCACCGTGGCGCTGATCGAATGGCCCGAGCGCGCCCCCGCGGCGCTTCCGAAGGACCGGATCGATATTGCGCTGAACCATCGCGCGGCGCTGGGATCGACCGCGCGCGCCGCTGAAATAACCGGCTACGGCAGAGCCGCGGCCCAGGTCGCCAGACTGAAGGCGCTGCGGCAGTTTCTCAGCCAGGCCGGCTTCGCCGACGCCAAGCGCCAGCGGATGGCCGGCGATGCATCGACGCGTTCCTATGCGCGGCTGATCCGTGACGATGGGGTCGTGATCCTGATGAACTCGCCGCGGCGGCCCGACGGGCCGGCGGTCTATGACGGCAAATCCTACAGCGCGGCCGTGCATCTGGCCGAAGACGTCAAGCCGTTCGTTGCCATCGCAGCCGGCCTGCGCGAGCGTGGCTTCTCGGCGCCAGTCATCCATCATGCCGACCTCGATAGCGGATTCCTGATCACCGAGGATTTCGGCAGCGCGGGTTTTATCGAGGGCGATCCACCCCGCCCGGTCGCGGAGCGTTATGAAGCCGCGGTCGATATGCTGGCCGCGCTGCACCGCGAGGCTTTGCCCGAGGTACTGCCGCTGGCGCCGCAAATCACCTATGCCGTGCCCTCCTTCGACATCGACGCCATGCTGGTCGAGATCGGATTGATGCTCGAATGGTATCTGCCGGATCGCGGCGCCGAACCGACCAACAATCTGCGCGCCGAATTCGTCATGATGTGGCGCGATCTGCTCGGCAAGCTTGCCGCGGTTCACAAGGCTTGGGACAAGACGTGGGTCTTGCGGGACTTTCATTCCCCCAATCTGATCTGGCTCGGCGATCGATCGGGGACGTCCCGAGTCGGCATCATCGACTTTCAGGACGCCGTGCTGGGTCCCGCCGCCTATGATTTGGTATCGCTGCTGCAGGATGCGCGGATCGACGTGCCCGAGCAGCTCGAGCTTGTGCTCCTGACGCGCTACATCAAGGCCAGGCGCGCGGCCGACGAGACCTTCGATCCGGCTGGTTTCGCCGAGACTTATGCGCTGATGTCGGCGCAGCGCAACACTCGGCTGCTCGGCACCTTTGCGCGGCTCAACCGGCGCGACGGCAAGCCGCAATATCTGCGCCATCAGCCCCGAATCTGGGCCTATCTCACCCGTTCGCTGGCGCACCCCGCTTTGTCGGGCATTCGGGAATGGTATTCCGCTAACGTCCCGCCGCCGGTTCCGTAAATTTACCGGTCGTTAGCCCGTTTTCCCCTAATCTGCTCTGGACTCCTGCCTTGGAGCGGGGGCGGCTGCTTGAGGGCGGAGCTTGGTCATGGCGACAGAACGGCGAAAGGGCGAGCGCGTTACATTCGAGCGCGGGATATCAGCGCATATGATGGGCATCGACGGCACCTGGCGTCGCGAGTGCACGATGGAAGATATTTCCGAGACCGGTGCCAAGCTCACCGTCGAGGGTTCCGTCGAGGGACTGCATCTCAAGGAATTCTTCCTGCTGCTGTCGTCGACCGGCCTGGCCTACCGCCGCTGCGAGCTGGCCTGGGTTAACGGCGACCAGATCGGGGTCAATTTTCTTAAAACCGGTGACAAGAAGAAAAAGGCCCGGCGCCCGCAGTCCGCCGAGGCTTGAACGCCATGATCGCCGCCGTCGTACAGCCGTCATGTCAGGCCATTATCGCATTCAACCAATGGTGCAGCGCCGGAATCGCATGATATGATTCGCGGTGCGCATGATCTGCCTGCAAAATAGCGGTTCGAGAAATTTCCGAGATGTCCGTCAAGCCCACCAAAGCCATGGTCCTCGCCGCCGGCCTTGGCCTGCGCATGCGCCCTTTGACGGATCAGATGCCAAAGCCTCTGGTGCAGGTGGCGGGCCGCGCGCTGCTCGATCATGTGCTCGACAAGCTCGGCAGCGCCGGCGTCAGCGAAGCTGTCGTCAACGTCCATTATCTGCCCGACCAGATCATCGACCACGTCGCGACGCGCACGATCCCGCGCGTAATCATCTCGGATGAGCGAGACCAGGTGCTCGGCACCGGCGGCGGCGTTGTCAAGGCGTTGCCTTTGCTGGGCGACGACCCGTTCTTCCATGTCAATGCGGACACCATGTGGATCGACGGCGTGCGGCCCAACCTGGCGCGGCTGGCCGACGCCTTCGATCCCGCGCGCATGGATATTCTGCTGCTGATGGCGCCGACCACCAGCAGCATCGGCTATGGCGGGCGCGGCGATTACGCGATGCTGCCGGATGGCGCGCTGCGCAAGCGTAAAGAGCATCAAGTGGTGCCGTTCGTCTATGCCGGCGCCGCGATCATGTCGCCTTCTCTGTTCGCCGATGCGCCCTCGGGCGAATTCTCGCTGACAAGGATGTTCGACCGCGCCAACGAGCAGGAGCGGCTGTTCGGCCTGCGGCTGGACGGCGTGTGGATGCATGTCGGAACGCCCGACGCGGTTCACGCCGCGGAAGAGGCTTTTCTGGAAAGCGTGGCGTAGATCGCGACGAAACCTTGGTATCAATAGGTCGTCATGCCCCGCGAAGGCGGGGCATCCAGTACGCCGCGGCCTCTCGATTTTGCCACTCTTGCTCTGGAATACTGGATCACCCGCTTTCGCGGGTGGTGACGGTGAGGTGGTTGCGCGCGCCTATCGAATTAAAAATCGCACCCGAAATAGCCCCATGCCATGATGCAGCCTGATCTCGAATCAGGAAGCCGATGCGCGTTTTCAACGTCCCCACATCCGTGCCCTTTCTGCGCAGCGTCATCGCCGCGCTGGTCGACGGCCAACTGGTCGACGGCTTTGAGGCCCGTGCGCGTCCGGAAAGACTGACGCAGGCCACGCTTTACCTTCCGACCCGCCGCGCCGGACGCATGGCGCGGGAAATCTTTCTCGACGAGTTGAACACCGACGCCGTGCTGCTGCCGCGCATCGTGGCACTCGGCGACATCGACGAAGACGAGCTGGCGTTCGCGGAAGAACCCGGGCCGTATGGGGGAGCGGCGCCGCTGGAGATTCCGCCGAAGCTTGGCGACCTCGAGCGCAGGCTGACGCTGGCCAGGCTGGTGGCGATGTGGGCGAAGAGTCCGGTTTCGGCGCCGCTTGTCGTCGGTGGCCCGGCATCGACGCTGGCGCTGGCCGGTGATCTGGCGCGCCTGATGGACGACATGGTCACGCGCGGTGTCGGCTGGGATGCGCTTGACGGACTGGTGCCGGATCAGCTCGACAAATATTGGCAATACTCGCTCGAATTCCTCAGGATTGCGCGCCTGGCCTGGCCCGCGCACCTTCAGGAGATCCGCAAGATCGAGCCGGCGGCACGGCGCGATCTCCTGATCGAGGCCGAAGCCAAACGCCTGACCGCGCATCATGACGGCCCGGTGATCGCGGCAGGCTCGACCGGATCGATGCCGGCGACCGCGAAATTCCTGCACGCCATTGCCGCCCTTCCGCAGGGCGCGGTGGTGCTGCCGGGGCTCGATACTGATTTGGACGACGATGCCTGGCAGATGATCGGCGGCGTCAGGGACATCCAAGGCCAATTCACCACGCCTCCGGCATCGAACCATCCGCAGTTCGCGATGCACGCTCTGCTGCAACGACTGGGAATCAGGCGCGGCGACGTTGAAATCGTGAGGACGCCGGCGGCGCATGGGCGCGACGTGCTGGTTTCCGAGGCGATGCGGCCCTCCAACGCGACCGCGCAATGGCACCGGCGGCTGTCTGAGCCCGCAATTGCCGACAAGATTTCGCGCGGCATGACAAACCTCGCCGTCATCGCCGCGGATAATTCCGAGATGGAGGCGCTCGCGATCGCGGTGGCGATGCGCGAGGCGCGGCATCTTAATAAATCAGCCGCGCTGGTGACGCCGGATCGCGCGCTGGCGCGGCGGGTGATCGCTGCCCTCGGCCGCTGGAATCTCGCCTTCGACGATTCCGGCGGCGATGCGCTGATGGATATCGCGGCGGGAATTTTCGCGCGGCTCGCCGCGGAAACCGTAGCCAATGAGCTTGAGCCGCCGACCCTGCTGGCGCTGCTGAAACATCCGCTGTGCCGGCTGGGCGGGGCGCAAGACTCGTTTGGGGGCGCGGTCGAGGTGCTCGAACTGGCATTGCTGCGCGGTACACGTCCGCAGGCGGGAAGCAGTGGTCTGGCGCGCGATTTCGTTCGTTTCCGTGTTGAGCTGGCCAAGCTGCGGGCTGGCGAGATCTCCTCGCTGCATCGCTCCGAGCCGCGCGCGCGGCTGACAGACCAGGAACTCGATCGCGCAGGTCTGCTGATTGCGCAATTACAAGCGGCCCTCGCGCCGCTCGAAAGTCTCAACGCCTCGAAACCCCATGATTTTGCCGAACTCGCTGAGCGCCATCGCAGCGTTTTGACAGAACTGTCGCGCGACCAGCATGGCGTCGCGGCTGCATTCGAGGGCCCTCAGGGATCGGCGCTGGGTCAGGCGTTCGACGATCTGCTCGGTGAAAACGCGCCGAGCGGCCTGATGGTAGGGCTTGGCGATTACCCGGAAGTGTTCCAGACCGCATTCGGCGACCGCATGGTTCGGCGGCCGGAGGTCGTGAACGCCCAGTTGAGAATCTATGGACCGCTGGAGGCGCGGCTGACGCAATCCGACCGCGTCATTATCGGCGGACTGGTCGAAGGCGTGTGGCCGCCGGCGCCGCGGATCGATCCATGGCTGAGCCGGCCGATGCGGCACGAACTCGGCCTCGATCTGCCGGAGCGGCGCATCGGCCTTTCCGCGCACGACTTCGCCCAGTTGCTCGGCGCCGACGATGTCATCCTCAGTCACGCCGCCAAGGTTAGCGGCGCGCCCGCCGTGGCCTCGCGCTTCCTGCACCGGCTGGAAGCAGTCGCGGGCGAGGAGCGCTGGAAGACGGCGGTCGCAGCGGGCGAGCAATATGTTCGCTTCGCCGGTGAACTGGACAGGCCCGCCAAGGTCGCGCCGGTCGCACAGCCGGCGCCAAAGCCGCCGCGTGCGGTCAGGCCCTTGAACCTGTCGGTGACCGCGATCGAGGACTGGCTGCGCGATCCCTATACGATCTATGCCAGATATATCCTGAAGCTGCAGCCGCTCGATCCCGTCGACATGCCGCTGTCGGCGGCCGACCGCGGATCGGCGATCCACGATGCACTCGGCGAATTCACGCAAGCGTTTGCAACGGATCTTCCCGAGCGCCCCGAGTTGGTGCTGCGCGGCATCGGCGAAAAATATTTCGCGCCGCTGATGCAGCGACCGGAGGCCCGCGCCCTGTGGTGGCCGCGTTTCCTGCGCATCGCCACCTGGTTTTCGGACTGGGAGATCGCGCGGCGCGCCGAGGTCGGCGCCATCTCGGCCGAGATCAGGGGCGAGATCGCGATCCCGCTCGACGAGCAACGCAGCTTCGTGCTGTCGGCGCGGGCCGATCGGATCGAGCGCCGCCGCGACGGCAGCTTTGCCATTCTCGACTACAAGACCGGCCAGCCGCCGACCGGCAAGCAGGTGCGAATGGGACTGTCGCCGCAACTGACGCTGGAGG
>NZ_JBEKCZ010000234.1:0-8053 GCF_050014615.1 Bradyrhizobium sp. | reverse complement strand
CTGGGAGCGCGAGCGCCATCAGGATCGCGCCGCCCGCGTCAAGGCCATCCTGACCGCCGCCGGGCTGCCGGTGATGTCGAGCGAGACCCATATCGTGCCGCTGTTCGTCGGCGACCCCGAGAACTGCAAGCGGGCCTGCGACATTCTGCTGGAAGAGCACAACATCTACATCCAGCCGATCAACTATCCGACCGTCGCCAAAGGCACCGAGCGGCTGCGGATCACGCCTTCGCCCTATCACGACGATGGCCTGGTCGACCGGCTCGCCGACGCGCTGGTGCAGGTCTGGGAACGCCTCGGTCTGCCGCTCCGCAAGAAGTCGCTGGCGGCCGAGTAGCGCCAGCCCGCCTGCGCGGCGAAATCCTTAAAGGCCGATCGGCAACATCCGATGCTTTGCCGGTCCAATCCGGCTATACTCCCGCCATGCGACGGCCGTCGTTCGCGGCGGCGCTTGAGCGCTGGGCATGCCGAAATCTTGAGGGAGGTAAGCCGCGATGCTGCACGACTGGGGCGTGATCGCAGCCGCCTTCGGCTACATCGGGTTCCTGTTTTTCGTTGCCAGCTACGGCGACCGCCTGTCGCCGACGCAGCGCGGACGCGCCAGCGCGCTGATTTACCCGCTGTCGCTGGCGATCTATTGCACCTCGTGGACGTTCTTCGGCTCGGTCGGATTCGCCAGCCGCACCAGCGTGGATTTTCTTGCGATCTATGTCGGTCCGGTTCTGATGATCGCGTTCTGCACGCCGCTGCTTCGCCGCGTGATCCGGCTGGCGAAATCGCAGAACATCACCTCGATCGCCGATTTCATCGCCGCGCGCTACGGCAAGAGCCAGGCGGTCGCCACCACCGTCGTGCTGATCGCGATCATCGGATCGGTTCCCTACATCGCGCTCCAGCTCAAGGCCGTGGCGTCGTCGCTTGAAACGATCCTGAGCGAGGACCAGGCGTTCTCCTCGATTCCGATTTTCGGCGATATCGCGCTGATGGCGACGCTGGCGATGGCGGCGTTCGCGGTGCTGTTCGGAACCCGCCAGACCGATGCGACCGAGCATCAGCATGGCCTGATGCTGGCGGTCGCCACCGAATCCATCGTCAAACTGGTCGCCTTTATCGCCGCTGGCGCCTTCGTCACGTTCTGGATGTTCACGCCCGTCGAACTGGTCGAGCGCGCGATGAAGACGCCGGAAGCGGTGCGCGCCATCGACTACACGCCGTCGATCGGCAATTTCCTGACCATGACGCTGTTGTCGTTTTGCGCCATCATGCTGCTGCCGCGCCAGTTCCACGTCAGCGTGGTCGAGAATTCCAGCGACGCCGAGGTGGGCCGGGCGCGCTGGCTGTTTCCGCTGTATCTGGTCGCTATCAACCTGTTCGTGATTCCGATCGCGCTCGCCGGATTGGTGATCTTTCCGTTCGGCGCGGTCGACAGCGACATGTACGT
This sequence comes from Bradyrhizobium sp., assembly GCF_050014615.1. Taxonomy (GTDB): domain Bacteria; phylum Pseudomonadota; class Alphaproteobacteria; order Rhizobiales; family Xanthobacteraceae; genus Bradyrhizobium. Next base: position 6,612 of record NZ_JBEKCZ010000234.1, on the reverse strand, counting down.
GCTGGCGCTGCCGATCGACGGAAACGCGCCCTTGCTCAGCGTCGGCGTCTTTGTCGGCGGCCTGTCGGCCGCGACCGCGATGGTGATCGTCGAATGCGTCGCGCTGTCGATCATGGTCTCGAACGATATCATTATGCCGCTGGTGCTGCAGCGCGGACGTGAATCGCGCGCCAGCCAGAAGGATTTCGGCGACTTCCTGCTCAGGGTCCGCCGCTTTACGATTTTCGCCATCATGGCCATGGCGTATCTTTACTATCGCGCGCTGGGCCACACCCAATTGGCGGCGATCGGCCTGTTGTCGTTTGCCGCCATCGCGCAGCTTGCGCCGGCGTTCTTCGGCGGCCTGTTCTGGCAACGCGCGACCGCGCGCGGCGCCACGGGCGGCATGCTGGTCGGCGTCGCGGTGTGGGCCTACACGCTGTTTCTGCCGAGCTTCCTGGACAGCGATACCGCCGGCATGGCGCTGCTGCAGCACGGTCCTTTCGGGATCGCGATGTTGCGGCCGCAAGCCCTGTTCGGCGCCGACCTGCCGCCACTCATGCATGGCGTGATCTGGTCGCTCTCGCTCAACCTTTTGACCTATATCGTGCTGTCGCTGGCGCAACGGCCGTCCTCGATCGAGCGGTTGCAGGCTGACCTGTTTGTGCCGAGCGCGCTGACGCCGATGGCGCCGACGTTTCGGCGCTGGCGCAGCACGGTGACGGTTCAGGACATTCAGAGTACGGTGGCGCAATATCTGGGTCCCGATCGCGCCCGGCATTCGTTCGAAGCCTTCGCGATCACCCACCATGCCCGTCTGGACCCGGCGTCACCAGCCGATTTCGAACTGCTGCAACACGCCGAACATCTGATCGCTTCCTCGATCGGCGCCGCCTCCTCGCGTCTGGTGATGTCGCTGTTGCTGCGCAAGCGCACCGTCTCCGCCAAGGCCGCCCTCAAGCTGCTCGACGATTCCCATGCCGCGCTTCATTTCAACCGCGAGATATTGCAGACCGCGCTGAACCATGTGCGGCAGGGTATCGCGGTGTTCGACGCGGATTTGCAGCTGATCTGTTCCAACCGGCAGTTCGGCGAAATTCTAGGATTGCCGCTGCACCTGATACAGATCGGGATTCCGCTGCAGGAAATCCTTGAATTCATGGCCGCCGTCAGCCCCACCGGCTTCGGCGACAGCGCCTCCCTGATGGAAACGCGGCTGGCCGCCTATACCACCGAAGGCGAACCCTATCTGGAACGCCTCCCGGATCGTCATATGGTGATCGAGGTGCGCTCCAACCGGATGCCCGGCGGCGGCCTCGTCATCACTTTTTCCGACGTCACCCCATCTTTTGAAGCCGCCGAAGCGCTGGAACGCTCCAATGCCACGCTGGAAAAGCGCGTGCGCGATCGTACCGAAGAGCTCACCCGGCTGAATTCGGAACTGGCGCTGGCCAAGAGCACCGCCGAGGACGCCAATATCTCGAAGACCCGTTTTCTGGCCGCCGCGAGCCACGATATCCTGCAGCCGCTGAATGCGGCGCGGCTCTATGTGACGAGCCTGGTCGAGCGCCAGAACGGCGGCGAGGATTCCCGGCTGGTTGAAAACATCGACGATTCGCTGGAGGCGATCGAGGAAATTCTCGGGGCGCTATTGGATATTTCACGGCTCGACGCCGGCGCCATGACGACGTCGACCACGAGTTTCAGGATCGGCGACCTGATGCGTTCGCTGGAAATCGAGTTTGCGCCGATCGCGCGGGCCAAGGGGCTGAAGCTGACATTCGTGCCCAGTTCGCTGCCGGTGGAATCCGACCGTCTGCTGCTGCGGCGACTGTTGCAGAACCTGATCTCCAACGCCATCAAATATACCCCGCGCGGGCGGGTGCTGATCGGCTGCCGGCGCCACGGCCAATCGCTGCGGATCGGCGTCTACGACACCGGCGTCGGCATTCCGATTCTCAAGCGCGGCGAGATCTTCAAGGAATTTCACCGGCTCGAGCAGGGCGCGCGGATCGCGCGCGGCCTTGGACTGGGGCTGTCGATCGTCGAGCGGCTCGCCCGCGTCCTCAACCACGGCATCGCGCTCGACTCCAATGTCAGCGGCGGCTCGGTTTTTTCGGTCACGGTGCCGACCGCGAAAGCCATCAATCACACCGCGGCGGTGACCAGCGCGACGCCGTTGTCCAGGACGCCGATGAGCGGCTCCCTGATCGTCTGCATCGAGAACGATGCGGCGATCCTCGACGGCATGAAGACGCTGCTGACCGCCTGGGACGCCGAGGTCATCGCGGTGGCCGATCCCGACGCCGCCCTCGAGGCGATCGAGGCGGCGGGCAAACCGGTTACCGGCCTGCTGGTGGATTATCATCTCGACCGCGGCAACGGCCTCGCCGCGATCCGCGACATCCGCCGCCGCTTCGGTGAGCGCATTCCCGCCATCCTGATCACCGCCGATCGCAGTCCGCATGTGCGGGCCGCGGCGCGGGAGGAGCAGATTGCGGTGCTCAACAAGCCGGTCAAACCGGCGTCGCTGCGGGCGTTGCTCGGGCAGTGGCGCACCCAGCAGATGGTGGCCGCGGAATAATCCGGTTACGCCGACGGCGTGCCTTAATTACGCCGACGGCGTGCCCTGGCGCCACTGGCCGCCGGCAATTTTGGCCGCCGCGATCACGGCCTGGGTGCGGCTCTCGACGCCGAGCTTTTGCAGGATCGCCGATACATGCGCCTTGATGGTCGCTTCCGACACGCCAAGCTCGTAGGCGATCTGCTTGTTGAGCAGGCCTTCCGACAGCATCATCAGTACCCTCACCTGCTGCGGGGTCAGCGTCACCAGCCGGTCGCGCAGGCGCGTCATATCCGGATCGGCGACGGCGCTAAGATCGGTGTCCGGCGGTATCCAGACGTCGCCATCCATCACCTTCATGATCGCATCGCGCAGCGTATCGACCCCGAAACGCTTGGGAATGAAACCGGAGGCGCCGAAATCCAGCGACCTTCGGATGGTGCCGGAATCATCGCTGGCGGACACGACTACGACGGGGATCGCGGGATACTGCGCGCGCAGATAAATCAGTCCGGAGAAGCCCGAGATCCCCGGCATCGTCAGGTCGAGCAGAATCAGATCGACATCGGAATCCTGCTCAAGCAGGGCGGTCAGTTCCTCGAAAGATCCGGCTTCGTCGATCTTCGCCGAGGTCACAACGCTGGCCACCGCCTGCCGCAGGGCATCGCGGAACAGCGGATGGTCATCGGCAATGACGAGGCGTGTGCTGGCAGCGGCAGTCATTTTTCTCTTGCAAGAAGGTTGCGGCGAGGCCGCGAACGCCTCGCGAACATATTTTTTCTATATGGAATAGTCCCCCGACGGATGGTCGCATGCAAGCGCACAATATTGCCATGCGGCAAACCGGTTAATCCGCCCGTTTGTGCGCCGCAGCATGTCTGATACGGGAACACGGCCGGCGGAGCGTTCGTAGTCTTTCCGACATAGCGGCGCGGAGGGCCAAAAGTCTTATTGGGAGAGGTTTCACGGCGATGTTACCGTGAGGTGAACCCTGTGGCTCAATCCGGCCAAGTCCGGCGCATGGGGGCGGGCTTTCATCAACGATTTCGGGGAGCGATCCAGATGTCCACAATGGCTGTAACGCAGGCGAGAACCGGGGGCATGACGAACGACGAACGTTTCGTCATTCTCGCTTCATCGCTCGGTACCGTTTTCGAATGGTATGATTTCTATCTTTACGGATCGCTCGCCAGCATTATCGGCGCGCAATTCTTCTCGGCCTATCCGCCGGCCACGCGCGATATCTTCGCGCTGCTGGCCTTCGCCGCCGGCTTTCTGGTGCGTCCCTTCGGCGCCATCGTTTTCGGCCGCATCGGCGATATCGTCGGACGCAAATATACCTTCCTGGTCACCATCCTGATCATGGGTCTGTCGACCTTCATCGTCGGCCTGTTGCCGAACGCCGCAACGATCGGCTTTGCCGCGCCGGTGATTCTGATCGCCTTGCGTCTGGCGCAGGGCCTCGCACTTGGCGGCGAGTATGGCGGAGCCGCGACCTATGTGGCCGAGCACGCGCCGCAGGGCAAGCGCGGCTACTATACCTCGTTCATTCAGACCACCGCGACGCTCGGCCTGTTCCTGTCGCTGCTGGTGATCCTGTTTACGCGCACTGCGATCGGCGAAGCCGATTTCGCCGCCTGGGGCTGGCGTATTCCGTTCCTGGTATCGGTCCTTCTGCTCGGCGTCTCGGTCTGGATCCGGCTGCGCCTCAATGAGTCACCGATATTCCAGAAGATGAAGGACGAGGGCAAGAGCTCAAAGGCTCCGCTGACCGAAGCTTTCGCCAACTGGAGCAATGCCAAGATCGTCATCCTGGCGCTGATCGGCGGCACCATGGGTCAGGGCGTGGTCTGGTACACCGGCCAGTTCTACGCGCTGTTCTTCCTGCAATCGATCCTGAAGGTCGATGGCTACACGGCCAACCTTCTGATCGCGTGGTCGCTGCTGTTCGGCACCGGCTTCTTCGTCGTGTTCGGCGCGTTGTCGGACAGGATCGGCCGCAAGCCGATCATCCTGGCGGGCTGCCTGATCGCGGCGCTGACCTTCTTCCCGATCTTCAAGATGATCACGACCAACGCCAACCCGGCGCTGGAAAAGGCCATCGAGGCGACCAAGGTCGAAGTCGTCGCCGATCCCGCGGGCTGCGGCGATCTCTTCAACCCGGTCGGCACCCGCGTCTTTACCGCACCATGCGACACCGCGCGCGCCTTCCTGTCCCAGTCGTCGGTCAAGTATTCGACCGTACCCGGCGCCGCCGGCTCGGGCGTGAAGGTCACCATCAACGGCAAGGATGTGCCCTATACCGACGCCAAGGCCTCCAACCCGGCCGTCATCGCCGCCGTTGCCGCGGCGGGCTATCCCAAGGCCGGCGATGCCGGCATTGTGAAGATGTCGAACCCGTTCGATATCTTCCGCCCGCAGGTCGCGGCGATCATCGGACTGCTGTTCATCCTGGTGATCTTCGTCACCATGGTGTACGGGCCGATCGCGGCGATGCTGGTCGAACTGTTCCCGACCAAGATTCGCTACACCTCGATGTCGTTGCCCTATCACATCGGCAACGGCTGGTTCGGTGGGTTGTTGCCCGCGACCTCGTTCGCGATCGTGGCCTCGACCGGCGATATCTATGCGGGTCTTTGGTATCCGATCATCTTCGCATCGATCACGGCGGTCGTCGGCTTCTTCTTCCTGCCGGAAACCAAGGACGTCGATATCATGACGAACTGATGGTCCAGCGCGCTGGCGTACGCCGCGCGAATCCAACCGGCCGCGGAGCGATCCGCGGCCGGTTTTGTTTTTGGAGGACTTGCTAGCGGGTCTTGCTAGCGGGTCTTGCTAACGGATCTTGCCCGCAAATTGCAGCACGATCTCCCGCCGATGCGCCCGTGCGCGGTGCTCGATCAGGTAGACCGCCTGCCACGTTCCGAGCGCGAGTTCGCCGTCGAGGACCGGAATCTGCAGCGAGGTCGCCGTCAGCATGGTCTTGACATGGGCCGGCATGTCATCGGGACCCTCGGTGTCGTGGCTCCATCCGGCGTCCTCGGGCGCCAGCCGGTCGAGCGCGGTCGTCAAATCCGCAAGTACGGACGGATCGGCGTTTTCCTGTATCGTCAGTGACGCCGAGGTATGGCGGATGAACAGCGTCACCACGCCCTCGCGCGCGCCGGCGTCCTTCACAAACTCCGCGGCCTCACCCGTGAGATCGAGAAAGCCGCGCCCGGACGTTTGAACCGTGAGACGCGACGACACGATCGTGGCGGCGCTGACGGCGGACAGCGCTGTGCGGGAGGTGGGTCTGGGTGGGGGCATATTTGATTCCTGAACACGGTCATCTGGCGAGCGAATACCGCTTCGTAGGGTGGGCAAAGGCGCGCTTGCGCCGTGCCCACCACCTCTCATGCGCCGCGCCATGGTGGGCACGCTTCGCTTTGCCCACCCTACGAAGTAACGCCACACCATCAAATCTTGCCGCTGACGTCCTTCTGCATCCGGTTGGCCATCTCGACCAGCCGCCGCCAGGCCTGCTCCAGAAACGACATCACGCGATCCACATCGCGGTCACTCGGCAGCGGGATTTCGATCCGGCGCTCGCCTTCGGCCAGCTTCGGATCGGCCTTTTTGAGCGAGTCCGTCTTCGGCAGCGCCTCCTCGATCTTGCCGGTGACGACAGGATCGCGTGCGGCCAAGTCTGCCTTGAGTTTTTCCAGCTCGGTTTTGGCTCGCTCATTGTCCGCCTGCAGCCGGCCGATTTCAGCATCGAGTGCGGCGCGTTCGTCGGGCACGCTGTAACAGGCCCAGCCTGCGCCGGTATTGCTGCAGGTCGAAACCGCACCGGTGCGGGTATCGAGCCGGATCACGCCGTCGGCCACCGGCGACAGCGCATAGCGACCGTTCTCGCCATCCGGCATCGATTGCGCGGCGGCACTGCCGATGCCGCCAACGACGAGCGAGGACAGCAGCGTCATGGCGGCGATGGAGGTGGAAAATTTCAAGGGCGATGTCGCAGTGCTCATGGGGGCTCCGCCTCAAATCCGATTGGGTCTTCCCTGGTCTGCCTTATCCTTGATCCC
>NZ_JBEKCZ010000233.1:0-8103 GCF_050014615.1 Bradyrhizobium sp. | reverse complement strand
CAACGTTCTGGAGTCCGCCGATCTGCGTAACGGCATCAAGACCTATTCCAACTGGCCGACCATTCCGCAGCTTTACGTCAAGGGCGAGTTCGTGGGCGGCTGCGATATCATCCGCGAGATGTTCCAGGCCGGTGAGCTGCAGCAGCTTCTCGCCGACAAGGGCGTCACGGTCAGCGCGGCCGCCACCGCCTGAGTTTGTCCGCGCGCCAGATCGGCCCGGCGCGGCTGCAAGTCATCGTCGCCGACATTACCACCCTGCGCGTTGACGCCATCGTCAACGCCGCGAATAGTTCTCTGCTCGGCGGTGGCGGCGTGGACGGCGCGATCCACCGTGCGGCCGGGCCGCAGCTGCTGGCGGAATGCCGCATCCTGCATGGCTGCGAAACCGGCGGCGCCAAAATCACCAGTGGTTATCGGTTGCCGGCGCGGCATGTGATTCATGCCGTGGGTCCGGTCTGGCACGGCGGGAGCCGGGGCGAAGACGAAGCCCTGGCCTCGTGCTATCGCCGCGCCACCGAACTTTGCCAGACCCACAATCTTGCTTCGGTTGCCTTTCCCGCGGTCTCTACCGGCATCTATCGTTTCCCCGCCGAGCGCGCGGCGCGAATTGCAGTCGCGACCACGGTCGATACGCTGGCCGTGGCGCCATCGCTCGGGTTGGTCATTTTCTGCTGTTTTTCGGAGGCTAGCGCCCGGCTGCATGCGCAGTCGCTGGCTGAATTCGGCGACCCTTGTGCCGAGTGAGCCGGCCGCTAAACTCTCCGGCGCAGGAATTCCAGGGAGCGGCAATGAATTCCCGACACGCCATGGGGTCGCTTATCGCAGGCGCGCTGCTGGTGATCGCGGCGATACCGTCGGCTTTGGCGGAAGGCGGCTTCGATCTTCCCGCCGGCGCGCATTTCAACCCGCAAAAATTGCAGCGCGTCGGCGAGTATTTCCGCGAACAGATTGCGAACGGCAAGATTCCGGGCGCGATTCTGCTGATCCGGCAGCATGGCAAATCGGTCTACCACGAGTTCTTCGGTGTGCGCGATGTCGCAACCGGGCTGCCGATGACCGATGACACCATCTTCCGTCTGCATTCGATGACCAAGCCGATCACGTCGGTCGCGGCGATGATGCTGGTCGATGCGGGCAGACTGAGGCTTGACGACCCCGTTGCCAAATACATTCCGTCATTCGCGAACACCAAGGTCGGAGTCGAAAGGAAAGCCGGTAATGGCGAGGAGGTGCTCGATCTGGTGCCGGTCAACCGGCCGATCACGATTCAGGACCTGATGACGCATACGTCCGGCATCACCTATGGCTTCTACGGCTACGGCCTGGTTCGGAAACTCTATGCTGACGCCAAACTTCATGACGGCGATTTTGACAATGCCGAATTCGCCGAACGCATCGCTCGTCTTCCACTGGCGACGCAACCCGGTGCGCTGTGGAATTACGGCCACTCGACCGATATTCTGGGACGCATCATCGAGATCGTGTCGGGAAAATCACTGTTGCAGTTCGAACAGGACAATCTGCTCGGCCCGCTCGGCATGACCAATACCAGCTTTTTCGTGACCGATCCCGCAAAACACAAAATGCTGGCGCAGCCGATGCCGAATGACCGCGACTTCAGGGTCGGTTATGAGAGCAACCCCGCAGTTGAGAGAAAATGGCAATCCGGCGGCGGCGGTATGGTCTCCACCATGGCGGACTATGCGCGGTTCTTGCAGATGCTGTTCAACGGCGGCAGCTTCGAGGGCAGGCAATATCTCAGCCCCAAGGCGTTCGATTTAATGACGTCGGACTATGTCGGACCGGGCTTCGGCGTCGCGCATGATGGTTTTTATTACCCCGGTGACGGCTTCGGTTTTGGGCTCGGCTTCGGTGTGCGCATCGCTCCCGGCAACGCCAAGCCGCCGCCGCCGGGCTCGCTCGGCGAACTGAAATGGGATGGCGCCGGTGGTTGCTATTTCGTGATCGATCGCAGACAGGACATGTTTTTTGTGCTGTTGGAGCAGACGCCCTCGGAACGCGGGCGCATCCAGCCGGAGGTGAAGAAGCTGATCTATGAAGCGCTGGAAAACTGAGGGCTCCGCGTGCCGCCTCGTCGCGTCGGCGCTCGCATTTGTGCTTATTGCGGTCGTCGTCGGCCGGCCTGACATCGGCCGCGCGGAATCGCCGTCGCTGGTGTCGGCGCACTTTTCGCGCGAAGGGTTGGCGCGGGTCGGCGATTACGTCCGCAACGAGGTTGCGACCGGCAAAATCCCCGGCGCGATCCTGCTGATCCAGCAACACGGCGATCCCGTCTATTTCGAAAACTTCGGCCTGCGTGACGTCGAAAGCAAGCGACCGATGACCGCGGATACGATCTTTCGTCTCTATTCGATGTCGAAGCCGGTTACTTCAGTCGCCGCGATGATGCTGGTCGACGACGGCAAGCTCTCGCTCGGCGATCCCGTTTCGAAATATATCCCGGCCTTTGCCGACGTGAAGGTCGGCGTCGAAAAAGCCGATCAAAACGCCCAACCGGCGCTGGTGCTTGAGCCGGTTAAACGCCCGATCACGATCGAGGACCTGCTGCGCCACACCTCGGGCGTCACCTACGGCTTCTATGGCGACAGCGCGGCGCGAAAACGCTACGCGAATTCGGATCTGCTGGAGGGCGATTTCGACAACACCCTGTTCGCCGAGCGCATCGCCAAACTGCCGCTCGCCGAACAGCCGGGAACGCTGTGGGATTACGGTCACTCGACCGATATTCTCGGTCGCGTCATCGAGGTGGTATCCGGGCAGTCGTTGTTTCAATTCGAAAAGCAGCGGCTGCTGGGTCCGCTTGGCATGACAGAGACAGCTTTCTATGTCGCCGATGCCGCGAAGCGGCCGTTGATCGCCGAGCCGCTGCCGGCCGATCGGTTTACGCGTCCGATAGCCGGAATCGTTGATCCGACCTTGCCGCGGCGCTGGGAATCCGGCGGGGCGGGCATGGTCGGTACAACAAGGGATTACGCGCGCTTCGCCCAGATGCTGCTTAACGGTGGTACATTGGACGGCAGGCGTTACCTCAAGCCCGAGACTGTTGCGCTGATGGTATCGGACCATATCGGGCCGGAGACGAAAATCGCCCGCGACCATTTCTATTTTCCGGGCGCCGACAGCGGCTATGGTCTCGGCTTTGCCGTGAGAACCGCGCCGCTGCCAAATGCGGTGTTGCCTGAGGGTGAATATCGCTGGGACGGCGTCGGCGGCACTTTCTTCTTTATCGATCCGAAGGACGACATGTTCACAATTCTGATGATGCAGTCGCCGTCACAGCGCATGCGGATTCAAACCGAATTGAAGACGGTGATTTATCAGGCGCTCGACAAATGAAGGCCGGTGACACGCGTTCGCCGCTTGAAGCGGCCGGCTGGATCGGTTTGTCGACCTATCTGGTGCTGGTTGTCGGTTTCGCCTGGAATCCGACGCCCTTGGCGCAAGGTCTGGCGGCGCTCGGAATCGCGATCGCCTGCGCTCATGCAGCATTATTCTACGGCTGGAAGAATGCGCTGGTTCTTCTGGCCATTTGTCTGGTGACGACATTTGCGATGGAGAACATCGGCGCCGCCACCGGGTTTCCGTTTGGCCATTATCATTTTGAGGTCGGATCGAACCTGATCCATGTCGGAGCCATCCCGATCATCGTCGGCCCGCTGTGGTTCGGCATGGGATACCTCTCGTGGATCGTGGCCGGAACGTTGCTCGGCGGCGCACACCGGCGCTTGAGCGGGAAAATCCAGCTCGTTGTGTTGCCCGTTGTCGCCGCATTCGTGATGACGCAATGGGATGTGGTGATGGACCCGCCCGAGGCGACCATTTCAAAAGCCTGGATATGGCACGATGGAGGCGCGGATTTCGGCGTTCCCCTGTCGAATTATCTTGGCTGGTTATTGACCGCGTGGCTGTTCTATCAGGCGTTCGCGATCTATCTCAGCCGCCGGTGCGATACGCCGGTGCATACGGCTGAACGAGGGCGAGCGCTGCGGCTGGTGGCGATTTTACTGTATCTTTGTTCCGGCCTGACCCATGTGATTCCATGGGTTATCGGTCAAAGCGGCGAAGTCACCGACGCTGCGAACCATGTCTGGCGCGTCGCGGATCTGCGCGAGACGACCGTCGTGACCCTGCTGTTCACGATGGTGTTCACATCGATGCTTGCCTGGTTGCGGCTTGCGACGGACGCCGCCGATCGCTGAGGCAGATGATTGTTTGGAGTTATGCCGTCTTGCTCTCGGCCGGCTCTGCGACAAGCTTTACGCCGAATGAATTGATGACCTTTCGGACAGTATCAAATTCGGGTTTCGATGAGCCACTAAACGACTTGTACAAACTCTCCCGGGAAAGACCGGTTTCCTTCGCCACGCTGGTCATTCCCTTTGCTCGTGCAATTGTATCCAGCGCGGCACAAATATAGGCAGCATCGTCTGTTGCGAATGCCTCGGTTAGATAAGCAGCGATGGCTTCCGGGGTCTTGAGATAATCCGCCGCATCGAATTTTGAAATTTTTACCATTTGCGTTCCTTTCAGAGTTCGGCAGCGATTTCCTTCGCTCGTTTTATATCCTTCTGTTGTGTGGACTTATCTCCGCCGCACAAGAGAAGGACGATGGTCTTGTCGGTTTGCTTGAAATAAACGCGGTACCCCGGACCATAGGGCACTCTCATCTCGCTTACGCCTTCTCCGACAGGTTTAACGTCGCCGGGATTGCCGAGGCCGAGGCGCTCGATTCGAGAAGCAATTTTTGCTTGGGCCTTCTGATCCGCGAGGCTCGATAGCCATTCGTCGAATTCGTCGGTCTTTTGAACCTCAAGCATTATGTATCTTATAGGATACAAAATGCTTGGCGTCAATAGATCAACTCAGTAAGCGTTCCTGCGTCCGGCTATCTTATGCGCCGCGCGCAATATCCCGCACCAGTCCGACCGTCTCCTCGATCATGTCGGCGGAGACATCGAGATGGGTGCAGGCCCTGATCCGGCCGTCCATCATGGCGAGCAATACGCCGTGCTGGCGCAATCGCGCGACCATGTCGTTGCCGCTGATCCCGGCGCCGTCGGGTTTGAAAAACACCAGATTGGTTTCGGGCTGCTGCACGTCGACGCCGGCGATCTGCGCCAGCCCCCGCGCCAGCGCCCGGGCGTTGCTGTGGTCCTCGGCGAGCCGGTCGACATGGTGGTCGAGTGCGTAAGTGCAGGCGGCGGCGCAAATGCCGGCCTGGCGCATCGAGCCGCCAAGGCGTTGCTTCCAGCGCCAGACCTCGTCGATGAAATCGCGCGAGCCCGCGATGACGGCGCCGATCGGAGCCCCGAGCCCCTTTGAGAAGTCGATCCAGGCCGAGTCCCATCCCATTGTCATGTCGCTCGCGCCGATGCCGGTCGCGACGCAGGCATTCAACAGCCGCGCGCCGTCCATGTGGGTGGCGAGCCCGTTCGATCTTGCGATTTGGACGATCTCGTCGAGATCGGTTTTGTTCCAGATCGTGCCGCCGCCGATATTGGCGGTCTGCTCGACGCTGACCACCGTCTGTGGCGGCTGATAGCGGGTGCGCGGATGGAGTGCGGACCGGAACGTGCCGGGCGTGAATTTTCCGTCGTCGCCCGGCAGCGCCGTGATCTGGAATCCACCCAGCGCGGCATGGGCGCCGCCTTCGCGGGCGATGATATGCGCGGATCCATGCGCCAGGATTTCATCGCCGGGCCGGCAATGCACCAGCGTTGCCGTGACATTACACATGGTGCCGGAGGGCATGAACACGGCGGCTTGCTTGCCAAGCAAACCGGCCACCCGCTCGCACAGCAGGTTCACCGAGGGATCGTCGCCGATCTGCTCGTCGCCAACTTCGGCCCGCGCCATCGCCTCGCGCATCCCGGCTGTCGGGCGGGTCTGGGTATCCGACAACAGATTGATGCGGACCGGCGGCTGCTTCGGATCGCGTGGGGCAGGGGTGTACATGGCGAGCTCTCTGGGCTGGTTTCGTCATTCCGGGATGGTCCGAAGGACCAGGCCCGGAATCTCGAGATTCCGGGTTCGCGCCTTTGACGCGCCCCGGAATGACATCTGATCTTACCCAAACAAAAAGGCCCCGGCAAAACCGGGGCCTTTAATCTCAGGGCATGCCGACGATAAAATCAGCGCGAATAGAATTCGACGATCAGATGCGGTTCCATCTGCACGGCGAACGGTACGTCGGACAGATGCGGGATGCGGTTGAACTTCGCCGTCATCTTAGAGTGATCGACCTCAAGGAAGTCGGGCACGTCGCGCTCGGTGAGCTGGCTTGATTCCAGAACGATGGTGAGCTGCTTTGAGGATTCCTTGACCTCAATCACGTCGCCGACCTTCAGCTTGAAGCTGGAGATGTTGACGCGGCGGCCGTTCACCTTGACGTGGCCGTGATTGATGAACTGGCGCGCGGCGAACATGGTGGCCACGAACTTGGCGCGATAGACGACGGTGTCGAGACGGCGCTCGAGCAGGCCGATCAGGTTTTCACCAGTATCGCCCTTCATCCGGCCGGCCTCGACATAAATGCCGTGAAACTGCCGCTCGCTGATATTGGCGTAGTAGCCCTTCAGCTTCTGCTTGGCGCGCAACTGTACGCCGAAGTCGGAGAGCTTGCCTTTGCGGCGCTGGCCGTGCTGGCCAGGGCCGTATTCTCGCTTGTTCACAGGGCTCTTCGGGCGGCCCCAGATATTCTGGCCCATACGGCGATCGATCTTGTATTTCGCCTCACTGCGCTTTGTCATCGCGTCCTCTTTGCAAAGTTTGAGTTTTGAGGAGACGCGCCCTCCTGTGCACCGGGAATTTCCCGGTGCCGACAGGTCCAGCCCCTAAAGCAAGGGAACAGACCACGGGTCGCGAAACGCATCGCGGGCCGAAACCGGCCCGCGAGCAGGCGGTTTCTAGGGAGAAACCGCCTTTCTGTCAAACGATTAGACCCAAGTTTTGGGGCAAAAACCGGTCATTCCGGGGTGATCTGTCAGGTCGCGACCGCCAGGACCGGTTTTGGCTCGGTTTGCTGCCTTTGGCTGCGCAATTCAGCCGCGATCTCGGTGTTCAGCACCTGTTCCAGCCGGGTCAGGACCTTTGCGATCAGGGCCGCGTCGGTAACCCGGTGATCCCAGCGGATCACGACATCGATGCTCTGGTCCGGCCCTACCACCCCATAGCTGAGGATATATGGACCGGGACTCAGCGCATGGAGCTCGCCGGCCCCATACGCGGCGACCGATGTTACGGCGACATTGCCGAAATAGTTGGCGTGCTGACGTCCGAAATTAATGCCGACCAGCCAGATCAGGCGGCGTAGCGGCAACGGCAGCCGCGTCGTGAACAATATCTTCCGGAACGCCGGCACCTCGCTGACCGGTGCGTCCTTGGCGTGCCGGATCAGCGCATCGACTTGCGCGAGCGGCAACTCCTCCGGCGCCGTGACTTTTTGCGGCAGGACGCAATCCTCGCCGTCTTCGACGCGCGCGATCGCAACCGCGCCGACATTGCGCGGCAATTCATAAAAATGCGGCCACGGCCATTTGGCGTAAAGCGTGCGCAGCACGGGTTCGTCCTTCGCCACCAGACAGAACGCCTTGACGAAGATCGCCGCGAAGCCGGGCGGCTGCGCCATCATCGCGCGGGCCTCGATCAGTTGACGGATGTTGAGGGTTCGCCGCAGCGAAACGAATGGCACGCGGATTGAGGCGTGCATGAGGTCGGCGAGGAACCGGCGCGGCATTGAGATTTTTCGAACCGTTCCGCGCATGTTCCGCTTAAACTCCTGCAGCGACGAAATGGCAGATCGGATGGTCCGTCCGCCGCCTGTCGCTAATTTAGCACGAACCATCGGGCCGGATGTCGGGTTTTTCGAGGCGGTACGGCTGACCCATGGATCCAGGGCGCCAAAAATGGCTGCGGCCCGGGCATTGCTACCCGGGCCGCGACTTTGAAGCTTGGCTAGTGAGATCAGCGCAGCAGCTGCAGCACGCTCTGCTGCGACTGGTTGGCGAGCGACAGCGCGGATACCGCGATCGACTGGCGGGTCGACAGCGCCTGGCTGTTGGCCGCTTCCTCGTTGGTATCGGC
>NZ_JBEKCZ010000232.1:0-8107 GCF_050014615.1 Bradyrhizobium sp. | reverse complement strand
CGGACACCGTGAAGGCGACGTGATTGACGCCGGGTTTTCCGGGACGGTTGAGAATAAAGAGATTGTGATGTTCGCCAACGATTTGGCAGCGCGTGAAGACGCCGTGATTTGGATATTCGTCGCTGATCACAAAGCCGAGACGCTCAGTGTAGAAACTGCGCATCGCCTGAAAGTCGCCGGCGAACATCACGACATGACCGATGGTGATCGGATGGGCGCGCTCGTGGATTGGAGAGCGGCGATTGACGCGATTATGCGCGCCCGGCGCATTGACGGGTGTTGGGGCCACGGCTACCGCGCGGCGCCGGCTGACGCGGAAGGCGATACTCAGGCCGTTCGGGTCGCAAATCCGGGCGAGGCCATCAGCGCCGGTTTCGACTCCGCCGCCCGCCTTCAATCGGGTGAGCGTCTTGTCCAGTTCCTGCGCGTTGTCGGCGCCCCAGATCACTTCACGGACGGTGTTGCCGGATTCGATCGGCGCCGGCAGGTCAGGCGCGTCGATCGGACGCACGATGACCTCTGCGCCGTCGCGGGTCTGGTAAACCAGACGGTCGGCGTCAACAGAAATTTGCGTCACGCCCCAATCGTCGAGGAAACGTTTTGCCTCAGCCATGTCGGTCACGCCGAAGATGACTGCGTCTATGCCGGAAAGAGCCACTGTTCGATGTCTCCTGAAGGGGTGGGAACGTTTTGGCGGCATCCCTCCACGGTTGGGAGGAGGGTGCCGTTCGGGTTCGCGGCTGCGCGCGCTTGTTAAAGACCGGGTCTCAGCCGCGCTTGACCTTCGACAGCGGATGATCGGCCGGATAGGTCGGCGTCACCGGCTTGGGCGAGCCGATCATCACCATGATGATCGCTTCCTCGTCGCCGACATTGATCTCGCCGCGATAGAGGCCGGGCGGCACCGAGATGCAGTCACGTTCGCCGAGCACCGTGTCGTAGGTTTCGCCGTTCTGTTCGACCATCACCTTGATCTTGCCGCGCAGGACGAAAAACACCTCTTCGGCATCGGTGTGCAGATGCATCGGTCCTTCGGCGCCGACCGGCAGGATCATGTTGGAGAGCGTGAAATGTTCGGCCGGGATCACGTTGCTGTCGGCGGCAACGCCGGTGCCGCCGGTGCCGATGAAGCGCTTTTGCGCGCGCCGGTATTTGGGATCGAAATCGGCCTGGAACTTGAGCGCGTTCCAGTCATAGGGCCGATCGGCGACGCGGGCGACGCGGCTTTTGATCCAGGCCTCGAAGCTGGTGCCGGCGGGGCGGTCCCAGGAATGTTTGACGGGGGGCGGGCTCATTTCGTTCATGGTCATCTCCTCTGGTTTGAAAAAAGTCAGGCCTTGTCGTGTGTCGCCTGATTGCGATCGGCGCCGAGGTCGCGCGACAGCGCTGCCGCGGCCTTGAGAATTTCGGTCTTGAGAACGCCATGCAGTTCGCCCTCGCGGGTCAGGATGGTCACCGCGGAAACGTTGATGGCGGCGACGATGTCGCCGGCAACATCGCGGATCGGCGCCGCTACGCTGGCGACGCCGGGTTCGAAACCGGAATCCTGCAGCACGAAACCGTTCGACCGATCGATCTTCAATTGCGCCAGCAGGGCCTCGATGGTCGCTGGCGTCTGGGTCGAATAGGATTGCAGTGGTGTGTCGCGATAGCGTGCGCGGACTTCGCTTTCGGGCAACGCGGCCAGCAGAACGCGGCCCATCGCGGTGGCGTGAGCCGGTAGACGCGCGCCGACCTGCACATTGCTGGCGACCGACCGGCGCGTCGCCACGCGGGCGAGATAGACGACGTCGCGGCCTTGCAGTTCGCCCAGATGCGCCGACCAGCCGGTGACGTCACGCAGATGCTCCAGATGCGGGGCGGCGACCGCGACGAGATCGCGCGACTTCAGATAGGCGTAGCCGATCCGCAGCGCCTGCGGCCCGAGCGTGTAGGTCTTGGTCTGCGCGTCCGATTTCAGGAAGCCCATATGGTCGAGCGTGTAGACCAGCCGATAGGCGGACGAGCGGGTCACGCCGATTGCTTCGGCCAATTCCGAGAGCGACAGGCGTCGCGTCTCACCCGACAGCGCTTGCAATACCTGCAGGCCACGCATCAAGGCGGGTACGAGATAGCGCTCGTCTCCCGCCGCGTCGTCGCGTGGCGCGGGGGATGCATAGGGTTCGGCTGGGTCGGTTGAATTTTGTTGATCCATGAACGCATGTTTAGCATATAAAACATATCAAGCCAAGCCCTTTTGGCAAAAGGGGCCGGTGGCGACCCGATTGGTACAAACCATGGGCCGTGGTTTCTTTCCGGCGCGGCGCGTCAGGCGCGTTTGTCGCCGGCCGTCGTCAGCAAGCACATCCAGGCCCTCGAAAACTGGCTTGGTGTCCGGTTGCGATCGATCGACAACCCGCGGCATGCACAGGCCGAGCTGCTCCTTGCGTTTTGGGCCTCGATAGGTTTTAAGCCCGGTGACTTCACGACCACAGGCATGAACAAGAAGCGAACTGTGTGGCTTTGCCGCGTTTTAGACCGAGTAACGCGCCCCGCGTAGCTCATGCGCTTTGAATTGTTCTGAGCCTTCACAAAGGAATCCATCATGGCCAAGATGACCAAGAATCAGTTGATTGATGCAATTGCAGAGGGAACTCAGGTTTCCAAAGGAGACGTAAAGGCCGTCATCGAGCAGATGGCGGTTGTGGGCTATAAGGAACTGAATGAATCCGGCGAGTTCGTCATTCCCGGCTTCGCCAAAATGTCGGTCGTGAACAAGCCTGCCACCGAAGCCCGCAGCGGTATCAATCCTTTCACGAAGGAGCCGATGGAGTTCGCGGCCAAGCCAGCCAGCAAGTCGGTCAAGGCGTCGCCCCTGAAAGTTGCCAAAGACGCTGTTTGAAGCGGACGGGTTGGTTGAGGCGTGTCGCCTGAACTGTGGGTAATTCCATCGCACCCTGGACAGGCACTCCGACCCGCACACTATGCACCCCGAGACGGAATCTCTGGAGGGCCCGGGGGACAGTCTCGCAAAGGCCATGCGGTGTAATGCCCGCGTGGCCTTTTGTTCTCTTGCTTTTTTTCCGACCGTAAAACCGCCGACGCATTCGGCTCACGCTAGATTTTGCGGTCCGATAGCTTGATGAAATCGACAAAAGCCCGCAGCGGCGCCGGCACCAGCCGCCGCCCGGGATAATAGAGATAAGGTCCCGGGAAACGCTGCCACCAGGGTTCAAGAACGCGTTCGAGAGCGCCGCTTTCAAAATGCGGGCGCAGCCAGTCCTCGAACAACGACACGATGCCGGTGCCCGCGATCGCGACGTCGACGAGAAGGTCGGTGGCGCCGCCGAGGCTCACCGTCAGGGGTCCCGTCGCGTCGACCTTGACGACTTCACCGTCGCGCTCGAACTCCCAGTTCATCGTCGCCCCGCTCGGAAACCGGCCTTGCAGACAGGTATGGTCGAGCAGATCGCGCGGGTGCCCGGGTCTTCCTCGTCGATCGAGATAGGCCGGGGCCGCGCCCAGGGAAAAACGCTGCTGACGCGGACCGATCGGCACCGCAATCATGTCCTGCTCCAACCGCTCGCCATAGCGGATGCCGGCGTCGCAACCGGCCGCCAGCACGTCGACGAAATTTTCCTCGGCGATGATGTCGAGGCGAATGTCGGGATAGGCGGCGAGAAATGCCGGGACGATCGCCGGCAGCACCAGCCGCGTCGCGCTGACCGGGACATTCAGCTTCAGCGTCCCGGCAGGCCGGTTACTCAGGCCATGGGCCACGTCGATCGCGGCTTCGACCTCGGTTAGCGCGGGGGTGAGCCGCTCCAGCAGGCGCTGGCCGGCCTCGGTCGGAACGACACTGCGCGTTGTTCGGTTGAGCAGCCTGATGCCGAGTTGCGCCTCCAGCCTGCGAACCGCCTCGCTCAGGCCGGATGCGCTGAGGCCGTTCGCGCGCGCGCCATCGCGAAAGCCGCCGGCGCGAGCCACCGACACGAATGCACTGAGGTCAGCCAGATTGGCTTTCATTGTTCGAATTTTCGTACGCCCCGTGCAGATTGTGCCTATTTTCGTGCATTTCGGCAAGGTCTAACTGAGGGTGGTCGCAACAACAATTAAAGAGAACGACCATGACCAGCGTTCAAAAATCCGGCACTTTCACCCTCGGCGACCGCGCCGTTAATCGCATGGGCTATGGCGCCATGCAGCTTGCAGGCCCGGGCGTTTTCGGCCCGCCCAGGGATCATGACGGGGCGCTTGCGGTCCTGCGCGAAGCCGTCGCGCAAGGCGTGAACCACATCGACACCAGCGATTTCTACGGTCCGCACGTCACCAATCAGATCATCCGCGAAGCGCTGCACCCATACCCGGACGATCTCACCATCGTCACGAAAATCAGCGCACGGCGCGGCGCCGATGGATCGTGGATTCCGGCCATGTCACCGGATGAACTGACGCAGGCGGTGCACGACAATCTGCGCAATCTTGGGCTCGAGGTGCTCGACGTCGTCAACCTGCGCAGCATGTTCGACGTGCACGGCCCCGCCGAAGGCTCGCTCGAAGCGCCGCTCACTGTTCTTGCCGAACTGCAACGCAAAGGCCTGGTACGCCACATCGGACTGAGCAACGTCACGCCAACGCAAATTGCGGAAGCACGCAGGATCTGCAAGATCGTTTGCGTGCAGAATTATTACAACCTGGCGCACCGCGACGACGACGCGCTGATTGACGATCTGGCGCGTGACGGCACCGCCTATGTGCCGTTTTTCCCGCTCGGCGGTTTCAATCCGCTGCAATCGTCGACCTTGTCCGCCGTCGCCGCAAGTCTCGGCGCTACGCCGATGCAGGTCGCGCTGGCCTGGCTGCTTCGTCGCGCGGCCAATGTCCTTCTCATTCCCGGCACCTCGTCGTTGGTGCATTTGAAGGAAAATCTGGCGACGACCGGGATCGTTTTGTCCGACCAAGCCGTCAAGCAGCTCGAAGGCGTCGCCTGACCGCGGCTGCGGCCGTCGCCGATCGCGATCTCGGCCGCCTTGCAGCCGCTGCTGGCTGGTGCGACACTTGTTGGCAGGTCCGGCGGCAAAGACCGGACACAACGGGCGTGCGGGACGTGAGAGGAAACGATGAAGCTCGCTTTGAGCCTGTTCGCCGCTTTGCTGGTGCTGCTGGCGGCGCCGACGGCATCGGCGCAATCGCGTTATCCGGACCGGCCGGTGAAGATCCTGGTCGGCTTCACACCCGGCACGGCTCCCGACCTCGTGGCGCGCATGCTGGCGGACCGGTTTGCGGAAGTCTGGGGCGCGCCGTTCGTGGTCGAGAATATTCCCGGCGCCGGCAGCAATATCGCCACCGATCGCGTCGCCAAGGCGGCCGCCGACGGCTACACGCTGCTGATGGGCGGCAACTCCTCGCTGGTCATCAATCCCAGCCTGTATGAAACGCTGTCATTCGATCCGGTCAGGGATTTTGCACCGATCTCGCAGGTGTTCATCGCGGCGAACGTGCTCGCCGTTCCGCCCGAACTGCCGGTCCGGACGGTGGCGGAACTGGTGGCGCTCGCCCAAGCAAAACCCGGCAAGCTTTCCTATGGTCATGCCGGGGTGGGCACGTCGCAGCATCTGGGCGCCGAATTGTTCAAATACATGGCGCATCTCGATATCGCAGCGGTACCCTATCGCGGCACCACGGCGCTGATGCCCGACCTGGTCGCCGGCCGGATCAGCCTGTCGTTTGCCAATATCGTCAACGTGCTGCCGCTGGCGCGCGAAGGCAAACTGCGTGCGCTGGCGATCACCTCGATCAAACGCTCGGCGCTGGCGCCCGAACTGCCGACCATGGCGGAATCCGGATTCCCCGGCTTCGAGGCCGTGCCCTGGTTCGGCCTGCTCGCGCCATCAGGCACGCCCAACGATGTTCTGGATAAATTGCATGATGAGACCGTCAAGGCGCTGGCGATGCCGCAGCTGCGCCAGAAGTTCGACGAGCTCGGCCTCGAGCCGGTCGGCAACACGCCGGCCGAGTTCGCCGCAGTGATCAGGAAAGAAACGCCCGAATGGGCGAAAGTGATTGGGGATGCCGGCATCAAGCTCGGTAATTAGTTCGGCAGATTGGTTGAGCCGTTCGCGAAACGCATCATCTGCGTAGGCTGCAATCGATGGGTATCGTTCCGCCTTCGCTCGTTGAGCTATGGCGGACGAGGTCGCTTCGCCCATCCTGCGCGCTACCCGCTTAATCCAAAATTGAGCATTCGGCGAGCGGAAGGTTGATGAAATTAGCGTTTACAACCTAGTGATATTTGGGCCGGCAATCTTCGGTAGGTGCCGTGCCAGGGGCGCCGTAGGTTTTGTCATCTGAACTGGCCTGCCGTAAACTCGACATCTCATAGCACGACCAAACCATCGGCGTCGGGAGCGAGCACTATTGGTGCGCGGCTTGCCGTACGTCGTCGCGCGTTTTGACGACTATCTGTGGCAATTTGCGCTGAAATTCCTGCTCCAAGGTCGCCATCGCATCGGAGCTAAAGGAATGACTGTGGCCACGAAATGTATCGAATACCAGTTGTTTGTTTTTCGCGCATGCCGCGAACGCTGTTTGCTCAATTACTTCAGCGTCGTCGTTGGAAGTGCGCGATAGACGCCGCGAAGTGCCTTCCAGACAGAAGGAATAAGCCCGCACTGCTTGATCCTCAAGAGCTTTCTCTGGGTCAGCCTTCCACTGCTGCTGCAATTCGGTGAGCTTTTGGGCCTGTTTAAACAACGCCTCTACTGCGTCGTGAACGTAGGTCAGCTCATCGATACGGTATGAGTTATCGATTGATCGTTGCCTGCAAATTGCAAATACACTGTTGTCAATGTCAGTGTGGTCACGGTGCAGGACGTCTTCACCGTACATCATAACGGAGCGACGTAGCGCGACCGTCAGCTCTTGGTAAACGCATTTATGGAAATAATCCAATTCGTCGGAGGCCGCGTCTGCCCGCTGATCGAAGAGCGCCGAGGTTAGGAAAAAAACCGACCCGGCGACGGTAGCGAGTAAAAATTGCTTCATGGTTGGTGCGACTTCCGCTGCGCGCGCGCTGTGCCTAGCCTTGTGTGGCCGAGCCTATCACGCGGAGGTTGAGCGGTCCTCAAAGAGTAGAGTTGACGGCAGATTGTCGATCTCGAGCGACTTTGTATAAATTTTTTAAATATGATGGCAGGACCTGGTCCTGCAGGATGGATGGGCCTTCTCGAAACCCATCACTTGCGCAAAACTCCAATTGATGGGTATCGCTTCCGCCTTCGCTCGTTGAGCTATGGCGGACGCGGTCGCTCCATCCATCCTGCGTGCTGACGTTCCGTCCTGGTCGAATTATGATTGGTTTCGCTCTTGAATAGCCAGGAGTTGCTGCTGCATGAGCGCCGTGTCTGGCGTATCCGCGCTGGTTTTTGGTGCCGGAAAAGGATCGAACGTCAAGCCAGTGACTGCATTGCTCTCGTCAAGGCTGACGGGTTTGAATGACTCACCCGGAGCCAGTGGAGGCGCGCCAAGAGTCTTCGCGCCTGCGCCTGTTGGCAGGTTGCCAGAAAGGGTTCCTACGGCAACCAGAGGGATAGGGCCTACGCTCATCTCAATAAATCTCCAGGGTTAAGCGATACCACGTGAGAGGAAGCAAGTGCCGTGCCGAGACGGGCATTTGAAAGGACTTGTCATTTGAAGGGACCTGGCATTCGAAAGGGCTTGGTATTTGAAAGTTTAATCAAGTCGTCTGCCAGCGCTTCAACCGGTGGGCCAAGAGCGGGGTTTTCGAGCGCATTTATACAGGATGATCGATGCCACCATTGTCCGTGCGCACCAACACAGCGCCGGGGCGCCAAGAAGACGGCGAGCAAGCGATCGGTCGATCACGTGGCGGACAACACGTCATAGATCGATTCTTGCTTAGGAGGAAAAAGCAGCGCGTGTAAAATTTTCCGCTCGGCAAAATTTGCAGTCCTGTAGGATGGATTGAGCCCTTCGCGAAACCCGTCACCTGCGCAAAACTCCAATTGATGGGTATCGCTTCCGCCTTCGCTCGTTGAGCTATGGCGGACGCGATCGCTCCACCCATCCTCGCGCTATTTGAGCTTCGGCGGACGAGGTCAAACAGCCA
>NZ_JBEKCZ010000231.1:0-8161 GCF_050014615.1 Bradyrhizobium sp. | reverse complement strand
CGGTCTCCTTCACGACCTCGCGCGCCATCGTCACCGGCGAATAGGCGCGCAGCAGTTCCTCGACCGCAGTCGGCAACAGCGCCGGCTCGGCGACTAGCCGGTTGCGATCTTCGGGTGTTTTCGCCAGATGCCACAGCGAAGCGCCGATCGCGCTCCAGGTGGTGTCGATGCCGGCAATCAGGAGCAGCCGCAGCGAGCCCAGCACATGCATGTCCGACAGCGGCTGGCCGTTGCTGTCCCGGGCGTTCATCAGCGTCGAAATCAGGTCATCGGTGGGATGCCTGCGGCGCTGCTCGATCTGGCCGACGAAATATCCGGTCATCTCGTGAACGGCCCGCATCAGGATGTCATCATCCTTGATGCCTAGCTCGAGAATTTCGTGAATCCATCTGATGAAGAGCTCGCCGTCCGCTTCCGGGATGCCGAGCATGTGAGCGATCGCGCGAACCGGAATGTGCTTGCTGTAGCGCGCCGCGGCGTCGCATTTTCCATCAGCGATGAATTGATCGATCAGCTCGTTGCAGATCGCGCGAATCCGCGGTTCCAGTCTCTTCATGGCGTCGGGCGTGAACGGCGGCAGCAGCAGCTGCTTGGCGGGCTTGTGCTGCGGCGGATCGGAGGTAATCGGCGGCGCCGAGTTCGTGATCTCGGGCCGGACGTCGCGCACGATAATGCGGCGCGAGGAAAAGTGCTCGGTGTCGTAGGCGATCTGTTTCACCGCCTCATAGGTGGTCGGCAGGTAACAGCCGAGGAAACGCCTGGTGTGAACCACGGGGCATTCGGCGCGCAGTTCGTCCCAGATCGGAAACGGATTTTCAGTCCAGCGTGGATCGGTGTGGTCGAAATCGTGAACCCAATCCGTGACGGGGGCGTGATCGGACATCAGGGCAATTTCCTCCTGGTTCTTGCTGGCTTGGTTCGTTCAAATTGTTTTTGCATAAATGGGCTGGAATTCTGGACGAGGCGTTCACTCCTCGGTGACGTCGATCGCGATCTCCGGACAATTGGTCTGGGCGAGCCACGCTTTGTCCTCGAGCCCCGCGGGCACGGAACCGTCGCCGACCTCGTGCGCATTGCCGAGTTCATCGAGCTCGAACAGTTCGGGCGCCAGCGACTTGCAGCGGGCGTGTCCCTGACATTTGCCCTGATCGACGTGTATTTTCAGCTTTCCGGACATGAGAGCGTTCCCTGTCGTTGCGCTTGTGGTCGCGCATTGGTGTTTCCCCGGACAATTATAGCGGGGCAGGCATTATTCACCAGCGCCCAAATCGTCGATACTACGGCGCTGGCCTTGGATCGATCGGCGTGGTGCCGCGGACACCCAGAATATCCTCCAGCATCCTGGCGCCGGCGAGCAGTGGCGCCTCGCCACGTGGCGCAGCGACCATTTGCAATCCGACCGGCAGGCCTGACGCGGTGAACCCGCAGGGCAATGACAGGGCCGGGCAACAGACCAGGGTAATCGCATAGACGATGCCGAGCCATTCGACGTAGTTGTCAAATTTTTTGCCCGCGCATTCGGCGACATAGCGGTTCTCGATCGGAAACGGTGCGACAATGGTCGCCGGCGTCAGCAGCAGGTCATAGGTTTTGAAAAATTCAAGCGTACGCGCGGTCATCGCGACGCGCTGGGCTTCGGCGCGCTCAAGCTGCGCCACCGTGAGCTTGAGGCCCTCCTCGATGTTCCAGATCACTTCCGGTTTCAGCTGGTCGCGCTTAGTACGCAGCAGCGCCGCCTTGCTGATCGCAAAATCAAAGGCGCGCAGCACATGGAAACATTCATGGGCTTCGCGCAGATCAGGATGCGCTTCTTCGACGATCACCCCGGCCTCGGCGAAACGCGCCGCCGCCTTCCGGGTGATGGCGGCGACCTCGGGATCGACAGGGGTAATTCCAAGATCGGGCGAATAGGCGACGCGCTTCGGTTTCTTGCCGGAGCGCGCCGCGGACAGGAACGACGCTGGCAGCGCGGGCAGCGACAGCGGATCGGCCGGATGCTCGCCGCTCATGGCGTCCAGCAGCAGCGCCAGATCCTCGACATTGCGCGCCATCGGGCCATGGACACCGAGATTGCGATCGATCTTCGCCGCCGGGGTATGCGCGACCCGGCCGATGCTCGGCCGCAGGCCGACGATGCCGCAGAAGCTGGCGGGATTGCGCAGCGAGCCGCCCATGTCGGTACCGTGGGCGAGCCACGCCATTCCGGTGGCCAGCGCCACGGCGGCACCGCCCGAGGAGCCGGCGGCGGAGCGCGACAGATCCCAGGGGTTCAGCGTCGCGCCGAATACCTCGTTGAACGTGTTGGCGCCGGCGCCGAACTCCGGCGTGTTCGATTTGGCGTAGATCAGGCCGCCATGGCTTTCGAGATGTTCGACCACAAGATCGGAGCGCGCGGGGACGTTTTCTTTATAGATCGGCGAGCCCTGCGTGGTCAGAACACCCTCGACATTGGTGAGGTCCTTGATCGGGATCGGCAGGCCCGCGAGCAGTCCGCGATCACCGACCGGTTTGTTCATCAGGGCCTTGGCGCGGGTCCGGGCGCGATCGAAGCACAGGGTCGGCAGGGCGTTCACTTTGCCGTCAACTTCGGTGATGCGTCGCTCCAGCACGTCGAGCAAATCAAGCGGGGTGACTTCGCCTGACTTGAGTTTATCGATGATCGCGCACGCCGTGGCCCGCACCAGTCCCTGATCCGATGACACTCTGTTCTCCCTTTCGTTCCGCTCCCGGGTAGCGGATGGTGTAGCCCTGTAAAACATTTTCCGGCAAAGTGGAAACCAAGCCGCGATTTGGAGACCTGAGAATGAGTACCCCGTTCGACGCGCCCGACTGGCGCGGCATGAGCCAGCAGGATCGCGATAGCGGTCTCAACAACGGCGCGGCTGTAGCCGGCAGTGGCGACATCGTCGCCGGCTGGAACCGGCTTTCCCAGGAATTGCGCGCCCG
Source organism: Bradyrhizobium sp. (assembly GCF_050014615.1). Lineage (GTDB taxonomy): Bacteria > Pseudomonadota > Alphaproteobacteria > Rhizobiales > Xanthobacteraceae > Bradyrhizobium. The sequence goes on along the minus strand of NZ_JBEKCZ010000231.1, from coordinate 5,215 downwards.
GCATTCCGATCATCTCGACCTCCGATATGGCCCGCGCGAACGCAATCGCATCGACTTCCTCAAGGCTGCCGGGAAGGCGCCGACGCTGGTATTCATCCACGGCGGCTACTGGCAGATGCGGGCCAAGGAGGATTTCTCGGTATTTGCCGGCGGCCCGATGGCGCATGGCATCAACGTCGCCCTGATCGGCTACACGCTCGCGCCCGAGGCTACGCTCGATGAGATCGTCGCCGAAATCAATGCCGGGATCGATTTTCTGGCCGGACAATTGCCGGCCCTTGGCGGCGACGCGGGCCGGATCGCCGTTTCCGGATGGTCCGCCGGCGGGCATTTGACGGCGATGGCGCTGTCGCACCCCAAGGTAGGCGGCGGCATCGCCATCAGCGGCATCTACGATCTCGAGCCGATCCGCCACAGCTATCTCAACCTCAAATTGGGGCTCGACGAAGCCATGTCTCACCGCAACTCGCCGATGATGCAGGCCGCTGGCCCAATGAAGCCGCTGTCGCTGGTGGTCGGCGGTGCCGAACTGCCGCTGCTGCGCAAGCAGACCGCGGACTTTGCCTGTCAGCGCGCCAAATACGGACGGCCCGTCGCTTACGAAGAAATCCCCGGCGCCGATCATTTCAGTGTGATGAACGAATTGGCGTCGCCGACGGGGCGGATCACGATGCTGATCCGGCAGCTGTTTGAGCGGATACCGGGTTGATCGAGGCGTGAACTCATAAGCTCACCGCGACTCAAGAAGCGCCGGTCCAGCCATTTCCAGCCTGAGTTTTCCGCGACCGGTTCGCTTCAGGCGGATTGGAGCAGCCTTTTCCTCGAGCCGCCGTCGGAGCAGGAGCAGGCGGGTCTCCAGATTGTCCTTGAAATCGGGCAATCGCAATTCATCGGAGAGCCGCATCTCGCGATTGGTGAAGTCCGCACGACCCTCTCGCAGATGCAGCCCGAGCAGATGAACCAGGAGCCGACCCGAAACGCCTTTGATCAGGTATTCTCCGTCGATGAATACGCTGTCATCAAACAGGTGGTGAACAACGCTAAAGGGTCGTCCCGCCAAGGCACCGTTGCCTTGCGAGGTGACCAACGATTGCTCGTTGCCACTCGTATTGTCCGCGAGCGCAAGGGCTGCCGCCGCATTGCTTGCCACGATCGAGAGCGCCGTTTCGACATCTTTCGGAAAAGCGAGACGCTCGGCGCTTTCGAGAAACAGCACGCCGCGCAAGGTACCTCCCGCGATCATTGGCAGCGCCATCTGGCTCATGGCATCCTGTATCCCTGGCAAAGCGATGGTGCGGGTCTGATTCTCGTCCGCTGCCGAGGCTCGGATGGCGGCGCCGAACCGGCGAACGCGGCTCATATCGCTGATGCGAACGGCGCGGCGCTCGGCGGCGGCTACCCCGATAGTCGCTTCACCGATCGCTACTTCCGAGCCGATGCCCGTCCACGAATAGCCGCGACTGCCGATCGTAACCAGGCGTTCGCCGGTGGGGTATTTCACAAGCAGCATCGTGTTGGTATAGCCGAAATTGTCGCGCAGGCCGTCCAGCACCGCGTCGACGATCGCGTCTATCTCGCTTTGTTCGGAAATCCGGGCAGCCAGTATCGCAGCCGCGCCTAGATGCAGGTTCGCCGCCGGCAACGAAGCTGCCATCGCTGCGCCGGGCGACGGAACGGCCTCCACGGACGCAACGCGATAAAGGTGTACGCCGCGCAGACGCATCACGTCGGCCATCCCGAGTTGCGCGCTGCTGGCGCGAAGCTCGGCCGCCATGGTTTCGAACAGCGCGCCACTGTCGAGTGCGCCCTCAAATATGACGGACAGCCGGTATTGGTTGCCATCACGCGGATCGACCAGCATGACAGCGGCGTTGTTGTTGGCACGGATGTTGGCGGCGGTTTTGGAAAAGAATTGATCCGAGAGCGCCACATGATCGTCATCGACAAGCGCGACGTGCGAAAGATAGGAAATGTTGGGAATACCGTCTTGCGACGCGGTCGCGATGATCGAGGGAATGACGCCTTCGAAACAGGCCTGGAGATCGCGCAGGCGGATCGTCATGAAGAGGACTCGAGAAGGCGGCCGGCCTTTTCGCCGGGCGTCTGCACGAAAATCATCTCGATCGCGAGGCGCAGGACCTGCGGTTCCAGGTCGATGAGCCAGGGTGCCGCGACCGCCCGGTCGAGACCGAGCCCCACGAACGTCTCGGTCATCGCCGCGATGTAGCGCCGGGCGCGTTGCCGATGGGCGGCGGAAGCGGGGATGACCGCAGCGCGACCTTTCACCTGGTATGAGACATAATCAGCGGGCCGCGCGAAGGTGACGGCGAGCCGCCCATTGCGGCGGACGTTGGCGATCGTCTGCGGCCATTGCGAGCCTGAGACGACGAGGTCGACGCGACCTTTGGCGCGATCGACGATCGCGCCGGCCGCTCGGGCAATCTGCGGCAGCAGGCCATCGTCGCAACTGCCTGCGATGATCATCACCGGGCTTTCCAGGAAAGCGGCCAGCGCGGCGTCGATCGGTTTTCGATCTGTTCCCAGCATTGGCCAATTCTAGCGGTTAGCAATGACTTAGTAAAAGGGATCAGGCGCTTAGGAAACATTTAGGAACAGCGCGTTCTAGAAAAGCCTACGGTTCCGGCTGACCAAGCAGAGGATCCGCGCCATGAATGCTTCTCTCGATCCGATCCGCATGCCCGAACGGACCGTCGCCATCATCGGCGGGGGACCGGCAGGCCTTGTGACCGCCCGTTTCCTCAAGAAGCACGGCTTCGAGCCGGTCGTCTTCGAAGCTGCGGCGGCGATCGGAGGACAATGGAACGCGGCGTCGCCTGTGAGCGCTGTCTGGCCGGGCATGCGCACCAATACCAGCCGGGTGCTGACGGCTTTTAGCGATCTCGATCACCCCTCAGGGACCAATGTCTATCCGAGCCACGTCGATATGCTGGCCTACTTGAAGCAATATTCAGAGACGGTCGGGCTCACGTCACATCTTCGCCTGTCGACCCCCGTCGAAGGTTTGGATCGCGGCCCCAATGGGGGCTGGATCGTCCGCTCGCGACGCGACGAGAGTACCGTATCGGAACTGTTTTCGCGCGTCGTGGTCGCGACGGGCTGCTGCACGACGCCCGACATGCCTGCAATTACCGGGCTGAGTGGGTTTGCCGGCCGCGGCGGCGCTATTCATAGCTCGCAATATCGAGGCGCCGAGTCCTATCGCGGGCAATCTGTGCTCGTTACCGGTTGTTCGATCAGTGCGCTTGAAATTGCAAGCGAGCTGGCGGCGTCAGGTGCCGCGAAGGTCTCCGTCGCCATGCGCCGCCAGCGCTATGTATTGCAAAAGCTCCTTGCTGGCGTGCCGACCGACCACGTTGCTTTCACCCGCTTCGCCGCGCAGGCCGGACGGGTGTTGCCGCCGGAGGCGATCGCGGCGGGGATGAAGCAAATGGTGGTGGAGAGCTGCGGCAGCCCCGAACAATTCGGTGCGCCGAGGCCAGACGACAACATCTTCGCCGCCGGCTTGACCCAGTCGCAAAATTATCTCGCGTTGGTAGCGGAAGGACGCATCCAGCCGCGGCCGTGGATCGAGGCGGTCGACGGCCAGACCGTGCACTTTGCCGACCGATCGAGCGACGCCTTCGATGCGGTCATTTTCGGCACCGGCTTCAAACTTACGCTGCCGTTCGTCAGCGAGACGATCGCCGCGAGCCTGGGTCTCGACGGCTACCACGTCGACCTGCACGACCACACGCTGCATCCCGATCTGGACGGTCTCGGTTTCATCGGCCTTTATCCGCTGGTCGGGCCATATTTCCCGGTGCTCGAATTGCAGGCGCGCTGGCTTGCCTATGTGTGGGCCGGACTGCGGCCGATGCCATCCTTGGAGACGATGCAAGAGGGCGTTTCGGCGGCAAGAGCACGCCGAGGTGGTCCGCGCGATGTTCCCATGCACGCGTTGGCAACGCTTTTTGCTGCCCATGCGGGCGTCGAGCCGCGTCCGGCGGCATGGCCGGCGCTCGAACGCGCATTATGGTTCGGCCCGTTGTCGCCGGCCTCGTTCCGCCTGACCGGGCCTGATGCCGAACCGGACGCACCCACGCGTGCCATTGCGGCGGCGCGTTGTTTCAACGCGATCATCGAGGACGCGTTCACGCCCGAGGAGACAGCACGTGTGAAGGCGGTGACGGCAGTGCCCGGCGTGCGCGCCGCATGAAGCCCTAACCCCATCCCGCGCTGATCCCGCCGTCGACGGTATAGATCACGCCCGATGTATAGCCGGAGCGGTCGGAGGCGAGGAACGCCATCAGGTCGCCGATTTCCCGGGCATGCGCGGGGCGGCCGAGCGGCAGGCCCTTCTGAAATTCCTTGTAGCGGGTTTCGTCGCCGAACTGGTTCTTGGCCCGGGTTTTCAACAGCGTGATGTGGCGGTCGGTGCCAACAGGGCCGGGGTTGATCCCGACCACGCGGATGTTGTCGGCGAGGCTCTTGCCGCCCAGCGCGCGGGTGAACGCCATCAGCGCGGCGTTGCCGGTGCTGCCGCAGATATAATTGGCGTCGAACTTTTCGCCGGCGACGCCGATATCGTTGACGATCACGCCATGGCCGCGCGCCTTCATCTGCGCATAGATCGCGCGGGTGATGTTAATATAGCCGAATACCTTGAGCTCCCAGGCGTGACGCCAGGTCGGCTCGTCGATCTTGTCGACCGAGCCGCCCGGAATATCGCCGGCATTGTTGACCAGGATATCGATGTCGGCCGCGTCCTTCACCAGCCTGACGATATCTTCGGGCTTGCGCAGGTCGACGACATGAGCCGTGGCGTCGATTTGATGGGCCGAGCGCAGGCGCTCCGCCAGCGCCTTCAATTGATCGCCGTTGCGTGCCGCGAGCATGATATGGCAGCCTTCCTCGGCAAAGGCTTCGGCCGCCGCCGCGCCAATACCCTTCGATGCGCCGGTGATCAGGACGCGTTTGCCGCGTAAATGAAGATCCATGGGATTACTCTTTCGAATGGGGGTGCTGGACAGGGTGTGACAGGTGAATTTTCAACTGTTAGGCCGCCGTCACGCAGACGGTCAACACTGCACTGCAGCGTTGCACCTTGACGAAGTTTGGTCCATTGCAATCCAATCATGAAAAGGGCGGTCGCCGGCGCGGCGGGCCACAAGGAATTTCTCCCAGGAATCTGTCCAAGGAATCTCTCGATGAGCAG
>NZ_JBEKCZ010000230.1:0-14280 GCF_050014615.1 Bradyrhizobium sp. | reverse complement strand
GGAAAACCGAGCCGCGCCAGATCGGGAACATCCTTGTAGCCGGGATCGGCGAAGTAACCGCCGGTGATCTGCCCCGCGCATTCCAGCAAATGCCCGGCGACCGTGCCCTGCCCCAGCAGATTCCAGTCATCCATCGCCCAGCCGAAGGCGTGAATCATCGGCGCCAGAAACAGCGCGGGATCGGAGGCCCGGCCGGTGATCACAATATCGGCGCCGCCGTTCAGCGCCTGCGCCATCGGCTCGGCGCCGAGATAGGCATTGGCCGACAACAGCCGGTTGCCGAGCTGCTTGATCGAACCGTCGAACTCCATGATCCGGAGATCGCCATCCTTGCAGGCGTCGAGCACGTCGTCGCCGACGATGGCGGCGATCTTGAGCGACGACAGTCCGAGCGATTTTGCGATCTCGGCGGTCTTGCGGGCGGCCGCGACCGGATTGGCGGCGCCCATATTGGTCACGATCTTGATGCCTTTGGCGGCGCAGAGCGGCAGCACCGCGCGCATCCGCTCTTCCAGCAGCGGATCGAAACCGGCATCGGGGTTTTTCATGCGCGCCTGCTGCGCCAGCGCGACGGTACGCTCGCCGAGGCACTCGAATACCAGATACTGGATGCCGCCCTTTTCGGCGAGTTCGACCGCGGGCTCGATGCGATCGCCCGAATAGCCCGCGCCGGATCCTATCCTGATCGTGCGCATCACTTCAGTCCGAAATAAGCGCGCCGCAGCGCCTCGTTGTCGGTCATTTCCGCAACCGTGCCGGAAAAGCGGATACGACCCCCTTCCAGCACAAATACCCGCGTCGCCACTTCAAGGAAACCGATATTCTGCTCGGCAATCAACAACGCCAACCCCTTGCCGCGCAAATCGCTCAGGATGCGAATGACTTCCTTGACGAACAGCGGCGACAGCCCGGCCGACGGTTCGTCCATCACCAACAGCCTGGGCTCGGCGGCAAGGGCCTTGGCGATGCCCAGCATCTTGCGCTGGCCGCCGGACAGGCTGGATGCCGGCGCCCGGCGTTTTTCGCGCAATGCCGGAAACAGGCCATAAAGTTCCTCGACCCGGGCGCCGGGATCGGCATGCCCCAGCGCCTGGGCGCCGACCCGGATGTTTTCCTCGATCGACAAATCGGGAAACACCGCGAGTTCCGACATGTAGGTCATGCCGAGCTTCATCCGGTCGCTGGAGCGCATCCGCGTCAGGTCCCGGTCGCCGAGCTTGATGCTGCCCCGGCGCGCCTCGATCAGGCCGACCAGCGATTTGAGAAAGGTGGTTTTGCCCGCACCATTGGCGCCGAGCAGCAGCACCGTCTCGCCGGCGCGGACATCGAGATCGACGCCCCACAGCACCTGCATGGTGCCGTAGCCGGCATCGATGCCAGCGGCTTGCAGCAGCGGAGCGCCTTCAGGCGGCATGCTCGCCTCCCAGAAACACTTCGATGACCTGCGGCACCTGCACCGCGACCGCGAGCTTGCCCTCAAAAATCTCCTTGCCGGCGTTCATGACAATGACGCGATCGGTGATCTGCTCGATGAAACCCATCAGATGCTCGACCACGATGATCGCCATCCCGGCCTGCGCCAGCGCCTTGATCTGTCCGGCGATCCAGTCGAGTTCCGCCGGATTGAGCCCGGCAGCGAGTTCATCGAGCAGCAATAGCCGCGGACCGGTGGCGAGCGCGCGCACCAGATCGAGCATCTTTTGCTGCGCATTGTTCAGATCGGCCGCCGGCCGGTCGGCAACCTCGGTCAGCCGATACTCGTCAAGCAGCGCGGCCATATCGGGCGGGGCCACCGCGGCCCGCCCATAGGCCAGCGCAACCTCGATATTCTGGCGCACCGTCAGCGACAGAAAGGGCTTTGGAACCTGAAACGTGCGGTTGATGCCGCGGTGAACCAGTTTGTGCGACGTGACCCCGCCGATCGCGGCGCCATCCAGCACCACCCCGCCGCCGTCAGGGGCGTAGAGACCGGAGATCACATTGATCGCCGTGGTCTTGCCGGAACCGTTGGGACCGACCAATCCCAGGATTTCGCCGGATGCGACATGGAAGCTCAATCCGTCGAGCGCATGGAAGCCTCCGAAGCGTTTGATCAGTTTCGAGACGTTGAGGATGGGCGCGCTGTCAGGGGACATGCCAGCCCCTGCGGGTTGCGAGCGAAACCAGGCCCGCGGGGAGAAACAGCACCAGCCCCATGATCAACAGTCCGTAGATCAGCTGGAAATATTGCGGCGTGGTGAATCCGATCAGATTGTAGATGCCGTAGAGAATAATGACGCCCACGATCGGGCCGCTGATGGTGGCGACACCGCCGAACAGCGCGAACACGATCGCAAAGATCGAGAAATCGCCGCTGAACACATTGTCGGGATAGAACACCGACACATACCAGGCGTAAACGCCACCGGCGAGACCGGCCACCAATGCCGACGCCAGCCACGCGATCACGCGCATCCGCACCACGTCGACACCGGCCATCGACGCCGAGACCGCGTCTTCCCGCACCGCCTGCAAGGCGAGGCCAAAGCGGGAGTTTTTCAGGAACACGACAATGCCCAGCGTCAACGCCAGCACGACGAGGGCGGCCGCATAGGCCTGCGTCGGATCGAACGTGCCGGTGAGCGAAACACCATAAGGACCGCGCGTAATGCTCTCGAGCGCCGGATTGGCGACGAAGTGAAGCACCGCCAGCGAAGCCGCGAGATTGGCGATGGCGAAATAGGCGCCGGAGAGACGCAATAGCGGCGTCAGCAACAGCCCCAGCGCGACCCCGACCAGCCCGGCAACCAGCACCGCGAGCGCCGCCGGCGCCTGATAGTGCATCACCAGGATCGCAAAGCCGTAGGCCCCGGCGCCGAAGAAGCCGACATAGCCGAACGGCAGATAACCCGTGAAGCCGTAGATGATATTCACGCCCTGGGCCAGGATGAGAAAGATCACGAAATTGAACAGCAGCAGATGATTCTGGTAGACGCCCGGCAGCACCGCGAAGACGGCAAGCAGGGGCACGATGATGAACAGGGTGTGTTTGAAGGCGCTAGGCAACACGCACCCGCCTTCCGAGCAGACCGCTTGGCCGCAGCAGCAGGATGAAAATCAAGAGCACATAGGGCAAAAGGTCGGCCCAGGAACTGAGATAGGTCTGCACCAGCATGTAGCAGACGCCGTAGACCACGCCGCCCAGCGCTGTGCCCAAGGGATTGCCGAGCGATCCCAGCACCACGATCGCAAACGACGTGACCGTTGCATCGGCGCCGAAGGCCGGCGTTACCGATCCGAACATGAAGGGCGCGAAGATGCCTGCGACCGCCGCAAGCCCCAGTCCGACGCCGAAGGCCGCAGCAGAGACGCGATCGACATCGATGCCGGTCGCAAAGGCCTCGTCGCGCCGCGACATCACCGCGCGGGTCAGGGTGCCGAGCCTGGTCCGGTACAGATAGACGTAGACCAGCGCGATCGCGATCAGGCTGGTGATGGCCGCGATCACCCAGGATGCCGGAAATCCCTGGCCGAAGATCTGGATCGGTCCGCCGCTGTCCGGCTTGCCGCCGAACAGCTTGACCTTGATGGTCGAGAATACAGTTCCGAGCGCGCGGCTCTGGATCGAGCGCTCGCTGGTCCCGAAGAAAATCGTCGTCACCGCCTCGATCACCTGCGACAGGCCGAAGAACAGGATGATCGACAGCATTTCAGGGTTCACCGACCCCTGCAGGCGCGGCACCAGCACCCAATAGAGCAGCATGCCGACGGCCAGGAAAATCACGAACGCCAGCGGCACCGCGAACAAGGGGTCGATCCCGGCCAGCGTCACGACGCCGAACGCCACGAACGCGCCGAGCATGAGAAAGTCGCCATGCGCGAGGTTGACGATGCGCATGACGCCGAACACGAGATTGAGACCGATACCGACCAGACTGAAATAAAGACCGAACAGAACGCCGGCGACGAGCGCATAGATCATCGGCGCGTCACTCCCGGCATCCGGTTTCCACGCTGCGCTTTATTCATGGACGCGGATAGACCGGTTTGCCGTTGGCGGTTTCGTGCGGGTAGAGCGAGACAAACCGGATGTGGCCGTGATCGTCGAGTACGAGTTGCCCGAGCGGCGTCAACTCGCCGATCTGGCCGCCGGTTTCGTCGAGTGCGAACGTCCCGTCGAGTGTCTTGAGCTCTCCGGACAGGCTGAACACGGCGCGGCGCAGCTCGAGCTGATCGAGGCTGGCCGCAACCGAAAGCGTCTTCTCGATCACGAGCCCAGTGGTATATCCGGCGACGGCGTTGAAGCCGAACTCGATCTTGCCGTCGGGATATTTCTTGTCCCAGGCGGCTTTGTAATCCTTCATGTTCATGCCGAAATTGACCGGATATTCCAGCTCCGAGGGCGGCACATAGGTGAAGACGTGCTCAAGGCCCTTCTCGCCGACATTCTTTTCCAAGAGCTCGGTCTCGAGGCCGGCATAGATGCAGAACAGCATGTTGAACTTGACGCCGACATCCGCGACGTTGCGCAGGAATGCAATATCGTTCGGCGCGTATCCGAAATGGATCACCGCGTCCGGCTGGGTATTGTTGATGTTGTTGATGATGACGGTGTAGTTGGTGGTCTCGGTCGGAATGCCCTGATCGTAGACGATCTCGATCGGCGCGCCGGAATCCTTGACGAACTTGCGGAAGGCGTTGGCCTGGGTGCCGGTGAACTCGTTGGTCGAGTAGAGAATGGCGATCTTCTTGATTCCGAGACCCGGTCCATCATGTGAAACGAAGTCCGCGACAGGCTTGGGCCAGACCGTCGAGACCGGGTCCGCCATCAGCGCGATGTAGGGATTGTCCTTGGAAAAGAAGCTGGCGCCGGTTCCGGTCTGGTCGAACAGGAACACCTTGCGGTCGCGCGCGATCGCCACCGCGGGCGCGGTCAGCACCGAACCGGAATCCGCGACCAGGAGATCGACCTTATCCTGCGTAACGAGCTGGTTATAGAGCGTCGACGCGGTCGCGGTGTTGCTCTGATCGTCATAGGCGATCAGCTTGATCGGGATTTTCTTGTCGAACGCCTTCACATAGGCGCCGCCGTCGGCGTTCTTCTGGTCGGCCCAGAGCTTGAGCGCGCTGAAAACCGGCATCGAAATCGAGGCGTAGCGGCCGGATGACGCATAGAGCGTGCCGATCTTGATTTCTGCCGGCGCATCCATGGCAAAGGCCGGCGCGGCAAATGTCATACCCGCAAGCACCAGCGCGCCCGTCATCCTCAACATGAAATCCTCCCGGTATCCTTCGTTCCGACGGACAATAGCGCGGGGGGTCGCCGGGATACAAGCGCTCCGGGCTAATCCATTGTGCGTGTGCCGGAATACGCCGCATGCGCTGGGCTGACTGGACCGTTGACGCGGGACAGTCCAATGTCGCATCAAGATCGTCAACAGGCGGGCCGAACCAGACCCGCCCAGGGAGGAATCTGGGATCATGGCCGAACCCGCGCGTGCGCGCCCGAAACCGACACCGGAAACCCAGCATTTCTGGGACGGCACGCAGGCCGGCGAATTGCGGCTGCAGCGCTGCGACGCCTGCGCCAATGTCTATTTCCCGCCGCGACCGTTCTGCCCCGCCTGCGCCTCGCGCAAGGTCAGCGTGTTCAAGGCCAGCGGCAAGGCAACGCTCTACAGCTACGTGATCCATCACCGCCCGGTTCCGGGCTTCACGCCGCCTTACGCCATCGCGGTGGTGGAACTGGATGAGGGTCCGCGCATGATGAGCAACATCGTCGATTGTCCGCAGACGCCCGAAGCGCTCGAACTCGACATGAAGCTGGAAGTCGCGTTCGAAAAACTCGACGACAACATCACCCTTCCCCTGTTTCGTCCGGCGAAGGGCTGAGCGTCATGCGCCAAAACCAGGTTGCCGTCGTCGGCGCGGCCGAAACCACCGAACTCGGGGTTATTCCCAATGTCTCGCAGATCCAGTTGCATGCCGATGCGGCCCTCAACGCCATCGCCGACGCCGGGCTGAAACTGTCCGACATCGACGGTTTTGCAACGGCGGTCGAAACGCCGCAGCAGATCGCGCATTATCTTGGCATCACGCCGACCTGGGTCGACGGTACTCCTTCATGCTCCATGTGCGTCATGCCGCCGCGGCGATCGAGGCCGGCCTGTGCAAGACCGTGCTGATCACCCATGCCGAGAGCGGCAAGTCGAACATCGGCCGCACCCCGCGCATGATCGGCCCCGACAGCCTCAACGGCCAGTTCGAGCTTCCCTACGGCGTCTCCACCCCGGCCAGCATGTTTCCGATCCCGGTGCTGCGCTACATGAAGACCCACGGCATCACCCATGAACAGATCGCCATGGTCGCGGTGGTGCAGCGTGAATGGGCCGCGAAGAATCCGCGCGCCACCATGAAAACTCCGATCACGGTCGAGGACGTCCTCAATTCACGGATGATCGCCTATCCGTTCCGCATCCTGCAATGCTGTCTCGTCACCGACGGCGGCGGCGCGCTGATCCTGACTTCGGCCGACCGCGCAAAGGACTTTCCGAGGAAGCCGGTCTACATCCTGGGCACTGGCGAGAGCGTGGAGACGCCGATGGTCAGCCAGATGCAGACGTTCGACAGTTCGCGCGCCTTCAAGGTCGCAGGTCCCCTGGCCTTCAGGGAGGCCGGCATCGGCCACAAGGACGTCGATCACCTGATGATTTACGACGCGTTCGCGCATCTGCCGCTCTACGGTCTCGGCGACCTCGGCTTCATGCCCCACGAAGAGACCGGAAAGTTCATCGCCGACGGCCACACGCGACCGGGTGGCAGATTGCCGCTCAATACCAACGGCGGCGGGCTGAGCTACATGCATTCCGGCATGTACGGCATGTACGCGCTGCAGGAGAGCGTGCGTCAGATGCGCGGCATCGCGCCGGCCCAGGTCAAGGACGCCAAAATTTCGGTCTGCCATGGCGTCGGCGGCATGTTCGCGGCATCAGGGACGATCATTTTTACGAACGAAAACTAGTGATCACATCTGTCATTGCCGGGCTTGACCCGGCAATCCATCCTCTCATGAAGAGGGATGGATGCGCGGGTCAAGCCCGCGCATGACGAGTTTTCGCTCTAACTGCGAAACAGGACAAGGAGGCAATCATGACCAGCACCAAATCACTCCAGGACAAGGTCGTCATCGTTACCGGCGCCGGGCGCGGCATCGGCCGCGAGATCGCGCTGTTGTGCGCCGCTGAAGGCGCCAAGGTCGTGGTCAACGATCCCGGCGGCGCCGCCGACGGCTCGGGAACGAGTGCCGCGCCGGCCGAAGAAGTGGTCGAGGAAATCAAAAAGCGCGGCGGAACCGCGGTGGCGAATTTCGAAACCGTTGCCGAGGCGATTCCAGCCAGCAAGATCGTCAAGACCGCGATCGACACCTACGGCAAGCTCGACGGCGTGGTCAACAATGCCGGCATCCTGCGCGACGCGATCTTCCATCGCATGAGCATCGACGCCTTCGAGTCCGTCATCAAGGTGCATCTGATGGGCTCGTTCTACGTCTCGCATGCCGCCGCACGGCTGTTTCGCGAGCAGGAGAGCGGCGCATTCGTGCATTTCACCTCGACCTCCGGCCTGGTCGGCAATTTCGGCCAGGCCAATTATGCCGCGGCCAAGCTCGGCATCGTCGGACTGTCGAAATCGATCGCGCTCGACATGGAGCGCTTTCATGTCCGCTCCAACTGCGTCTCGCCGTTCGCCTGGAGCCGGCTGATCGGGACGATCCCGACCGAGACCGAAGCCGAGAAGGCACGGGTGGCGAAAATTCAGCAGATGGGACCGGAAAAGATCGCGCCGATCTGCGCGTTCCTGCTCAGCGACGCTGCCAAGGACGTGACCGGGCAGATCTTTGCGGTGCGCATGAACGAGATCTTCCTGATGAGCCAGTCACGGCCGCTGCGCTCGATTCATCGCGCCGAAGGCTGGACGCCGCAGACCCTCGCCGAGCACGGCATCCCGGCGCTGAAGTCGTCGTTCTACAAGCTCGACCGTTCGGCGGACATTTTCAACTGGGATGCGATTTAGTCAAGCAATCTCCACCAGTCGTCCCGGCGCAGGCCGGGACCCATAGCCGCCTATGTTAATTGTTACACAAGACTTCTAACTTCAGCGTCCCCATGCGACGGCACGGCGTATAGGTCCCGGCCTTCGCCGGGACGACATGGGTGCCCCCCACCCTCTCTGGTTGTTTTGTCAAATTTCGCCCGCTTTATGCCGAAATGTGGGCGCATGGTTTTCCTCCCAACAAAAAAACAACGGGAGGAAACCATGACAAATCCAATACATTCAGATGACAAAGCCGGAGCCGTCGTCGACCGGCGCGATATGTTGCGCGGCGCTGCAGCAATCGCCGCCACGGCGCTGGTCGCAACCGACGCATCGGCCCGTGATTTCGGCCGCAACGCCGAGCCGCAGCGCTATCCCGACCCCGATATCGTCGTGATCGACGCCAAGCGCTTCAAGGCCAAGGTCGGCAACACCGCGATCAAGCGCCTGTATACCGGCTGCCTGTGGGCCGAAGGCCCGGCCTGGAACGCGCAGGGTCAATATCTGGTGTGGAGCGACATTCCCAATAACCGTCAGCTGCGTTATCTCGACGATGACGGCCACATTTCGGAACAGTTTCACAAGCCCTCCAACGAGGGCAACGGCAACACCTTCGATTTCGAGGGGCGGCAGGTCACGTGCGAACGAACCCGGCTGGTCCGTTACGAACATAACGGAACGATCACGGCGCTGGCCGAGCAAGCCAACGGCAAACAGCTCAATGGGCCAAACGACGTCGTCGTTCACCCCAACGACAAGTCGATCTGGTTCACCGATCCCGGCTATGGCGCGGTCAGCATCTACGAAGGGCAGAAGGCCAATACCGGCTCGGTACAGCCCTATCAAAAGGAAGCGGTGTACCGGCTCGACGCCCAGACCGGGCAAGTCAGCAAGGTCGCCGACGAACCGTTCAAGCCGAACGGCATCGCCTTCAGCCACGACTACAAGAAAGTCTATGTCTGCGACACCGGCATCACCCACTACCCCAACGCCAAGAACATCGTCTGGCAATACGATCTCAACGGCGACAAGCTCTCGAACCCGCGCACGCTGATCGACATGACCCTCGACGGCAAGTCGGGATTCCCGGATGGCATGCGGGTCGACACCGAGGGCAACATCTGGGTCGGCGCGGGCTGGGTCGGCGACGGCTATGACGGCGTCCAGATCTTTGCGCCGGACGGCGGACGTATCGGTCAGATTCGTCTACCCGAGACCTGCGCCAATGTCTGCTTCGGCGGCAAGAAGCGAAACCGCCTGTTCATGACGGCCAGCCAGTCGCTGTACGCGGTCTATGTCGAGACCCAGGGCGCGCATAATTGTTGAGGGGTATTAGTTCGCTCCCGTCATTGCGAGGAGCGAAGCGACGAAGCAATCCATTCTTTCTTTACACCGCCCTATGGATTGCTTCGCTGCGCTCGCAATGACGGAGAAGCTTCTCTCTCGCATCATTCCGGGACATGCGTCTTCGCATGGATCCGGAATGACAACTACCCGCTATTCCTCAGTCCCGCCGAAATGCCGTTGATGGTGAGCTGAATCCCGCGCAGAACCTGTTCATCCGGATTCTGCGCGCGATGCTCCTTCAGCAATTCGACCTGCACGTGGTTCAACGGATCGAGATAGGGAAAGCGGTTGCGGATCGAGCGCTCCAAAAGCGGATTGCCCTGCAGCAGCCGCTCCTGGCCCATGATGTCCAACAGCGTCTCGATCGAGGTGTGCCATTCGCGCCGGATGCGTCCGAAGATAGTTTCGCGTAGCGTCGTATCCGGCACCAGTTCGGCATAACGCGAGGCGATCGCGATCGAGCTCTTGGCCAGCACCATATCCATGTTCGACAGCAGAGTGCGGAAAAACGGCCACTCGCGGTAGAGTTCCCGCAGGAACGGCATGCCCTTGTCGGGATGCTCCGATACCCAGGTCTCGACCGCGCTGCCGAAACCGTACCAGCCCGGCAGCATCAGCCGGCATTGCGCCCAGCTGAACACCCAGGGGATGGCGCGCAGGTCTTCGATCTCGCGGGTTTTCTTGCGCGAGGCCGGACGGCTGCCGATGTTGAGCGTGGAAATTTCGGTGATGACGGTCGAGGCCCAGAAATAATCGGCAAAGCCCTCGGTTTCATAGACCAGCCCCCGATAGGCCTTGAATGCGAGCGCCGACAATTGCTCCATCGCCTTCAAATAATCCCCCGACGGCGCGCTCCGCCGCGGCTGCAGCAGGCTGGCTTCGAGGGTGGCGGCGGCCAGAATTTCCAGATTGTTGCGGCCGACTTCGGCGTTGGAATATTTGCTGGAGATGATTTCGCCCTGCTCGGTGATCCGGATCTGGCCGTTCACCGCGCCCCCCGGCTGCGCAATAATGGCGTCATAGCTCGGTCCGCCGCCGCGGCCGACCGAGCCGCCGCGACCGTGAAACAACCGCAGCCGCACGTGGTGGCGCTCGAACACTTCGACCAGGCCGATCTCGGCCTTGTAGAGCTCCCAGCCCGAGGTGACGAAGCCGCCATCCTTGTTGCTGTCGGAATAGCCCAGCATCACCTCCTGAACCGAGCGGCGACTGTCGACCAGCTTGCGGTAATCGTGCATCGACAACAGCCGGTCCATGATCGCAGAACTGGCCTGCAAATCCTCGATGGTCTCGAACAGCGGCACGATGTTGACCGCGCTGCGGCCGCGGGGATCGAGCAGGCCGGCCTCCTTCAGCAGCAGCGCGACCTCCAGCATGTCGGACACCCCCTTGCACATGGAGATGATGCATTGGGGGATCACATCGGCGCCGAACCGGGCATGCGCGTTCGCCGCCTCGTGGAAAACGGCGAGTTCGCCCACCGTCTCGTCGCTGTATTTCACGAAGGCCGAGGTCAGCGGCCGCGCGTTGCGCAGCTCGGTCGTGAGCAGCGTGATCCGCGCCTCTTCGTTCAATGCCAGATAGGACATGCCCGGCATCGCCGCATCGATCAGCTCGGCGACCGTGCGTTCGTGAACGGCGGAGTTTTGCCGCATGTCCAGTCTGGCGAGATAAAAGCCGAAACAATCCACCGCCCGGCGCAGTTGCCGCAGCCGGCCACGCGCGATGACCCCCGAATTGTTGGCGATCAGCGAGCGATCGAGAATATCGAGGTCGGCCTTGAATTCCTTCACATTGGCATAGGGGGTCGCTTCGCCGACCGGCTGGCGGGTGGTTTCCACGTCGAGCTTCAGCGCGGTCGCGGTGAGCCGGGCATAGATGCCGGATACCGCCAGACGATAGGGCTCGCCGCTTCGATGCGGCGAGGTATCGGGCGAGCGCCCGGCCAGCGCCCGCAACTCCTCGGAAATATCGGCCAGATGCGCCGCCAGCGACAATTCGGCGCCGAGCGCGTGCAGTTCCTCGAGATAGAAGCGAAGCACCCGGCTGCTCTGCAGGCGCAACGTGCCCCGCATCACCTCGGCCGTGACGAACGGGTTGCCGTCGCGATCGCCGCCAATCCAGCTTCCCATTCGCAGGAACGATGCCAGCTCGCCATGCCCGCTGCCCTCGCCCTCGTTCAGGCGATCCTCCAGCGCGCAATGCAGCCGCGGCACCTCGTGCAGGAAAGTGTAGTCGTAGAAGGAAAGCCCGTTGGCGACCTCGTCGAGCACGGTGAGCTTGGTCCGGCGCAACAGATTGGTCTGCCACAGCGTCACCACCGCGCGCCGCAACTGCTCGTCGCTCGCCGCGAGTTCTTCCGGCGTCAGCTGGACCCGCTCCCGCCGGTCGAGCAGGGCTGCGATCTCCATCTCGCGGTCGATCGTGCTCTTGCGGCGGACTTCGGTCGGATGCGCAGTCAGAACCGGGCTGACCTGCGCACCCGCGAAGAATTTGCGCAAATCCGCCGCACTGAAGCCGGCGGTACGGGCGTGCGACAGCGTCAGCGCCAGCGATCCCGGACCGGGCGATCCCCCGGTAGAGCGCGTCCGCATCTGCCGGATGTTGTTCTGATCCTCGGCGATGTTGGCAAGATGTGAAAAATAGCTGAAGGCGCGCACGATGCGGACGGTTTCGCTGGTCGACATGCCATCGAGGATGGCCTCGAGCTCATGCCGTGCCGGCTTGTCGTCATCCCGGTGAAACCGGATCGAGGTCTGACGGATGCGTTCGACCAGGTCGAACACGTCGGCGCCTTCCTGGTCGCGCACGGTATCGCCGAGAATGCGTCCAAGCAGCCGGATATCATTCCGCAGCCGGACATCTTCTTCGAGCGCCAAGACTTCGTCGGCGCGATTGGACCGCAGGTCGGTGTCGGAAGGCATGATCTGGGGGGACATGGTTGAGATGCTCCAGAAACTGCCCGGCTCCCTTGAGTCGCAATTTTTGCGGCCTGGCGCAAGACCAAGAAAAAGGCGGACAGCTGTCCCGGGTAGGTTCAGCGCCTACGCGCCGGGCCCGTCCTAGATGCTCCGCCCCGCCCTCGCCCAATAGGGATCGCGCAGCCGGCGCTTGAAAATCTTGCCGGAATCCTCGCGCGGCAGATCGGCCTGGATTTCCAGATGCTTCGGCACCTTGTAATCGGCGAGCGTGGTCTTGAGCTGGGCGCGGATGGAAGCGGTGTCCAGCGTCACGCCTGATTGCGGTTCCACCACCGCCATCACGGCCTCGCCGAACTCATCGTCGGGAATCCCGAATACGGCGCAGTCACGCACGCCGGGCACCGCATGCAGCGCGGCTTCGATTTCGGCGGGATAGATGTTGACGCCGCCTGAAATCACCATGTCGCGCTTGCGGTCGCGAATGAACACATAGCCATCGCCGTCGATATAGCCGACGTCGCCGGAAGTGATGAATCCCTCGCGCTCGATCTCGGTCCGCTTTTCCGGCTTGTTGTGATAGGTGAAATCCGGATTATCCGCGTTAAACGAATAAATCTCGCCGATCTCGCCCTGCCGCAGCGGACTGCCATGATCATCGAGAAAGCGCAGTTCGACGCCCTCCAGGATTTTCCCGACCGTACCCGGCTTGTTCAGGGCATCAGCGGAGGTCGCGAAGGTGAGCGCACCGGATTCGGTGCTGCCATAATATTCCGAAATCACCGGCCCCCACCACTGGATCATCGCACCCTTGACGTCGGCAGGGCATGGCGCCGCGGCATGGATCACGTGGCGCAACGACGAAGTATCATATTTCCTGCGAATCGGTTCCGGCAGTTTCAGGAGCCGGATGAACATGGTCGGCACCATAAAAACCGTGTCGATCCTTTCGGCCTCGACCAGCCGCAGAAATTCTTCCGCATCGAAGCGCGGCATCAGCACCAGCGCACCACCGAGCCGGCCAGCCCTCAGACCAAACGAATTCGGCGCAGCATGATACAGCGGTCCCGGCAGCAGCGCCCGCACCCCCGGCTTCAGGCCATAGATCAGCGATCGCGTCCGCTCCGAGGCGGCGCCTTGCTCCGGCGTGGGCGCTTGGCGACGGACGCCCTTGGGGTGTCCGGTGGTGCCCGAAGTATAGATCATGTTCGCCGGCTGCGGCAGCGCCGGACCATCATAGGGCCGTTGCTGTTCGAGCCAGGATTGAAGATCGGTTGCGAAAGCAGGCGTGACGAGGTGACCGGGATCGGTCTTGTAATTCGCGGATATCTCCGGCGGCGTCGGCACGCTGAGGACGGTCACATCAGCCGGTATCGCGTCACCAAGCGGATGCAGCAGATCGGAGTGTCCGACCAGAACCGACGTTCCGGAATCCTTCAGGATGTAATTGATCTCCTCCGGCTTGAAATGCCAATTGACCGGCACGGCGTAGGCGCCGAGACGCATCGTGGCATAGGCTGCTTCCAGGAAGGTGATGTCGTTGCGCATGAGAATGCAGACGCAGTCGCCTTGCCTGACCCCAAGCGTCTGCAGGCCGCCGGCGATGCGGGCGGCGCGATCGGCGACTTCGGCGTGATCGCGCTTTCGCTGACCGCTGGAAATACCGAGGAAGAGCGAACCGGAATCCGGTGTTGACACTGTTGGCACCTGTGCACCGCCATCAAACGTCGGCGAAGCGCGGGGCGCGCTTGTCGATATTGGCGCGCACGGACTCGAGCTGATTGGCTCCGCCCATCAATTTCATCTGCTCGACGGATTCGGCTAACAGCGCCGGACCGGGATCGACGCTTAGATTGTTCAGCAGACGCTTGGCGGCGCGGATCGCGTCGGGACTTTTGCCCGCGATCTCGCGCGCGACCTCGAAGGCTGCGGCGCGCGGGTCATC
>NZ_JBEKCZ010000229.1:0-8193 GCF_050014615.1 Bradyrhizobium sp. | reverse complement strand
CTTGCGATAGGCGCTGACGAGATCGGCGCCTTCGGCGACGCCGCAGGGATTGGCGTGCTTGACGATGACGCAGGCCGCGGTCCGAACAGGATCGAACTCGGCGATGCATTCATAGGCCGCATCGGTGTCGTTGATGTTGTTGTACGAAAGTTCCTTGCCCTGCAGCTGCCGCGCGGTGGCGACGCCGGGGCGCTTGTCCGGGGTGCGATAGAACGCGGCGGTCTGGTGCGGATTCTCGCCATAACGCAGCGCCTGGATCAGCCGTCCGCCGAAGGCGCGGTAATCCGGCGCCTCGGTCTTGAGTTCGTTCGCAAACCAGTTCGAGATCGCCGCGTCATAGGCGGCGGTGCGGGCATAGGCTTTTGCGGCGAGACGCCGGCGCAGCGGCAATGTGGTCGCGCCGGCATTCGCAGCGAGTTCGTCGAGCACGGCCTGGTAATCCTGCGGCTCGACCACGACGGCGACGTCGTCGTGGTTCTTGGCCGCGGCGCGGATCATCGCCGGGCCGCCGATATCGATATTCTCGATGCACTCTTCGAAGCCAGCGCCTTTGTCGACGGTGGCCTCGAACGGATAGAGATTGACCACCAGCAGATCGATCGGCGCGATGCCGTGGCTCTTCATCGCCTGCGCATGTTCGGGATTGTCGCGGATCGCCAGCAGCCCTCCATGCACTTTGGGATGCAGGGTCTTGACCCGCCCATCCATCATTTCCGGAAATCCGGTCAGTTCCGAAACATCCGTGACCTTCAATCCTGCCGCGGCAATCGCCTTGGCGGTACCGCCGGTGGAGACGAGATCGATGCCGTGGCCGGCCAGCGCGCGGGCGAATTCAATCAGTCCGGATTTATCGGAAACGGACAGCAATGCGCGGGTGACGCGGCGCGGATGGTCGGTCATAGCTTGATCCTAAATGGCAGGCCCGCCGGGTAGCACGGTTTTGACGGCCGCGAAACCGGTGCCGGCAACCGGGGATAGGTTGGCCACAATATTACAGAGGCAGTTCCGGCTCGCGGCGCGCGTTACGTTTCGCCGTGGTGGCCGAGGCCGACGCGCTCGAGCGCACGAAACTCCAGCGGATCGAGGAAACCTGCCGCGAGTCCTGGCGAATCACGATCTGGGCGGTGCGCCTGGGCCCGTCGTTTCCGGCCAGGAATACGCTGTCTTCGAGTTCGACCTTGTCGTCGAGGGCCTCGAAGGTCCAGACGTCGCGGTTGGGCAGCACCAGCATGACGCCGCGGGCGTCGCTGAGGCGGCTTGCCTTGACCGACGGATGAAGGTGAAACCGCAGCGCATAGTCGGTCTCGTTGCCCTTGATCCGCCCTCCCGGGGCCGGTGACAAAGTGTCCTCGCCGTCAACCCTCGCGCCGTCATGCGCCAGCATCAGCACCCGGCGATGCACCACGCCGAAGCGCTTGAGATAGCCGTCATGCGAGGTGGTCAGCAGTTCGCCATTGGCGACCACCTCGCGATAGCTTTCCACGTTGCCGGGCCCACCAATGATAGGCGCGCCCTGCAGCAGCCGCTTCATCGCCGATAGTTCGACGAACTGGCAGGACGAGGTATCGTGATAGGTCAGCGTCGAATGCGCCGCCGTGCCGCGCGCAAAACTGCGCCAATTGTCGCGGCCGGTCGCGGGCATGCCGCAATTGATGACGATCCGGCTTGGTCCCGACGATAATTCAAACGAGAGGCAGCCGGCATGGGCCTCATGGCTGAGATTCGGCGGCGGCGGCGGACCGGTATCCATGATGATGGTGGTGGCGCCGGCGTCGAGCCGCTGAAAGCCGCTGTGCGGCATGTGTGCCATCGGCGCGCCATGGGCATCGTCATAGGCAAGCAAGGTCGCCAGCAAATCGGAGGGCGCACTGCTCATGCCGTTGAACAGCGCGAAGCTGCCATCGCCGTGGCGGAAGAAGCGCAGCATCGGCATCATGCGGTCGATCGCGTTCAACAACGCCGGTGGCGGCGCAATGTTGCGGGCGGCGAAGGTTTGCCGCAGCGGCAGCAGGTCGATCAACAGCTCGATCAACGCGCCGGGGTTGCGCGAGATGTGTCCGCCGTCGGGCAGGATCTGGCGCTGCAATTCGTCGGACAGTTTTCGCGCGGCGGCGCGGATGTGCCGGGCCTGGTTGGCGAGGCAGAGCGAGGCGTAGCACAGCGCGATCAGCACCTGCAGCCGCGGCACGCCGTCGGGAATATCGAGCATGGTGTAGCGCAGATAGCGGATTTCGCGGGTCAGCCCGCGCAAATAGCGCCGATAGAATTTGCCGTCGGTGTCGCCGAGCACCAGCGGCGCCTGCGACAGCAGCGAGATCACGCGGCGCGCCAGCACATCGGCGCGGCGGCTGACCGGCCGCTTGTGTCCCGGATTTGAAATCCAGTCATCGACCAGCGAGCGCGCATTGGCGCGGGTCAGCGCGGTATCGGCCGCGCGCAAATGCCGCAGCCATCCAAAGCCGAGAAGCGCGACCTCCCAGTCCTCCGACGGCGGCTCGAGATCGAAGATCGAGCGTCCGTGGCAGGTCACGATCTTGCCGGCAAAAACAAAGCGGCCGGCATAGATTTCGGCCGCGCGGGTGGCGTCGGCGGTGCGCAGATCGTGCGGGGCGATGATCAGGCGATCGGTGCGGCCCGGCCACAGCCGCGACAGCGCCACCGAGCCACCGCTTGCACGCGCCATCGTGCTCCGCGCGAAACGGCCCAAAATCAGCGTCGAGATTCGTCTGCGGTGAGCGACCGACACGCCTTACCTTGATTGGGAGGATTCTTTCGCGAATCCTTTTAATCCGGAAACGCGGCCAAGACACCATCTTGAAACGGCGCGAATCAGCGTGAAGGCGTCGAAATGCAGTGCAAAATCAGGATTTAACCAGCCGCGCGGCGTAAAAGCCGTCGAGGCCGCCCAGCCGGGGGTCCGGGTGCGGCAGATGACAGGGCAGGGTACGCAAATCTCCCTCCGCGGTCAGGATTTCAGTGAGGCCAGCGACCTCGCTCGCCTCGATCGGGATGCGGTGCATCGCGGGTTCGGCAATCAGAAGTGCGGCGATGGCCTGCTCGCCCTCTTCGGGCTCCAGCGAACAGGTGCAATAGACCAGCATTCCGCCCGGCTTCAGCGCCGCGACCGCCTTTTGCAGCAATCGCTTCTGCTGCGCCGCCAGCGCGATGATATCGGACTCCTGCCGGAGCCAGCCGACATCGGGGTGGCGCCGGATCGTGCCGGTCGAGGTGCAGGGTGCATCGATCAATATGCCGTCGAAATCCCCATTGCTGTGCTGGCCGAGCCAGTCGGCGGCGTCAGCCACCGCGGTCTCCGCCTGAAGCGTCAGTCGCGCCAGATTGTCGCGCAGCCGCGCCATGCGGCTGGGCGAACGATCGATCGCGGTGACGCGCGCGCCGGCCTGTGCGAGCTGCGCCGTCTTGCCGCCGGGCGCGGCACAGAGGTCAACGATGGTCTTGCCGGCGACGTCGCCGAACAGGCGCGCCGGCAAAGCGGCGGCGGCGTCCTGTACCCACCAATGGCCCTCGGTGAATCCCGGCAGCATCGTTACCGACCCCTGCAGCAGCGTGCGCACCGACCCCGTCGGCAGCACTTCGCCATGCAGGCGTGTCGCCCACTGCTCGGCGTCGGACTTCACGGTCAGATCGAGCGACGGTTCCTGGCCGATCGCAACCGCGATGTCGCGCGCCACCGCCTCGCCGTAATGGGCGATCCAGCGTGCCAAGAGCCACGGCGGCACGTCGAGCGTCTGCGACTTCACTTCCTCGATCAGCGGGTGTCCCTCGCGGGCGCAGCGGCGCAGCACCGCATTGACGAGCCCGGCATATTTCGCGGCCCGCCGATCCGACTGCACCAGCCGCACCGACAGATCGACCGCGGCATGGTCGGGCACATCCATCCACAGGATCTGCGCGGCGCCGATCAGGAGCGCGCTTTGCGCGCGTGGGGCGTCGGTCGGGATGCCGCGATCGAGCAGCCGCGACAGCACATGGCCCAGCGTGCCCAATCGCCGCAAAATCGTTGCCACCAGGCGCCGCATCAGGGCGCGGTCGCGATCGGAGAGGCTTTTCAGCCCGGGATGCGCGGCGGCGCCGTCGAGTTGCTCGTCGAGCGTCCGGTGCTTGTGCAGCACGCCGTCAAGAATATCGGCTGCGATCCGCCGCGCCGCTAGACCAGGCACCTCGGATGGCAGGGCGAATCGTTGTGGGGGCATGGAGCGGGAGCATTTCGCAGTATCGGACGGCTTTTGCCGTCAAAAGGGAAAACACCTTTGGCAGCGGAATATGCCAAATGTAAGAATCGCCTTTATGACTTCATAGTTTGGGTGTGAGCTCATTGTCGAAACCTTGAATCGAGTGGACCAGTCCCGCGGCTGGAAATTGGCGATGACGGACGATTCTTCACAGCGTGTGACGACCGCACCCACACCGGCACCCTCGCCGGAACGGAAACCATTGTCGCCGGCGGCAAAACGCGCGCTCGCGGAGGCGGAGGCGCGCCGGCAAGCGGCGACAGCCGATGCCAAGCCTGTGCCGAAGGAATTCCAGGGACCGCAGGGCCCGGAACCGACCCGGTACGGCGACTGGGAAACCAAAGGCATCGCCTCGGATTTTTGAACCCTGCCAGCAAAGTCATTCCGGGGCGCGCACCAGCGCGAACCCGGAATCTCGAGATTCCGGGTCTGGTCCTTCGGACCATCCCGGAATGACAAAATTTCAGATCAGCGCGTGACCACCACCGTGGTGCCGACGGAAACCCGCTGGTACAGGTCGGTGATATCCGGATTCAACATGCGGATGCAGCCATAGGACACGAATCCGCCGACCGAACCCGGCATGTTGGTGCCGTGGATCGCGTATTCGCCGCCTGCCAGCGTCATCGCGGCGACGCCCATCGGATTGCGCGGCGAACCGCCGGCGATCACGTCCGGTATCGACGGCTTGTCACGCTTCACTTCCGCGGGCGGCGACCAGGCCGGATTGCGGTATTTGCCGTCGATCCGGGTGGTACCGGCCCATTGCTTGCCGGATTTGCCGACGCCGACCGGGTAGCGGACCGCATGGCCCTGATCGAGGATCAGATACAGGCGGCGTTCGTTGGTCCGCACGACGATGGTTCCCGGCGAATAATCACCGCGGACGCCGACCATTTCCGGGTTCGCCTGTGCGCCCGTCGTTCCCAGCATCCCCGCCCCGATGGTGGCCGCCAGCGCCACCGCGATCCTCAACCGCATCGTTTTCTCCAATTTCGTTTCCGCCGCCCGGTCCCGGACAGTCAAATCTCGACGCAAAACCCGCAAAATAGCGGCTTTACCCAAGCATTCTTACCCACGTATTTTTAACCGCGTGCGTTAACCAAACGCTTTCCGCGCGGGGTCAGGGGCTGGTTCCGCTGCAGCAGCAAAGGAAATGTTGCAAACAAAGTAAATGACCTGAAAACAACACTCGCCAGGAAACGTGCCGCAGCCGCAAGCTGCCCCTGACGATTGCGTGAGCGAGAACCGGTGTCCGGAGTACCGCGCGGCCGCGAGCGACGCGAAGCACGCTCGCTCCGCGCTCCACGCGGCGAGGGGCTGCCCGCCAATCGTGACGTCGCAATGTGCAGTGATTCCACCCTCACCCGAAATTCGCCAATGCGAATTTCGGCCTCACCGCAAGCCGAGCGAGGTTTGACGAGCACGGCTATGTTACGCCGACGCGTCCTTCTTGTTCTGGCGGTGCGCGACCAGATCGTCGACCACGGCGGGATCCGCCAGCGTCGAGGTGTCGCCGAGGCTTCCCGGTTCGTCCTCCGCGATCTTGCGCAGGATACGGCGCATGATCTTGCCGGAGCGGGTTTTCGGCAGCCCCGGCGCGAACTGAATCTGGTCGGGGGAGGCGATCGGGCCGATGTCCTTGCGCACCCAGGCCACCAGTTCCTTGCGCAACTCCTCGCTCGGCTCGGTGCCGGTCATCAAGGTCACATAGGCGTAGATGCCCTGGCCCTTGATGTCGTGGGGGTAGCCGACCACGGCGGCCTCCGAGACTTTCGCGTGCGCCACCAGCGAACTCTCGACTTCGGCGGTGCCCATGCGATGGCCGGAGACGTTGATCACGTCATCGACGCGCCCGGTGATCCAGTAGTAGCCGTCGGCATCGCGGCGGCAGCCGTCACCGGTGAAATATTTGCCCTTGTAGGTCGAGAAATAGGTCTGCTCGAAGCGGGCGTGATCGCCATAGACCGTGCGCATCTGCCCCGGCCAGGATTTGGCGATGCAGAGATTGCCCTGGCATTCGCCCTCCAGCACCTTGCCGTCGGCGTCGACGATTTCAGGCACCACGCCGAAGAACGGCGTCGTGGCCGACCCCGGCTTGAGTTTGGTGGCGCCGGGCAATGGCGTGATCAGGATGCCGCCGGTCTCGGTCTGCCACCAGGTGTCGACGATCGGGCAGCGCTCGTCGCCGACCACCCGGTGATACCATTCCCACGCTTCCGGATTGATCGGCTCGCCGACGCTGCCGAGCAGCCGAAGCGACTGGCGCGAGGTCTTCTTGACCGGCTCGTCGCCGCCCTGCATCAGCGCGCGGATCGCGGTCGGCGCGGTGTAGAAAATGTTGACCTTGTGCTTGTCGATAACGTTCCAGAACCGCGAATTATCGGGGTAATTCGGCACACCCTCGAACATCAGCGTGGTGGCGCCGTTGGCCAACGGTCCATAGAGAATGTAGCTGTGGCCGGTGACCCAGCCGACGTCAGCGGTGCACCAGTAGACATCGCCGTCATGATAATCGAACACATATTGATGCGTCATCGCGGCGAACACCAGATAGCCGCCTGAAGTATGCAGCACGCCCTTGGGCTGGCCGGTCGAGCCCGACGTATAGAGAATGAACAGCGGATCTTCCGCGTGCATATGCTCCACCGGGCATTCGCTCGTCACCATCTCGGCGGCTTCGTGGTACCAGAAATCGCGCGACGGATTCATGTCGATCTTGGCGCCGGTGCGCTTGACCACGATGACCCAGTCGACGCCGCCGCTCTTGTCAGCCATCTTGGCGATCGCGGCATCGACGTTGGTCTTCAGCGGCACCTTCTTGCCGCCGCGCAGTCCCTCGTCTGCGGTGATCACGATCTTGGACTGGCAGTCGCTGATGCGCTGGGCGAGGCTGTCGGGCGAAAAGCCGGCGAACACCACCGAATGGATGGCGCCGATCCGCGCGCAGGCCAGCATGGCGTAGGCGGCCTCCGGAATCATCGGCAGATAGATCGTGACGCGGTCGCCCTTCTTGACGTTGCGGGTGCGCAGGATGTTGGCGAACTTGCAGACCTCGTCGTGCAGCTGGCGATAGGTGATGTGCTTCGATTCGGCAGGGTTGTCGCCCTCCCAGATGATGGCGGTCTGGTCGCCGCGCTTGGCGAGATGCCGGTCGATGCAATTCCAGGCCACGTTGAGGACGCCGTCCTCGAACCATTTGATCGAAATATGGCCGGGCGCGAAGGAGGCGTTCTCGACCTTGGTGAAAGGCTTGATCCAGCCGATGCGCTTGGCCTGTTCGCCCCAGAAGCCGTTGGGGTCGCGGACCGAGTGCGCATACATGTCGCGGTATTTGGCTTCATCGACGAAGGCGCGCTTGGCCCATTCCGCCGGGACGCCGTAAATCTTCTCGGACATTTGTTACCCTCCACCCATCCGGCCAGTGCACGCGAACACTGCAAGCCGTTCTTTGTTGCAACGATTATGCGTCGGGCCCGATGGCGCCGACAAGCGGAACCAATAAGACCTTCGGCGGGACCCCCACCATGCGTTGGGTCAAATCGCGGGCCCAAGCGGATCGAGAAAAAAGCTTCGCGGGGGTGTCCCCCGGCCATCACGATCGCGTTTTCGGCGGGGCAGTATGCCGCAGTTGGGGGCCTCCCGGCGGGCTCAACGGTAACCAGGAACCGCGCCGCGGAGATCATAGGCTGGCGCTCCCGGCAATTACGCCCTAAATGGCCTCCCCGGGGCCGGACGGTCTGCCGGAACCAAACGACAAGAATCGGCATTACCGGAAGGCCAATCGGAGCAAGGCGTCTAAAGTCATGATGGATCAGCAGAATTTCGAGGCTACGCGGCCCGTTTCCGCCGACCAGCATGTTGTCGCGACGCCGGCCCATCCCGGCAGCGTTGAATCCCTGGCCAAGGGACTGGGCCTGAAGCTCGGCGACCAGAACGA
>NZ_JBEKCZ010000228.1:0-9701 GCF_050014615.1 Bradyrhizobium sp. | reverse complement strand
GTTCGACAAGACCGCGCGCGCGCTGGTCGGTATGTTCCAGAAGAATTTCGCCAAGTTCGAAGCCCAGGTCGACGCCGACGTCCGCGCCGCAGCCCCTGAAGTCAAGCTCGCGGCGGAGTGAGAGCCGAACCACCGTCTCTGTGAACGCGAAGGGCGGCCGAAAAGGCCGCCCTTCTTCATTGCGGATCACGCGCGTCGCCACAGCCGGTACGGCGATGCTTCCGGAGCCGAAGCAGCATTTGAAAAAGACAGAATTTTGAAAAGCGCGGTGCGATCCGACAATTCTTGTTGCCATCGTCGGCGCGTTACTCCCGGCTTATTTTCATTCTAGATTATTTTCATTCTAAACTATCGTTAGACCTATTCCATTTGAGGTTTTCGGCGATCGGCGGCATATCGCGCGCAAGCGTTGGTTCTTACTCATCAGCGAGTTTGATCTTTGCGAATGAGGGACCAATGTCGGCGCTTGAGCGGGTGGTTGTGAATGTTGAGCCTGCCGGTGCCGACCACGGCTTGGAACCATCGACTCTTCATGCAGGTACCGCGCTCCGTAACGGCGTGTCGCGCGGCCACCGACAAAACAGCAGGCTGTACCGAAACTCGGCGGCGATGCTCACATGCGGTGTCGCAGCCGGCCTGCTCGGCCTGACCCATTCAAACCGCGCCTTGGCGCAAGACAGCGGGGCGAAAGACCTCCCGGCCATCGTGGTGGTCGATCCCACCAAAAAGCCGAAGCGGGAGCCCGCAAAGCGCACGGCGCCGGCGCGGGCGGCTTCAAGCCGCGGCACCGGCCGCACCAACCTGCAGCCGGTGCAGGAAGCGGCGGTGGCCGGCGCGGGCGCTCCGACGCCGGCGGAGGCGGCGCTGGACCGCAAGATGCAGGGTTTCGATCAGTCGCGCGATCACCTTTCGCCCAAGCTGGGAGCGTCGTCCACCACCATCGATCGCGCCGCAATCCTGGCCAGCCCGCAAGGCGACAATACGCCGGTCGACAAGCTGGTGCTGCAATTTCCCGGCGTCAATTATGACTCCGCCGTCTCCAACCCGAATTTCCACGTTCGCGGCGAATACAACAACGTGCAGACCCGGATCAACGGGCTGGTGCTCCCCGAAGGCGTGTCGGGTCTTGGTCCCGCGATCGATACCAATTTCATCGGCAGCCTGTCGCTGCTGACCGGCACGCTGCCGGCCCAGTACGGCGGCCGCACCGCGGGTATACTCGACATTACCAGCCGGGCCTTTTCCACGCCCGGCGGGACCGTCAGCGTCTATGGCGGCAGCAACTCGACGGTCACGCCGAGCTTCGATTACGGCGGCAGCGTCGGCGATACCCAGTATTTCTTCTCCGGCCGCGGCAACTGGAACAATCTCGGCATCGAAAACCCGACCTCGTCGCTCAATGCGCTGCACGATCACACCGATCAGGGCAAGTTCTTCGCCTATGTGTCGACGGCGCTCAGCGACACAACGCGCCTGAGCATCATTTCGGGCGCCTCCTACAGCGCGTTCCAGATCCCCAATAATCCGAACCAGATGCCGCTTGGTGATTTCGGGCCGGCCAATGCCAACTCATCGACGCTGAACGAAAACGAGATTGACCAATATTACTTCAATATGGTCGCGCTGCAGACCAAAGGCGATGTGATCGACTCGCAGATCTCGGTGTTTTCCCGCTACGCCCAGGTACATTTCATTCCCGACATATCAGGCGATCTCACCTTCAACGATGTTGCGTCGGACGTCACCCGCACCAGCCAGATGTATGGCACCCAGTTCGACGCGTCCTATGAAGTGAACCGCGCGCACACCTTGCGTTTTGGCTACATGGTGACGGCGGAGAAGACGAATGTTTCCAACGTATCGACGGTATTCCCGGGGGATATCGGGGCCATCACGTCGACGACGCCAGAGACCATTACCGATACCAACTCGCTGCTGGGCTGGAATCTCGGCGCCTATGTGCAGGACGAGTGGAAACTGACCAACCAGCTCACCTTGAACTACGGCATTCGTTTCGATCAATTGTTTCAGTTCGTCAGCGCCAACCAGTTCAGCCCGCGCGCCGCATTGGTCTACAAACCGTTCGACGGCACCACCTTCCATGCCGGCTACGCCCGCTATTTCACGCCGCCGATGCAGGCGCAGGCGACGCAATCGAATCTCGCTTTGTTCGCCAACACAACAAACCAGCCGGACCAGACCAACAACGATCCGGTCAAGCCGGAGCGGTCGCATTATTTCGACGTCGGCGTCGACCAGAAACTGGCGCCGGGTCTCACCTTCGGACTGGATGCCTACTACAAGATCGCAACCGACCTGATCGACGACGGCCAGTTCGGCCAGGCGGTGGTCCTGACCCAGTTCAACTGGGCGCGCGGCTACAGCGAGGGCGCGGAAGCCAAGGTCAAATACCAGAACGGCAATCTCAGCGCCTACGCCAATTTTGCATTCAACATCACGAGGGCAACCGATCCGGTCTCGAACCAGTATCTGCTCGATAGTGCGACCTACAACTTTCTCCTGACCAACTATCACTACACCGATGACATGCAGATGCTGACGGGATCGGCGGGCGCGTCGTACCGCTGGGACCAGACGCTGTTCTCGATCAACATGAAATATGGCAGCGGCCTGCCGACCGGATTCGCCAACTCGTCGTTCAACGAACCCTATGTGACCGCCAATATCGGCATTGCGCGTGAACTCCAGGCGTTTGCGGGCGCCAAGCCGATCACGGTGCGGTTCGACGTCGTCAACCTGTTCGACAAGATCTACGAAATCCGCGACGGCAGCGGCATCGGCGTGTTCGCCCCGCAATTCGGCGCGCGCCGCGGCTTCTATGCCGGTCTTTCGCAGAAGCTTTAGGCCTTGAAATATGCGATCTGGGTGGTGGTGGCGAGCAGGCGGCCGCCGGGTGACCAGAGTTTGCCGGTCTGGTCGCCGTAACTCTTGTGAAAGATGTTGGCGTCGGCGGTGGCGAGGACGCGGCTGACGTCCTCGGCGGCCAGATCCGCCGCGTCGGCATGGAAATAGGTCGTCAGCGAAACCGTGCCAAACGGCACCAATTCGCCGCGCACATGGAAAATGCGGCCGAAGAACGCGTCCGACATCGCCATCAGCGACAGCAGGTCGATTTTGCGCGGCACGCGGTCGCCGATCCATATTTTGGAAAACGCACTCGCCGGTGCATCCTTTTTTGCGCCGCTGAAATCCGGATCGCCCCCGACAAAGCGAAAATCATATTGGTTGGCCCAGGAGGCCTTGATCTTGGGAAAGGGCCGGATCTGATCGAACGGGGCCGCTTGCGGAAGCTCCGTCGGCTGGTGCGACCATGACGGGCGGCGCTCGGCGAACACAGCGGTGGCGAGCGTCGCGACCTCGGCACCTCCCTGCATCAGTTCAACGCACCAGTGTTGCGTCGATCGGTTGGCCTTGACCAGCCGCACGTCGAGATCGAAATCGCCCGGCGCGATCGGCGCGCAAAAATTGACGGTGACGGAGAGCGGATCGCCCGATCGTTGCGGATGATCGATCAGCGCCCGCAGGATCGTCGCCGCGGTGGCGCCGCCGAACGGACCGACAAAGGCCCAGTAGTCGTCGCTGGTCCGTCCCCGCCAGCAGCTGTCGCCGGCGGTGACCCGCGTCGCTTCGTCGAACAAATGCTGGGTCAGCGGGTCGCTCCGCGCTGCGCGCCCGGCGTCTGCAACGCCAGCGGCGCGGTCCCGCGCACCGGCACGTTCCAGATATCCTTGGCATATTCGCGGATGGTGCGGTCGGAGGAGAACCACGCCATCCGCGCGACATTGAGGATGCTGGCCCGCGTCCATGCCGGAACCACCTGCCAGCGTGCGTCGATGCCGCGCTGGGCGTCATAATAAGAGTCGAAATCCGTGCTCACCATATAATGGTCGAGATGACGCAGCGCGTGTGCGATCGATTCGAACCGGCCCGGATCGCCGGGGGAGAACTCGCCGCTGCCGATCGCGTTGATCGCGCGCGACAGGCCCGGCGAGCGCCGGATCACGTCGGTGGCGTCCAGCCCCTGCTTGCGCCGCACCATCACGTCCATCGCTTCCATGCCGAAGATCGCG
Source organism: Bradyrhizobium sp. (assembly GCF_050014615.1). Classification (GTDB taxonomy): domain Bacteria; phylum Pseudomonadota; class Alphaproteobacteria; order Rhizobiales; family Xanthobacteraceae; genus Bradyrhizobium. The sequence goes on along the minus strand of NZ_JBEKCZ010000228.1, from coordinate 5,610 downwards.
ATGTTTTCCGCCCCCACATTGTCGCGGATTTCGATATTGGCGCCGTCCAGCGTGCCGATGGTCAGCGCGCCGTTGAGCGCGAGCTTCATGTTGCCGGTGCCGGAGGCTTCCATGCCGGCGGTCGAAATCTGCTCGGAAAGGTCGGCGGCGGGAATGATGATTTCGGCGAGGCTGACATTGTAGTCGGCGAGGAACGCGATCTTCAGGCGTCCGGCGATCACCGGATCGTTGTTGACGACTTCGGCGACGTCGTTGATCAGCTTGATGATCAGCTTGGCGTAGCGATAGCTGGCCGCGGCCTTGCCGGCGAATATCTTGACGCGCGGCACCCAGTCGCGTTGCGGGTCGTCCTTGATGGCGTGGTAGAGCGCGATGGCTTCGAGGATGTTGAGCAGCTGCCGCTTGTATTCATGGATGCGCTTGATCTGGACGTCGAACAATGCGGCCGGATCGACCTTGATGTTGAGGCGTTCGCCGATCAGCCGCGCCAGCACGATCTTGTTGTGATGCTTGACGTTGCGGAATTGCTGCTGGAACGCATTGTCGCCGGCATGGGCTTCAAGAAGCGAAAGCTGGCCGGGGTCGTCGAGCACGGCTTCGCCGCAGACCTCGCGCAACAGGTCGGTCAGCTTCGGGTTGGCCAGCATCAGCCAGCGCCGGAAGGTGATGCCATTGGTCTTGTTGTTGATGCGGCCGGGATAAAGATGATTGAGATCGTGGAACACGGTCTCCTTCATCAGGTCGGAATGCATCGCCGAGACGCCGTTGATGCTATGCGATCCGACAAAGGCCAGTTGCCCCATCCGCACCCGGCGGCCGGACTTTTCGTCGATCAGCGACACCGAGGCGCGGAAATCGACGTCGCCGGGACAGCGGGCATCGGCCAGCGCCAGATGCGCGACATTGATGCGGTAGATGATTTCCAGATGGCGCGGCAGCAGCCGCTGGAACAGTTCGACCGGCCAGGTCTCGAGCGCTTCCGGCAGCAGCGTGTGGTTGGTGTAGGACAGCGTCGCCACCGTGATCTGCCAGGCATCGTCCCAGCGGATGTTGTGCAGATCGACCAGAATGCGCATCAGCTCGGTGACGGCGAGACTGGGATGGGTATCGTTGAGCTGCACCGCGACTTTCGCCGCCAGGCCGCGGATCTGCCCATCCGCGGCCAGATGACGCTTGACCAGGTCCTGCAGCGAGGCCGAGACGAAGAAATATTCCTGCCGCAGCCGCAGTTCGCGGCCCGACGGAGATTCGTCGTTCGGATAGAGGAATTTGCAGATCGATTCCGCGCGCGCTTCCTCGGCGGTGGCACCGAGGAAGTCGCCGGAGTTGAACACGTCGAGCTTGAGCGGATCGGGCGAGCGCGCCGACCACAGCCGCAGCGCGTTGACGTGCTGGCCGCGCCAGCCGACGATCGGGGTGTCATAGGCGACCGCCTGCACGGTTTCGCCCGGATGCCAGATCGCGACGTCGCGTCCCTTGCTTTCGACGTGTTCGACGCCGCCGCCGAAATTCACCTGGTAGACCACTTCCGGACGCTGGAATTCCCAGGGGTTGCCGAAGCTGAGCCATTCGTCGGGATATTCGTGCTGCCAGCCCTGCACGATGATCTGGCGGAACAGGCCGAAATCATAACGGATGCCGTAGCCGATCGCGGGGATCGCCAGCGTCGCCATGCTCTCCATGAAGCATGCCGCCAGCCGTCCCAGGCCGCCATTGCCGAGCGCGGCATCGGGTTCGCATTTGCGCAGTTCGGAGAGGCCGACGCCGAGATCGCCGAGCGCGGCGTCGAATACCTGCAGCAGTCCCATATTGTTCAGCGCGTCGGTGAACAGGCGGCCGATCAGAAATTCCAGGCTGAGGTAATAGACCCGCTTGGCGCCGGCGTCGTAGCTCTGCTTTTCCCCGGTCAGCCAGTGGTGCACGATGCGGTCGCGCAGCGCCAGCGCCGCGGCCTTGTACCAGTCGTGCTTGGTGGCCATGCCGGCATCCTTGCCGATCGCCAGCCGCAGCTTGGCGAGGATGGCGCCCTTGATCTCGGCCAGCGCCAGCTCGTCGACGGGCTGGCCGAGGGCCGGAAAATTCACCGGGAATGATTGATCTGGCAAGTTGGGCATCCCCCACTGAACGCTACGCAATGATACGCGGCTTGTGCGCCGATCGAAACCCACCGCGGGCCTCGATGGTGCAATGTATGCATGTTTTTTATGCAAGGACCGGGCCGATTGGGCGGGGATATTGTCGCGGGGGGCGATGGAGACTTTTCCAAATTAGCGAAATGATTCACAGAGATTGTAGGGTGGGCAAAGGCGCGCGCTTCGCGCCGTGCCCACCATCCAGAAATCTCGAATACCAAAAGTTATTCGGTGGGCACGCTTGCGCTTTGCCCACCCTACGTCGCTACTAAATGGAAGTAGTCACCACGTCGCACCGGCGGTTTGTGATCTCCCGGAACAAATTAAGAACACTTTAGCAAGTCTTTGATATATCGTAGTGATTCGGCGCTATGCCGACACAACATCTATGGTCTATCCGGGATTTCGAGGACTACATGTCCACCATCGCCTTCGATACCTTCGCGCTCACCCGCATCGCCGATTTTGCCCGCTCGCTGTCGCGGCTGCATCAGGCTTCCCGCCGGCGGCCGGTCGATGACGACCAGATCGACCGCGAGTTCAACGCCGTCTGCATGTCGGTGTGGGGCTACACCACAGACGATTTCAGCGACGATCTGTTTTCGACGCAGGATCACGCCTGGCTCGATACGCTCGATGAAGCCCATGCGCGCATCTTCGCCGCCGAGCAGGGCTACGACCTCGTCGATGACCACGGCATGCTGACGGACTGGTGGGGCTATTGCTGGATGATCCTCGCCGAGAAGCGCGGCCTCTTGACGCCGGAGAACCGCGCCGCGGCGCGCGCGCAGATCGAGGAAAAATATCTGTCGGCGCCGAACGTGATCGGCGTCATCGTCGGGCGGTGAGATATTCCGCGGCTGTCATTGCGGGACGATGCGTAAGCATCGAACCCGGAATCTCGAGATTCCCCGATGTGCAATTGCACATCTGAGGTCTGGTGCTAACGCACCATCCCGGAATGACGAATTCGATTACGGCCTAATTCACCTCGGCGCGCTTGCCCTTGGCCGAAGAAGACTTCGGCACCGCGCTTGAGGGCAGCACGATATCGCGGCTGGTCTCGGCCATTGGCGCTTCCTCGCCGACCATTTCCGCCGCCACCGGCGCTACCTTCATCTCGCCGAGCCGGGCGCGCACGTCGGAGGTCAGTCCCGGATAGGAGGCCACCGGCGTGAATTCGGCGGTCTGGTTGACGCCGACCTTGATGCCGGAATACGCCACCAGCCCGTTGGTGGTGGCGATGATGTCGCCGGCACGCAGCGAGGTGTCGAGCGTGAGATCGACCGGCGCCAGCCCCGCGGCGTCGCGGCCATTGCATGTGCAATCCGCGCGCAGCGCCTTGCGATAGGCGAAGGCGTTTTCACTGTCGGCATAACGCTCACCGCTAGCGGACGACGCATTGTCGATGGAGCTGCCGAAGAAAACTTTGGTGGGGCTCGCCGGGCAGAATGCCTGGCACATCTGAACCGGTGTGGCGTTGTTGCGCGCCAGCGGGAAATAGCGGCCGTCGCAGCTGCGCACGCAGTATGCCGGTCCGGAGCCGGCCGAGCGTGTGGGCGCTGGCGCGGGCTGCTGGCTGGGGTCGGCGAAGAAATTGGCTTGCGCAGGCGCCTGGTGCTGCTGTTTCTGGGCACCGCCGAACAGGAAATCGAACAGATTTTCGGCGGACGCCGCGTTCGGCGCAAGCGCGATGGCGCCGGCAAGGGCGGCGGTGGCAACGAGCATCATGCGGCGCCGCATGGGCTGATCAGACAACTCTGTACGCAACGCGAACTCCACCCGACGCCGGAAATCCTGCCGCGGCAGGCTGTGCCCCGGCCGGCGCCGGATGGCCGAAAAGAAATGCGGCCTTTACCTCGCCCCGCTTGCGGGGAGAGGTCGGATTCTCGCGCAAGCGAGAATCCGGGTGAGGGGGAGTCACTGAGATCACTGCTGTCGAATTCGCTGAAAGCGGCCCCTCACCCCAGCCCTCTAAGAGCGAGCTTCGCTCGTCTCGACCCCGCTCGCGCGGGGCGAGGGAGAAGATAAGCCGATCAATCCTTCAGGAATTCACTCGCCCGGTAGAGCGAGCGAAACGGAAGGCCTGCCTGCGCGAAGGTGTCGGTGGCGCCTTCTTCGCGGTCGACCATGGTGAGGACCAGCACGACATTGCCGCCGGCATCGCGCACCGCTTCCACCGCTTTCAGCGCCGATTCGCCTGTCGTGGTGACGTCCTCGACGATCACCACACGCTTGCCTTGCAGGCTCTCGCCCTTCGCGAGCCCTTCGACGGCCAGCCGGGCGCCATGTTCCTTCGGCTTCTTGCGCACGAAGAACGCCGCGATCGGATGACCCTTGAGCCAGGACAGCTGCGCGACCGCGCCGGCGAGCGGCACCGCGCCCATCTCGAGGCCGCCGACATAGTCGAGACCGTCGTCCTTCAGCGCCTCATAGGTCAGTTCCGCCAGCAACGCGGCCCCTTCGGGGTCGAGCATGGTCGGCTTGAGGTTGAAGTAGAAATCGCTCTTGCGGCCCGAGGCCAGCACGATTTCGCCGCGGCCAAAGGAGCGCTTGCGGATGATTTCGGCCAGACGGGCGCGGGAGGCTGATTTGGACAAGGCTGATATCTCGTGTGGGGTGGCGCACCCTATCGGTGGTTTCCAGCACATTCCAGAGCGGATGTCGCGCCATCAACAGAGCGGATGAACCCCCATGCCGTGCCGGCGGTTGTAAGGCCAACGGGTTCCGGGTACTGGATACGCCGCTTTCGCGGGGGTGGACCAAACATGACGATCGAACTGCACACCTGGAACACGCCGAACGGCCGCAAAATCAGTGTCGCGCTGGAAGAGATGGGCCTGCCTTACAAGGTGGTCCCGGTGAACATCAGCAAGGGCGAACAGATGGCGCCGGCGTTTCTGGCGATCAGCCCGAACAACAAGATCCCCGCGATCGTGGATCCCGACGGGCCGGGCGGCCAACGCGTCAGCATCTTCGAATCCGGCGCGATCCTGCTCTATCTCGGCGAGAAGACCGGCAGGTTCTTGCCCGTGCCACTCGTCGAGCGCATCCCGGTCTATGAATGGCTGATGTGGCAGATGGGCGGCTTCGGCCCGATGCCGGGGCAGGTGCATCACTTCATCGCGCTGGAGAACGAAGCCGACCGCGCCTATGGCCTCAAGCGCTACATGGCGGAGACGCGCCGGCTCTATGGCGTGCTGGATCGCCGCCTTGCGACCTGCGAGTTCGTTGCCGGCGCGCTGTCGGTCGCCGATTTTGCCATTCTCGGCTGGGCGTGGCGGCACGAACGGCACAAGGTCTCGTTCGCCGATTTCCCGAGTGTCGGCCGCTGGTACGACGCCCTGATGGCGCGGCCCGGCGTCAAGCGCGGCATGGAAGCGAAGCTGGATTGAGACTCCACGTCATTGCCGGGCAAAAGCGCGAAGCGCGTCTTCGCGCCAGATGACCCGGCAATCCATCCTCTTCGGAAATTACA
>NZ_JBEKCZ010000227.1:0-8249 GCF_050014615.1 Bradyrhizobium sp. | reverse complement strand
GCATCATGCAGATGCGCGATCGACCAGCGCAATTTCGCCAGCGGTATTTCGCGGTTGACCCGCTCGAGCACGTCGAGCAGATGATGGACCGAGGGTTCATTGTTCCAGTGTACCGTCAGCGTCATGCCCTGCGTGGCGGCCCACAGCGCGACACGATAGAATTCTTCCCTGTCGGCCTCGTCAGGCGTTTCGTTGTTGTACATGCCCCAGGTGACGCATTCGCCGATGCCGTTGAAGCGCAGCCAATCGTCGCCGCTGCCCATCGGCAGAAAGCGCGTGAAGGTCTGGAAATCCTCCAGCTCCTTGCCCGGACGCGGCGCGGAGATGCTGTAGACGACGCGCAGCGGCAGCGCATGCTCGCGCCACAGCTGGAACAAGGCCGCATAGTCCTCAGGGTCAAGGTTGTGCCCGCCGGGGTCGATCACGCCCGTGACCCCGAGCCCGCTCAATTCGCGCAGGTATCGGCGCGTGCCGTCGATCGCTTCCGGCATCGCGGGCTTGGGCAGGCGCGAATAAACCGAGGTAATGAAGGCGGCTGTTCCGGTAATCCAGCCGCTGGCAGCGCCCTCGCCATCGCGCTCGAACTTGGCGCCGGGCGCAAGAGCCTCGTCGGATCGAAGGCCAAGCCTCTCGCGGCCGATCGCGTTGAGCAAGATCGAGCCGTAGAACAGCTGGATGTAGACCGGATGCTCGCCCGCCACAGCGGTAACCTCGGCCTCGCTCGGCCGCCGCGATTCCGCAAACTGGCGCGCCGTCCAGCCGCCGGCCACGATCAGCCACGCGCCGGGGCTGGCGTCAACGGCCGCCGACCGCAGCCGCTCCATCGCCTCGCCGATCGTGGTCGCGCCGTCCCAATGCACTTCGCTGGCATAGCGGAAGCCGGCGCGAATGGCATGAATGTGGGAATCGATCAGGCCGGGAATCACGGTGCGGCCGCCGAGGTCGATGATTCTGGTCGCGGGCCCCGCCAGCTTGCGCATCTCGCCGGAGCTGCCGGTCGCGGTAACGTGACCGGCCTCGATCGCGAGCGCCTCGCCGATCGAAGAATTCGCATCGAGCGTTACAATCCTGCCATTGACCAGCAGGATGTCGGCGGGATTCGCCCGCGCCGGCGCAGCGATGCCGAGCGGCACCATGCCGAGCGCCATCATGACGAAGGCACCGAACAAGCGTGCCGGGAACGGACTGAAAATCATCCGGCGATGGTGACACACCGCGCCTGTCTCGTCACGCGCCCGGCCAATTCCGCATCAGTCAGGTAATTGACACCCAACTATCTTTGGGCCAAATTTCTCGTCAGGTTGATACGACCTGCTGGTTGCACCCTTCGCGGAACGGTGAACGTATCGAGCCCTTATCGGCCTCCCTTTGCCCGAGCGACCGGGTCAGCAACGCAACCACCTGACACGCCTGGTTCGCTCTTGCAGAGGACGAAACCGATGCGCGATTTTCGCGATGCCAAGGCCATGGCGCAGACCCTGCGCGAATCCCTCACCACCAAAGCCGTCACCATCAGCCACAGCGAGAGCCTGGAGCTGGTTTCGAAAATTCTGGGCGTTGCCGACTGGAACACGCTGTCGGCTTTGCTGCAGGCGGACCGGCGCGACACCGCGGTTCCAGCCGCCAAGCGCCAGACCGGAATGGCGAGCTACCCGGCCATTCCGCTTCGAGACCTCGTTCCCTTCCCGACCGCGACCTATTCGCTTTTTGTCGGACGCGAGAAGACCATGCAGGCGCTGAACTATGCGTTCGAACGCCAGCGCGAGGTCGTGCTGGCGATCCAGAAAGAATCCGGCGTTGACGAACCTGGATTTGCTGATGTTTACGAGATTGGCGTGCTCGCCGAGTTGCTCGAACTCGAACGGCTGGGCGATGGCACCCTGAAAGTCCTGGCGCAGGTGCACCGGCGTGTCGTGATCTCCCGCTTCATTGGCGAGACCGGTGCGTTGTTCCAGGCCGAAATCGCTGACGTCAGCGACGGACCCATCCCCGAAGCGCCCGAACTCATCCAGAAAGCCGTCAGGCAGTTCGAAAGATACGCATCGGCCCGCGAGATTCGCATACCGCAGATCTGGCCGCTGCTCGAGCAAACCCGTGATCCCGGACGGGTTGCCGACATGATCGCCAGATATTTGGCGCTGCCGATCAGTGTCAAGCAGACCTTGCTGGCGACGCTTAATCCGGTGGCGCGATTAAAGCAGGTCGACGCCCTGACGGACCTGTCGACGCTGCCATTTTCACCCACGCTGGTGGCGACGAGGCGCCGAGCCCTCGACTATGCCAATCAGCGCCACCACCAATACGCGACTCTGGAGCATCTCCTGCTCGCTTTGATCGAAGACGCCGATGCGTCAGCGGTGATGGGGGCCTGCAACGCCGATCTTGGCGCCCTAAAAGGGAAGCTGCTTTTCTATCTCGACAACGAGCTGAAGACACTGGTAATTGAGAACGGCATCGACGCCCACCCGACCGATGCATTTTCGCGCGTGACTCAACGCTCCGTGCTCCATGCGAAAGAATCGGGGAGCCCTGTGGTGACAGGCGCCAATATCCTCGTTGCCATATTCCGGGAAACGCGAAGCCCCGCGGCACGCCTGCTGGGTGAACAAGGCGTGACCCGGGCGGATGCGGCCAGCTTTGTCGCCCGCGGCATCGGCAAGGGAACGTGAGGATCCAATCGCTTTTTCGTCATGCCCGGCCTTGTGCCGGGCATGACGAGGTTCGCTAGAAGGCCGTCTATTGGCTGAATTTTAGATCAGACCCCGAGCTTCGGCGGCGTCGCGATTTCGACAACGACGTTGCCGGGTGCGGTACAATAGAAATGCGTGCCGCGAACGGTGCGGCCGGCCTCCTCGATGTCTCCCGGCGACAAACCGGCGGCGGCCAGTTGATCGCGCTTACTGCGTACGGCGGCCGCATCGTCGAGATAGAAGCCGACATGGAAGGTTTCCGGATAACTTGCCGGGTCGCGCTTGCCGGCCTTCATCAGGGTCAGCACGAAATCATCGTCGTTGCGCAGCAGCGTGAAGGCGCCGGAGCCGCGCTCGATGTGGCGCCTGAAGCCGAAGAACCGCTCGAAGAACGCGGCCAGACCAGGTACGTCGGAAGTGGCGAGATTGAGATGTTTGAGGTGCATGGTTTTCATCCGTCCAGGTTTGAGGAACGGACGGAGACAAAATAGCCAATGCTGCTGGAGAGCCGAAGTTAAGCTTTCACGACCCAACCGGCAGCGTGACCACTTCGTCACTCCGTCCGGCCGTGGGTCCAAACCGCTGCGCGGTGGATAGTGGTTCCTGTTTCCAGAAACTGGCCGGGCTTACCAATCCGGCCGTACCTATTCTCGGCGCGCGGGTGCTAGCACGAAAGGTGTTCGATCTCAATTCAAAGAGGCGCGCTTCAAACAGAGCTAGTCATATAGTGAGGGTCTTGCCTCTTCCTGCGGCGTCGCCGCGGGGGTCTTCAGCAAGATCACTCCTGCCAGAATATGGAGAAACAGGAATCCGACAGCAATGATCGTGATCAGCGCGTTTTCACTCAGCACTGGCAATTTGATCGATAATTTTCGTGGTAACGACCGCTCATTCACCGACATTGTCATCGTCTCCAATATCCGGTTTGAAATTATTCAGACTAATTTTCTTGCTGAATTCCTTGGGGTCGGCAATCAGGTGTTGATATTGTCGGAGGATACGTTGCGCCTGCAGGCGTCGTGAGTGATGCAGCGCTGCGAGAACCCGGGCAAAAATGCTTCCAAAAATACTGCTTTGTCCGGTCGTTTGACGACGAAGCACCGGTTCGGGCGAAACGGTTTCGGCTACATGGTAGGACGCGTGTCTCATCGTTGAAACTCCGCAGCTCACAAATGCAGTGACACTGCACGATGACCCAACCGGCCCGGCATGCCTGTGAACTGCGTCACATCTCACCTAATGGTGATCTTGGGCATTCTGCTCATTAGAGTTGCGGTCCGCGCGACGTGACACGCCTCGCGTGGCGCCCGATCCGTGGATCGTCGAACGCCAACGCCTGGTCAAGTCCATCGCAAACGATCGACGTCACAAAGCCCTCATGAGGTTGGCGCTACTAATTCGCCTGAAGCGGTGCAACAATTCGCAGGCGCCGCAGTTATCATCGGCGCGTCGGGCGTGAGCAACGCCGGGGGGTTTTATGCCGGTCAAATCGATCGAAGAGGGTCTGCCCTATCCGCTGGGAGCTCACTGGGACGGCAAAGGCACCAACTTCGCATTGTTCTCGGCCAACGCCACCAAGGTCGAGGTCTGCCTGTTCGATGAATCCGGCGAGCGCGAGCTCAGCCGTATCGACCTTCCCGAATATACCGACCAGATCTTCCACGGCTATCTGCCGGATGTCGGGCCCGGCACCTTTTACGGCTATCGGGTTCACGGCCCTTATGAACCCAAGGCCGGGCATCGCTTCAATCCGAACAAGCTGCTGCTCGATCCCTACGCGCGCGCCCATGCGGGGTCGCTGAAATGGGATCCGGCCGTTTTCGGCTACCAGATGGAGACCGGCGACGATCTGACCTTCGACGAGCGCGACAGTGCGCCATTCATGCCCAAATGCGTGATTGTCGATCCCGGCTTCGACTGGGTGGGCGAAGCGGGCCGGCAGATGGTCCCATGGGATCAGACCATCGTGTATGAGGTCCACGTCAAGGGCTTCACCAAACAGCATCCGGGCGTGCCAAAGGGACTGCAAGGAACCTATGCCGGTTTCGGCAGCGCGCCGATGGTCGAATACCTGGCCGCGCTTGGCGTGACGTCGATCGAACTTCTACCGGTTCACACCTTTATCAATGACAGCAATCTTCTGGAAAAGAAGCTGGTCAACTACTGGGGATACAATACGATCGGCTTCTTCGCGCCGGACCCGCGCTATGCTTCGGATGTCCCCAACAGCCTGCGCGAGTTCAAGGAAATGGTGGCGCGCCTTCACGCGGCCGGCCTCGAAGTCATCATTGATGTCGTCTACAACCACACCGCTGAAGGTAACGAGCTCGGGCCGACATTGTCGTTCAAGGGCATCGATAACGTCAGTTACTACCGCCTTCCCGCCGACAAGCGCCGGTACATCAACGACACCGGCACCGGCAATACGGTGAACCTGTCGCATCCCCGCGTCATCCAGATGGTGACCGACAGCCTGCGCTACTGGTCGGAACACATGCATATCGACGGCTTCCGTTTCGACCTCGGCACCATTCTGGCGCGCGAAATTTACGGATTTGACGAACAGAGCGGATTCCTGAAGGCGGTCGATCAGGATCCCGTCCTGACCCGGGTCAAGTTGATCGCCGAACCCTGGGACTGTGGACCGGGCGGCTACCAGGTCGGCGGCTTTCCGCCCGGCTGGGCGGAATGGAACGATAAATTCCGCGATACCGTCCGCGACTTCTGGCGGGCCGAAGCTCCGGTCGCGCAATTGGCGCCACGGATCTGCGCTTCCAGCGATCTGTTCAGTCGTGGCGGGCGCCGCGCCTGGGCGAGCGTCAATTTCATCACCGCCCATGATGGCTTCACGCTGAACGACTGGGCCAGCTACAACGACAAGCACAACGAGGCCAACGGCGAGAACAATCGTGACGGCAATTCCAGCAATCGCTCCTGGAATTGCGGCGTAGAGGGCCCCACCGGCGACAAGGCGATTGTCGAATTGAGGAATCGCCAGAAGCGAAACATGCTGGCGACATTGCTGTTTTCGCAGGGTACGCCGATGCTGCTGGGTGGCGACGAGTTCGGCCGCACCCAACACGGCAACAATAACGCTTATTGCCAGGACAGCGACATCTCCTGGTTCGACTGGAATCTCGGCGGCGACGGCAACGACCTGCTCGCCTTTACCAAACGCCTGATCAAGCTGCGCCAGTCCTATCCTGCGCTGCGCCGCAGCCGATTCCTGACGGGTCAGTACGACGGGGACCTCGACGTCAAGGACGTGACCTGGATCAATGCCAACGGCCACGAGATGCAGGACGCAAACTGGAAGGATGCGTCGATGAAATGCTTCGGGATGCTGCTGGATGGCCACGCCCAGAAGACCGGAATTAAGCGGCGCGGGCAGGACAAGACCGTGCTCATGGTGATGAACAGCTACGAAGGACTGGTCGACTTCACCTTCCCGAAATCCGAGGGCGGCAAGGCCTGGACATTGCTGGTCGACACCAACATTCCCGATGCTGTTTCAGAGGCCGAATTCGAGTTCGCCAGCATCTATCAGGTCACCGGCCGGTCGCTGCTGCTGTTCGCCGTCAAGGAGGCGTAGCAAGCCCGGATTCCGCGGGCCTTCAATCGAGCCGCGCGATGTCGGATAGCGAACACGAACCCATTTTGCCTATTTTGGCGCAACCGCCGCCTGCAGGGCCTTCCAGTTGAATTTCTTGGCCAATGCCAGCGCATCGTCGTCGCTGATGCCTTTGAAATTGACGCTGAGCAGCGCGCTGGTGCCGAGCGCCACCAGGATCGCCCCGGATTGATCCTTGATGTTGAAGCTTCGCATCACCTGCACGCCGTCGATGGTCGAGGTGTTCATGCGCCCTTCGCTGGTTTCGATATTCATCGCGGATCGCAGCGGCGCCAACGCGCCCTGGGCGGCCGCGCCGCTCATCACCTGCGCTTGCAGACGCGCCGGGCCGCGATCGTAGTCGCGCGAGGCGGTGATCAGGTTGCTGCCCGTCATTTCCATCGCGAAGCCTTGCGGCTTCTTGCCCTGCCAGCCGTCGAGGTCGACCAGGAACGGAAGAAAGCGTTCAAAGGCCTGGTCGGCATGTGCGACGGAAGACAGCAGCAACCAGGATGCCGGCAGCGCGGCCAGGCCGATACAGACCACGCGACGACGATTTATCATCCAGCATCCCCCATTTTCTCATCATGGCAAATCGTGGATTGTCTGAGCGATGTCCTGACTCCGCGGAAACCGCGCCCATCACGTGCGCCAGTATTCGCCCTTGCCGTTTGCGCGATTTTCCGGGGAGTTCGGCGGCAGCGAGAGGCCGCGAAAGAAGCCGATCAAGCCCAGCGAAATGACGCTAAGGCTGAACGCCACACCCAACCACTGCAAGACATCAGCCATCGCACCCTCCGCATTTCCATCGAGATTTGTCGCGGCAGGAGGCAATTGGTTCAAGGCTTGGCTTGAAGGCTTTGGCTTGAAGCAGGGCGCCGCCACCAAGCCATCGATCCCGTCACGGCGCCGTGAACTAAAACATGCCCCGGCGCGACCAATGCAGCGTGCGATCCGGACTATGCTTTCGCGGACGCCGGTGGCCGCGCGCCAGAACCCTGGCGGGCGCCCTTCAACACCAAAGGACAGATGCATGTTGCCTCGGCGCGATATCGTGAAATACGGCTTTCTGGCGGTTCTCCTTCCGACAGCCACGCAGGGCGCGCGGGCGCAGGAGACCAAAACCAGTCTGTTCAAGGTGGTCACGACCAAAGACGAAATCATCATCGGGCTGTCCCCCGACGAGCTCAAGACGCTCGGCGGCTCCGACGCCAGCGCGGTGGCCCATGCGCTGGCGCAGAAAGGCGACATGGCGGTGTGGCAATACAATGTGCACCGCGGCGCCAACGGCGAATTGCAGCAGGCCCCGACCGCAAAGATCGGCCTGATCGCCAATTCATCGCTGCGGGTCGAGCCCTACACCACGCCCTACGCGATCGTGCCGCATCAGTGAACTAGGCCGCTGCGGCGGCGGAATGTTTCGACCGGCAGCGCGGATTTCGGGTCGTCATTGCGAGGAGCGCAAGCGACGAAGCAATCCAGTTCTTGCTGCGCAACATGGATTGCTTCGCTGCGCTCGCAATGACGAGCAGCCGGGCGGCGGTTGGCGCGCGGCATAAAATTACCCCGCCGGATCAGATCCGGCGGGGTAAGGCCATAGGCTGAAATCCCCCCGAGAAGGGGACGAGCTATCACTTCAGGGAACTATTGATCGAAGTGAATTCGGTGTTGAGGGTCGAACCGAGACTGTTCACTGCCGCGACGATTGCAAGCGCGATACCTGCTGCGATCAGACCGTATTCAATCGCGGTCGCACCGGATTCATCGGACAAAAACTTAGAGAAGTAGTGCCGCAAACCTGCCTCCTTCGTCAAACCTGCCTCCTTCGTCGAGTTGGGAATTGTGTCCGGGATATCGAACCCCGTAAATCTACGGTCGATGATCTAAGGTTGATTGAATTGGTTGTACGCAATTTTAATTGCAACTAAATTAACGCGCGACAGCTTCGC
>NZ_JBEKCZ010000226.1:0-8273 GCF_050014615.1 Bradyrhizobium sp. | reverse complement strand
CGACTGCGCAGACAACTGCAAATCATTCGACGTCTGGCGGTCTCGCCGGTGGTCAGATCGGTTATAATTGGCAAGTCGCTCCTTCCTGGGTGGTGGGCCTTGAAGCAGACGGCGATTGGGCAAACATCAAGGGATCGACGCTCTGCCCGAATCCCTTCTTCACCTGCGGCTCAAATACGCGCGATCTTGCCTCCTTCCGCGGTCGCGTCGGCTACGCGGCTGGCCCTGTGCTGTTCTACGGTACGGGTGGCGTCGGCTACGCAAATACCGCTTACACGGCATTACCGCCGGGACCCCCCCCCCGTTTGTTTTCACCGGAAATTACAACACGGATCGCTGGGGTTACGCAGCCGGTGTGGGTATCGAGTATGGATTTACGCCCAATTGGAGCGCGAAGTTTGAGTACATGCATTACGGGTTCGACACTGCGAATGCCCCGATGGGGACTCTTTCTGCCACCAACGTCTCGGCGCTCCGTCTGAACATTGATACGCTCAAGGTCGGCATAAACTATCGCTTCGGCGGCCCGGTCGTCGCGAAGTATTGATCATCACTGATATTCGATGGAAAAAGGACCGGCAGCGATGCCGGTCCTTTTTTTCGTGAGGCTAACTCGAAGGCCTGCTATCTGGCCTTACTGCAGTGAAAGCTCCCGCAAAGCATTTTTGATTTCCTTCAACTCATTTAACGCCTTGCAGCTCCTGAGAAGTGGACGCACTTCTCTATCGCCTTGCACTTTTAGGGCACCCAACATCATTGCCACTGATGTTTGAGCGGCTCCTTCAATTTCCAGTCGCTTTTTCGGCTGCAATGGCTTGGCAATCACCGATTCAACTTCCATGGTTGCTACCTGGGATTGAACGTAATTTTTCTTGGCTTCAGCATTGGAAGTCAGCGTTGAAAGACCTCCATAGACAAGCGAGCATTCAGAAAAGCGGCGCACTACCTTTTCGCGCAATTCGACGCCTCCCTTGCTTTCTTCTATTGCGCTATTCATCGCCGCGATGACGTCAAGTACGGCCCATGTGCTGGATTGTGCGTAGGCAAAGCGCGGCGAGATCGGCAAGGCTGATACGCCAAGAACCAGCAGTAAGATCACCCTGGAACTGTCGGACATTACTGGTTCCCCAATTTAATTTAGCTCGCTGCTAACGGCGTTCAGAGGGTTCGTCAACACGGGAAGCGGGCCCCGCGCACGTCGCCAATGGCGGACGTTGCTGGTAACGGAAGCTGCAGACAACGGAAGTGACAGACTTGGCCACCTCTCGCCATAGAACCATAGGCGCGGAACATGGTCCCGTAAATTCCGAGCAGGACCCGTGTCTTGCTCCTGCACGCTCACCAAGTCGTTTTCGCTCTGAACACAGCCCTGGAAGCCGAAGGGTCCGCGATCGGTCGATACGTCCCACCCGCATCAGGCGCCGCCGCCTCGCGCTCACCCCGCAATTGCGTGCGATAGGCGGGATGCTCGGTTCCCATCAGCCGATCCCACCAGGTGAAATAAAGCCCGTAATTATAATGGAAGCTCGAGTGATGCAGGTCGTGATGGGTGGTGGCGTTGATCCATCCGAACCAGCGGCTGTCGGCGAGCGCGCGCGGCATCAGTTCGACGCCGGCATGGCCCATGACATTGCGCACGATCATGAAGGCCATGAACAGAAACAGCCCGAGCACATGCATCGGAACCAACGACAGCCACAGCGGCGTGAACAACGCCATCAGCAGCGCTTCCGGAACATCGAACGCATAGGCCGCGAACGGCGTCGGCGTGATCGAGCGATGATGGGTGCGGTGAAAAAACCGAAACAGCCGCGGATGGTGCATCAGCCGGTGGGTCCAGTAGAAATAGGCGTCGTGCGCGACGATGATCGCGACAAGACTAAGCGCGAGATAGAGCACCCCGGCGGTCTCGAAATCCGGATAGATCGTGAACACGCCGTTGACGGCACCGAACACGATCGCCGTACCACTCAGCGAGAAGATCACCGCGGTCCGCAGCGAGGTGCGGATTTCGCGGCTGACATCGGCCCGCGAAGCCGAGCGGGCCTGGATCTTGCGCCGGCCAAGCCCGGCGCTCCAGAACAGTTTCAGGATCAGCGCCAGGCCTGTGGCCGCGACCACATAGCGGCCGACATCCATCAAGAGGTTGAACGACCAGTACTGCCAGAAGGTGGCCAGCGCATCGGAGAAAGCTTGCATCGGAGGGCTCCGCCAAAATACGACGGACAGACGACGCCTGTCCTGAAGCGCACTCTGAAGCGGATGGGGAGGATGCTCTCGCCGGGTTCTGCTGGGATAAGCGCCGAATTCGAAATCGGCTAGCCGATTTCTGGGGCCTTGGTTCTGGAGCGTGATGAGTTAAAGCTGAGGCGACGGGACCACTTCTCCCTCGCCCCGCAAGCGGGGAGAGGTGAACCGAACTTGCTCTATTCGGCGGCGGCCCGGTCGGTCCGGCTGAGCTGCAGGCGCCGGAACTCGCTGGGGGTCATACCGGTCTGGGCCTTGAACGCGCGGTTGAAGGGGCCGAGCGACTGGAACCCGGCATCCATCGCGATGGTCAGGATCGGGACCGCCTCCTGCGCCGGGTCCGCCAGCGCCGCCGTCACATCGTCGAGGCGATAGCGGTTCAGGAAGGCATTGAAGTTGCGGTATCCAAGGCTGCGGTTGATCAACCGGCGCAGGCCGTGTTCGGGAATGCCGAGCTTGCCGGCCAGGCCCCCGATCGAAAGCCCCTCCTCGCGATAGGCTTTGTCGTACTCCATCAGCCGGCGCAGCGCCGCGAGCAGCCTGGTGTCGTCATCCCGCTCGACCTGATCGCCTGGATCTAACACGGCCACCGGACGGTAGGGCGAAGTCACCTGCGAAGTCACTTGCGAGGAAGTCGCTTGCAAGGATGGCGCGGATGCCGGAAGCGAAATCAGCGCGCTGTCGCCGCTGACGGACAACAGCACGACCGCGAATACCACGGTGAGCGTCAGCAACCCGATGCTGTTGGCGAGATAGAGGATCGGGCCGCCGCTGCCGCCCGGCAGCGCGATCTCGGTCGCGATGATCGCCGCCGAATAGAGCGCCAGCAAAACCACCAGCACACCGCGCAGCCTTCGGCGCTCTTCGACCAGATCGACCGCGCGTCCGGCCAGTACATACCAGACCGCCAACGCGTTGCAGGCCAGTCCCAAGGCGCTGAAGGCCCAGCGCGCCGGCGCTGCGTTAATCAGGAAAGTTGCGTCGATCAGGAAGCATGAAACCAGGCCGAACGCCACCATCGCCAGCCACGCCGCCGCATGCAGCCATGACGGCTTGAAGTCGTCGTCGAACAGCGCCGCGGCAAACAGACAGAACACCAGCGGATTGCCCATACCGATCATGCGCAGCGGCAGCAGCCAGAGCGACGGCACCGGCGCAAACACCGAGGCGGAAACGATGGTGTAGGCGGCCGCGCCCAGCGCGAACAAGCCTGCGAAAACGCCGGCCGGAACGCGCCGCGCGTCGCGCAGCAGCAACGCCGCGATCAACAGCAGCAGAACGACGGCTGCGCCGCGCAATGCGACCTCGAGGAGGGACACGCTGGGCTCCCAACACCATTGCAGGAAATATCAGGCGGAGCTTAGCAAATCGGCGGGCCAAGGGATAGCGTTGGCGATAGGCTGTCGCCCGCTACTCGTCCTCGAACTCGTCTTCCTCGTTGACCTTCTCGCTCTTGTGCCGATGCAGCGGCTGCGGCTTGCTGCCGAGCGATCCCGTCACGTACGGCTCGCGCGCGCCGGAAGCATAGGGGTTGCGCTGCTGCGCCCGCGCCGCCACCTGCTCGCCCGACATCGCGGCCGGCTGGCAGATCAGGCGCCGCGAGGCGCGGCGCATCAGGTCGACATGGATGTGATCGTAGTGATAGGCGTTGGAACCGGGCGCCAGCACGGTGGTGAATTGCTGGCAGGCCGCCGCCTGCACGTCGTGCAGAAAGCCCTGCTCTTCCGGCATGCCGTTCCAGCCATCCTTCACCGAAATGCGCCGTCCGTCGGCGAGCGTGAACGCCGCGATATCGAGCGCGTTGCCGAACGCATGTTCGGAAATATGCGCGCGCGAGTCGCCATTCATGCCGCGGCAGGAATAGGCCGAGATCTGCTTGATCTCGACCACGCGGGCGCCGAACCAGCGCATCGCGGCGGGCTGCACGGAATCGGCGAGCCAGCGATCGAGCACCGAGACGATCGGGCACGCCAGCGTCGCCGTCGGCTTGACCGCAACCGGTCCGAACGCGGCGACAGCGTCACCCTGCGCAGGCCCGAGTCGCGGCAATGGCGGCGGCGCGGAAGCGGCCGCGTCGGGCCGCTCCGAATAGGGCGCCGCTGAGGGCGGACGCTGCGGATAGGGCTGCGCCGGATAGGGTTGCGTCGCCGGATACGACCCTTGATACGACCCTTGCGCCGGCGGTGGCCGGTAGCCCGGCGTGCCGTCGGGCGGCAGATTGATTTCGTCTTCGTCCGGCGCAACGCCCGGTGCGCTCAGCGAAATCGGACCGCTGGACGGCGCACCGTAGCCGGACCCGGGCGGCGCATTGCTGGGATAGGCCGTATCGGGATAAAGCGGCGCCCGTGATGGCGGTGGCGGCGAGACCGGCCAGCGCGGCTGATTGCCGATGGCGGCGGGCGGGCGCAAATCGTCGTCGGCAAAACCGAACGAGCTGTTGACGTCGCCGAGTGCCGCGACCTTGAGCGGAAACTCGGCGCCGCAAACCCCCGGGCCCGAAATCGGGTCGATCCGGACCAGTTCGGCGTTTTCCTTGACCGCGCCGGATTTCAGGCAAGCGATCTCGGCCTCGGCCCGCCACGGTTCACGCTCTTCGGACTGAAAAAATCCGCGACCGCAACCCGCCAACGAGACAAGGACGAAGGAGCCGACGAGATACAAACGAACTCCGCGCGTCATCCGCGCAATCTCAACCAATTTATTTAAGGACTCTTCAACATCTTGATTTCACGACTCTTTAACCACGTTGCCGGTAGCCGGGCACAATCGCGCAAGCACGGATGGACAGTGGGGCTGACTTTTTTGGCGGGGAACGTCCTGCTAGCTTGTTCGTTAGCGGGCAGTGTGAACTTCGAACTGAGCCTGGGAGGTTTGCCAATGTCCTTTGGTCCTTTGGTCACCAGACTGAGCGTTGTCACCGCGTACGTCGTCTTCGCCTTTGTTGGCGCGATCGTGCTCGGGGTGTTCTAGCGTCTCACCCACCCCAACCGGATTTTGATGACGCCCGGCGGTTTGGATCAGTCCAGCCGCCGGGCGTTTTCATGCGCGGTTGCCATCGCGTGACGCACATCACAGAAACCGCCGTTGGCGGCGCGTAGGGTCCGGCCAGATCCACACGCCGCTTTCAGGAGGCTCTCGTGAAAAAACTCTATATTCTCGCCGCGCTGCTGATGGCCACCACGGCCGCCCACGCCGGCAATTCGATTTCGTTCGAGATCGGTGGACAAAAGATCCACATCGAGGCGCCAAAAAATTGCGACGCGCTGTCGTGTCTTCAGATCTCGGCCCCTGGCCTTTCCGGTTCCGGCTTCGGTTTAAAATCCAAACATCTCGACGATGGCGATGACGTCGCCGGGAGCGCCGATCAGCCGGCGCCGAAATCGCCGGCGCCCGTGGTTCAGGCCGCGGCGCCGCCAGCGCCGGTCGCAGCCCCAGCCCCCGTCGCCGCACCCGTCAGCAACCCGGCGCCGGCCGTGGTCGCCGCCACGTCCCCCGCTCCCGTCGTCAAGAACGATGCCGCGCCCGTCGCGCCAGCGACGGCAACGGCCGCGCTGGCGACGCCGGTCGGCATCTGGGCCACCGAAGACAACAAGGGAAGCGTTCGGGTCGAGCCGTGCGGAGCGAACCTGTGCGGATATGCCGTGAAGTCCGGCGAGAAAATCCTCATCAACATGAAGCCCTCCGATACCAAATGGAGCGGACAGATTCACGATCCCGACAGCGGCAGGAATTACGACTCCACGATCACGATGAAGGGCCCGAACGCGCTGCGGGTTCAGGGCTGCGCCTTCGGTGGCCTGTTCTGCGGCGGCCAGACCTGGAGCCGCGTCAGCTGACAGACAGCGCCTGCACCGGTTCAAATACAGGCCCTGCGGATCTCCGCGGGGCCTTTTTTGCGCGCCGCCCCTCGGACGAAACCGAAGGCCGCGCGACGAAACAATTCTGGCGGGCGACGAAACCATTTCGGGTTGGCCGCGCAAAAAGCCTGAAACCGTCGCCGCCTAGGGTGCACCTCGATGAGGCGGCGGATCGGTCCACGACCCGCGCGGTCCAAGACAAGGGGCATCACATGGCTTTGACATCTTCGAAGTTCGGCCGCTGCAAATTGCTGGTCGCCACCGCGCTGACGTTCGGCATGCTGACGACGGTTTCGCAGGCCTATACGATCGAGCAGGAGCAGATGTGCACCGGCGACGCGCTGCGGCTCTGCAGTTCGGAAATCCCTGATGTCGGGCGCATCACCACCTGTATGGAGCGGCAGCGCAATTCGCTGAGCGATCGCTGCAAGGCGGTATTCGAGACCGATCGGCCGGCAGCCGCCACCCAATCTTCGGTGGACGTATCCCCCGCCGCAAAACCCTCCAAGCCGATCAGCCTGACGCCGAAGTTAAGGCACGGCTGAGACATCCGCCGGCAACGATGGCGATGCCGTGCCGTCGCGATGGCGAGAGTTCGTCGCAAATCAAGCTTGATCCCAAGCGCCGCGCTGCTGTCGCAGGATGCGGCGCTTGACGGTTTTGCGCGCGCATGACCAATCTCACGGCATTCATCTGACATTCAGGCCGCAGGGCTCTCAATCGCCGCGGCTACTGCCAGTTCCATTGCTCGCCCGGGATTTGCTTGTGACACGGTATCGGCTTTCATTCGCGCCCTGGCTTCTCTGTGGCTTTCTGCTGGCGGGCACGACAAATGTTTTTGCAATTCCCGCGCCGGTGGAAGCCGGGCTTTGGCCGGATACTCCGGACACGATCTCCGGCCTGACCCGACTGGCGCAGGTGCAGCCGGCACCCGCGCCAGTCCCCGCGCCACCGGCTGCGGCGCCCTCGGCTGCGCCCGCGCAGGCTCCTGAGCCGGTCGGCGCCGTCGCGACCCTGACCGGCAGCGCCACCGTCACCCGCAACAACATGTCGACGCCGCTCAACCTCAAGGACGACATTTTCCAGGACGATGTGTTGCAGACATCGGCCAATTCGACGCTCGGCGTCACCTTCACCGACGCCACCACCTTCAATCTCACGGCCAACGCGCAGATCACCGTCGACAGTTTTGTCTATGAGGAGGGCGGCCAGCAAAACGGCGCGCTGTTCGATATCGGCAGGGGCACCGTGGCCTTTGTCGCCGCCTCGGTCGCCAAGACCGGTGACATGAGAATATCGACGCCGACCGCGACGCTTGGCATCCGCGGCACCACCGGCCTCGTCGAGGTGCCGCAGGGTGCGGCGGCGAACAACCCGAACAATGTCGCGATCAAGCTCTATCCCGATCCCGACGGCCGGGTCGGACATATCGACGTCACCGGCCGCGACGGCACGCGGCTCGGTTCGCTCACCCAGGGCGCCAGCGGCTTCACGATCCGGCCCGGCGCCGGTGGCCGCTTCACCGCGGCACCGCTGATGATCACGCCGCAGCAGGCGCTGCGCGACCAGGGCATCGTGCGCCAGGTTCACGCCGCACAGGCCGTCGGCCGCCAGATCGTCACCGAGCGGCGCATTCAGCGCCAGCAGAATCCGCAGCGCAATAATCCCGCTGCCACGCCGGCGCGGCCGGGCCCGCAGCGGCAGAATGGTCTGCCGCAACGGCCGGGTTCGCAGCCGGGACAACCGAACCGCCAGGGCCAGCCGCAACCACAATTGCGGCAACCCGGGCAGCCGGGACAGCCAGGGAAACCGGCGGAGCTGCAGCGGCCACCCGGTGCGCCCGCCGTGTCTGCCGCCCCCGGCGTGGCGCGGCCCGCATTGCCCAACAAGCCCGCGGCCCAACCCAAGCGGCCGGCCCCGCCGAAGCTCAAGCCGCCGCCGAAGGAGAAGAAGCGGTAGGGCTGTCGCCACCGCGATTCAGGATTATCGGCGCAGATATCTTTCGCGACCGCGTCAGGCCGCGCGCCGCAGCCAGTCGCGTACCTTTTGCACCAGATTGATGCGTGGGCTTTGAGCCGTTTCGACCGCAGCCGGGTTGGCGGATGCAGGCTCGGCGGCCATCGGCGCGGAGGCGTCTTGCACGATATCTTGTGCGTTCCCGACGACCAG
>NZ_JBEKCZ010000225.1:0-8319 GCF_050014615.1 Bradyrhizobium sp. | reverse complement strand
AACTGCGCCACCGTTGCCGGCTGGACCGGGCGGGATCCCGCAGCGCTGGGCGGCATCCGGCCGGTGTTTGGCCGCGCCCTTTCCCATGGCTACGACATCGTCGAGCGGCGCGCATGAGCGCGCCGGCAAAAGCCCGCGCCGGCGCGCCCCGGCGACCCGCTGCGCGAGAGGCCACCTCGTCGTTGCTCGATACCGCTTACGAAGAGATCAAGCATCGCATCACCATCTGCACGTTCCGTCCCGGCGACTATCTCAACGAGGCCGAGATCTCGACCATGCTCGGCATCGGCCGCACGCCTGTTCATCAGGCGCTCGACCGGCTGATGGTCGAGGGCCTGGTGCAGGTGATGCCGCGCAAGGGCATCATCGTGAAGCCCGTCAGTCTCGACGAGGTGCTGCAGACCATCGAGGTGCGGCTTCTCAACGAGAGCTACTGCGTTCGCCTGGCCGCCGACCGTGCCAGCACCGCCGAGATTGACGAACTGACATCGATTCTTGAACGCGCCCAGAAGGAGCTCGCGACGCGCGACAGCGAACGCCTGATGCGCCTCGACCGCGAGTTTCACGGCGCGCTGGCGCGATCCGCGCGCAACCCGGTGCTCACCGATCTGCTCGGCCGGCTGCACGACCGGTCGCTTCGGTTCTGGATTCTCTCGCTGAACACGCCGGGTCATCACCTCAGCGTGCAGGAGCAGCATCTTGCGATTCTGGCCGCGATCCGCGATCGCGACCCGGATGGCGCCGAGCAGGCGATGCGGGCGCACATCGACGCCTTTCGCCGTAACCTGCTGCAAACCCTCTAGCCAAAACCGTCTAACCATGGCCGTTACCCAGCTCGCCCAAGGACGAAGACCAATCATGAAACTGGCCGTTCCCGATCTCATTTCCAATTCCTACTTCCCGGCGGTCGCCGCGGTCGAGCTCGGCCTGTTTGCCAGGCAAGGATTGGATGTTTCGCTTGAACTGATCTTCCCGGTCGACAAGGCCTATCGGGCGCTCCGCGACGGGGAAGTCGACTTCGTCGGCGGCTCCGCCCATTCGGCGCTTGCGGCGTTTCCGGAATGGAACGGCTGCAAGCTGCTCAGCGCCCAGGGCCAGGGCATGTACTGGTTCCTGGTCATGCGCGCCGGTTTGAACGCCAAGCGCGGCGATGTCGGGATCGTCAAGGGCCGCCGGATCGGCGCGGCCCCGTGGGTCGAGATGGGCCTGCGCCGTCTGCTCATCGAAGCTGGAATCGATCCGCAGCGGGACGGCGTGACGATCGCGCCCGTGCCCGGCGCCACCGGTGCCGGCGTGAATTTCGGCCTCACCGCCGCAAAAGCGCTTGAAGACGGCAAGATCGACGGTTTCTGGGCCAACGGAATGGGGACCGAAGTCGCGGTCCGGCGCGGCGTCGGCACCGTCGTGCTGGACGTGCGGCGTGGCGACGGCCCGAAAGCCTGCTTCAACTACACCATGGCGTCGATCGCTGCGAGTGACCGCCTGATCCACGACAATCCGAACGCCGCGGCAGGCGCGGTCCGCGCCGTGGTGGCGGCGCACGCCGCGCTCAAGGCCGAGCCCGGGCTCGCCGGGAACGTGGCGGCGAAACTTTTCCCGCCGCAGGAAGCGGCGCTGATCGTCGACCTGATCAAGCGCGACCTGCCTTATTATGACGCCTCCATCTCGCCAGACTTCGTCGAGGGCATGAACGCGTTCGCGCGCGATGTCGGCATCCTGACCGGGCATCCGGGTTACGCGGATGTTGTCGCCACGCAATTCGCCCCACTCTGGAACACCTGATCCCGGCCGGCCCCGCGCCGCCTACAATCCCCTGTCTCTCGGAAAGATCGATCGATGGCCATCAACAAGCTTCATGATGAATTCCACACCCTCGACATGGACAAGGGCTGGGAAGTGCCCGCCGGCTATCCGTCCGGCATCCAGCAGAAAATCCTGTCCGGCGAGCTCGACGAAGCCGGCAAACGCGGCAGCCGCACCCGGCTGCTCCGCTTCGACCCGGGCGTCTATACGACAACCCCCTTCGTGCACGACTATTGGGAAGAGGTTTTCCTTGTCAAAGGCGACCTGACGGTCGGCAATGACGCGAAGGGTCAGGGCGGCGAGGCGTTTGCCCCCTTCACCTATGCATGCCGGCCTCCGGGCGCGTATCATGGTCCGTTCTTCTCGAAGAATGGCTGTCTGCTGCTCGAGATCCACTATTTCGATCCGGCGTGAGGCGAGCCGTGACCGGGCGCCCGGCGTCGTGCGCTCGCCACTCACTCCCTCGCCTGAACGCATGAGGCCGCTGGCCCCGACAGACAGGACATCCCGCAACGGAGAGGCATGATGAGTTTCACGGATCGAGAATTCCGCGATGCGCTCGGACAGTTCGCTACCGGCGTCTGCGTGGTCACGGCGGAGGTCGACCATACGCTGCTCGGATCGACCGTCAGTTCCTTCAATTCCGTCTCGCTCGCGCCTCCGCTTGTGCTGTTCAGTCTCGCGCGTTCGGCCCTGACATTTCCGCTGTGGCTGAAGGCCACGCATTTTGGCGTGACCGTGCTCGCGGAGAGCCAGAGCGACATGTCGAACCGGTTTGCACGCGGCGGCCCGGAGAAATGGAGCGGCCTGGCGCCCGTGCGGGGCGCCAGCGGCGTTCCGCTGCTCAGGGGCGGCCTGGTGACGTTCGAATGCGAGACCTACGCCTGTTACGAAGGCGGGGACCACGAGATCATGGTCGGGCGGGTTCTGTCCTTCACACGGACCGAGACGACGCCTTTGCTTTTCCACGGCGGACGCTACTCCCGGCTTCTTTCCGATCGCCCGATCGCGACACCGCCGGATACCGACGTCTGGCTTCACGGCTGGTGACGGCGGGTAGCGCCGCCGACTTCTCCAGGTGATGCCGGCGCACTTCCGCCAGCGCATTCTCGGAATTCAGGATCAGGCGCCGCGCGACGTGATGCGCCATCTTGAGCGCCTCCGGATCGATGTCCCGGAACAGCGCGTCGTTGACCAACCGGATGAATGGCGCGACGCGGGCGATCTCATTTTCGCCATGCGGCAGCAGGGAAACGCGGACACTTCGCCGGTCGCTTGCACTCGGTCGCTTGGTGAGGAAGCCGGACCGTTCCAGGCGTCCGACCTCGGTCGTCACATGGGTGGAGGCTAGCGCAATGTGACTGGCCAGTTCGCGGATGGTGACGCCCTCGGTGCCCTGGCAATGGGCGACGCCCATGAGCACGACGAACTGGCTTGGCGTCAGCTCGAGCTCGCGCCCAAAGGCGTCCCGGCACGCCAGCAGGCGGCCCACGCTCTGCACCATGGCGTAGATGCTGAGGCGGAATTCCGCATCGGAGCCTTGCGTCAGGAACTCGGTGCGCGAGATGGTCGCGGGCGGCCTGTAGGCTTTTGGTTTCTTCATGTTGAACCCATGTCTTCGTCAGTCATGTCTTCGTCAGTCATGTCTTCGTCAGCTATCTCGTCGTCAACCAGGTGGTTCTGGAGCCGGATCGGATCTGATTGAATCAGAGCCGAAGCCTGCGATCCCTTGATGTGACGCATGATCCACGTCGTCCGAAAGCGCGCCGGCGTTTCGCGGGCGGCCCACAGCTGCGAGGATTGCCGCATTTCTGCGCGTCCTGGTGAAATATCACGCGCAGATCAGCGTTGACAGCTCCAATATTTAGCTACAACATGTAGCTGTCAGGTGTATGAACTTTCGCGGCGAGAGCCAGCCCGGCTCCCCTTGCCGCTTGCACAAGGAGGTCGAAATGAGCGCGACGGTATCCCGACAGATGGACGCCAGCGGCGCGACGCCGCTGCGCACCGGCGAGAACTTTCTGGCCGGTCTGCGCGCCAGCGAACGCACGATTTTCGTCGATGGCGAACGGATCAGCGATCCGACCCGCCATCCCGCGTTCAAGAACGCCGCCAGAACCTTCGCCGGGCTGTTCGATTATGCGGCGGCACCCGAAAACCGCGAGCGCATGACCTTCACATCGCCGGACACCGGCGGCCCGGTCTGGCGCTGTTTCCAGATTCCCCGTAGCCACGCGGACCTGCGCGCCAAACGGCTCGCGGCCGAGGGATGGGCCGAGCAGACCTTCGGCCTGATGGGGCGCACGCCCGATCACGTCGCGAATTTCTTCGCCGGTTACGCGGCGAAGCCCGAATTCTTCGCCAGGGGCGGGGCCGGATACGCCGAGAACGTCGTCAACTTCTACAAATACATTCGCGACAACCATAAATACGTCGTCTATGCGATCGTCCCGCCGCAGATCGATCGCGGCAAGCCGGCCCATCAACAGAGCGACCCGACCCTCTATGCCGGCGTGGTCAAGGAGACCGATTCCGGCATCGTCGTCCGCGGCGGCCAGCAGCTCGCGACCGGCGCCGTGTTCGCGGATTATGTCCAGATCAGCTGTATCCATCCGTTGCGGCCGGGCGATGAAAACTATGCGATCAGCGTTGCGATCCCGCTCGACGCCCCGGGCGTGAAACTCTACTCCCGCCGGGCTTTCGCGCTGCAGGCCACCAACGCCGAGGATTATCCGCTGACCACCCGCTTCGACGAGACCGACTCCTTCGTCGTGCTCGATAACGTCCTGGTCCCCTGGGAGCGCGTGTTCATCTACCGCAATCCCGAGCTGTGCTTCGGGCAGTGGTGGCAGACCCCCTCTCATTCCTACGGCAATCACCAGGCGCAGTCGCGCTACGCGACCAAGCTGCGCTTTCTGGTAGGGCTCGCCAAGCGCATGAACGAGGCCACTGGCAACGATGCGGCACCTCCGGTCCAGGTCGAAATGGGCGAACTGGCCGCCTACGCATCGATCGTCGAGAACATGCTGCACTCCCATGAGACCGTGGCAACGATCGACGAGAACGGCGTGCTGTGGCCGTCCAAGACCGCGCTCTATGCGGTCATGGCGCTGCAGGGGCAGATCAATCCGCACATGATCGACATCGTTCGCGAACTCACGGGCGCGGCGATGATCACGCTGCCGTCTTCGTCGCGCGACTTCGACAATCCGGAATCCGCGCCGGACATCGAGCGCTACTTCGTGTCGGGCAAGATGGGCGCGCGTGACCGCGTCCGCCTGATGCGACTGGCATGGGACTTCATCGGCACCGAGTTCGGCAATCGCCACCAGCAGTACGAGAAGTTCTATGGCGGCGCATCCTATCTTGTGAAGACCAACATGTACCGCGCCTATGATTTCAAGCGCGCCAGCGGAATGGTGGACGCGGCGCTGGGGCTTCCTCCGCTGATGTCCTGAGGCAGCGACGATGACGGGTGGCGCGGTGCATGCATGGGGCAGCGCGACATGGCGGTGGCGCCGACCAACGGCGTTCGGTCGGCGCAGTTCAAGTCAGGCCTCTACCCAGGACCGCACGCAGCTTCACAGCATCGACAGGGGACCCAGATGACGACAAGCGCCGAGACCGACATCCATCCGCTCGATAGCTCCGCCCCAGCAAGCTCGGCCGAAGCCCCCGCATCCCGACGGCGCTGGATCATCGCCTTCATCCTGTTCCTGGCGGTGCTGTCGGCCTTCTTCGACCGCATCAGCGTCGCGGTCCTGTTCACCAATACGGATTTCCAGAATGCGATGGGAACCGGCTTCAATCCGACACTGCTCGGATTGCTGATGACGTCGTTCGTGTTCGCCTATGGCTGTTCGGGGCTGTTCCTGAGTTTCGTCGGAGACCTCTACGGACCGCGTCGCTCGCTGGCGATCGGCACGGCTTTTTGGGGCGTGTTCATGGCTTTGATGGCCGGAGCCGGTTCGTTCACCACCATGCTTTCGTTGCGGATCCTGCTGGGGGTCGCGGAAGGCCCTCAGTTCGCGATCACCAATTCGCTGGTCAAGCGCTGGTTTCCAAGGCGCGAGCAGGCACGGGCCAACTCGATCTGGATGATCGGCAGTCCGCTCGGATCGGCCATCGGCTTTCCGTTGATGATCTACCTCGAGACGACGTTCGGCTGGCGTTCGGCGTTCGTGTTTCTTGCCGTTCTCAACGCATTGATCATTCTTCCGCTGGTCCTGATGTTGCTGAGGGATCAGCCGCCGGCCGCAGCCGCGCCGGCGGCCGCGCAGACAATGCCGGCCGAAACCGCCGCACCGCCGTCCTATCTTTCGCAGGTCGGATTATATTGTCGGGATTGGCGGTTCTGGATGCTGGTGATCTTCAACTCGGCCGCGCTGATTTATCTCTGGGGGCTCAACAGCTGGCTGCCGACCTATCTGATAAAGGTGCGCGGCTTCGATCCCCGCCAGACCAGCCTGTTTTCGTTCCTGCCGTTCTTCATGATGTTTCTGGGCGAGGTGGGGGCGGCCATTCTGTCGGACAAGATCGGCCGTCGTGCCATCATCTGCCTCGGGGGCCTGTTCGCGGCAGGGGTTGCGATGTACGCGGTGTCTGTCGTGTCGGACGCGCAAACGGCGGCCCTCCTGATCGCCGTGAGCGCATTCTTCTGGGGCTCGGCGCTGCCGCCATTGTTCGCGCTGTCGCTCCAGATCCTTCCGGCGCGCGCGGTGGCTTCCGGGGTCGGTGTCTTCAACGGCATCGGAAACATTGTCGGCGCCCTCTCGCCGGTCGTGATGGGGGCGCTGATCGCCCACACCGGGTCGTTCAATGCCGGCCTCATGGTCCTGGTCGGCGCCACCATCGTGGGCTCGGCCGCAATGATCCCGCTGGTAAGGCGGTTCTAGCGCGCCAGACACAGGAGCGGCCTGCAGCCAGAATTTTCTCCGCCGGAGCGCCGTTCAGGTCCGCGGACGGCGCGACGAAGATCCCGGGGTGTGCTGCTCGCGCAACGCGTCGGCCGAGACACAAACCACTTCGGAAATTTGCAGGAGCTGTCGGGCCAGCGGACTTGTCTTGCGCCAGACCATGCCAATGGTGCGCGAGGGTTGCGGGTTTTTGAAGCGCGTGACGGACACCGCCGCCGAGCGCGTCTCCACCGCCACGGCCATTTCCGGTATCAGCGTGACACCGATGCCGGCGCCGACCATCTGAACCAGGGTCGACAGCGAGCTCGCGTCCAGCACTTCCCGCGGCGGCGACGATTGCATATTGCAGAACGACAGCGCCTGATCGCGAAAACAGTGCCCCTCTTCCAGCAGCAGCAGCCGCATCTCGCACAGCATTTTGCTGGTGGGGACCGGCGTTCCCTCATCCGCGCCCGGCCGCACCAGCAGGAAATTTTCCGTAAACAAGGCGACCTCGGTCAGCGAAGGTTCGGACACCGGCAGAGCCACAATGGCGGTGTCAAGCCGACCTTCCGCGAGCTCTCGTATCAGCTTCGGCGTCAGCGTCTCGCGGACGTGAATGTCAAGTTCGGGATGCGTTCGCGTCAGGTTCCCGATCACCGTCGGCAGCAGATAGGGTGCAATCGTCGGAATCATGCCGATGCGCAGCCGGCCCACCAGCCGGTCTCGCGACGCGCGCGCGAAGTCTCCCAGTTCATCGACCGAGCCCAGGATGTCGCGGATACGCTGGGCGACCTCTTCGCCGAGCCTGGTCAGACTGACTTGTCGTGCGCCGCGCTCGAACAGCACGCCGCCCAGAGCGTCCTCCAGTTCCTTGATCTGCATCGACAAAGCCGGCTGCGAGATCGCACAGGCCTCGGCCGCGCGCCCGAAGTGACAATGACGTGACAGCGCATCGAAATAGCGAAGCTGTTTTAGCGTAGCATGGATCATCAGGTTATCTTATTGTAGCAATCAATAGAGTCAATTTCACCTGATGGCTTGCGTTGCGTAGAAAGCACGCGGCAGGGTGGAAAGAATCACGACAGGAGGCGCAATATGGATGACGTTACCAAGTGCCCGTTCACGGGCGGAGCCGGCGGACCCACCAATCGTGACTGGTGGCCGAACCAGTTGAACCTGCAGGTTCTCCACCAACACTCGACCTTGTCCAATCCGATGGGCGAGGTGTTCGACTATGCCAAGGAATTCAAGAGCCTCGATCTGGCTGCCGTGGTCAAGGATCTCCATGCCTTGATGACGGATTCGCAGGACTGGTGGCCGGCGGATTTCGGCCATTACGGCCCATTGTTCATTCGGATGGCGTGGCACAGCGCGGGCACCTACCGCATCGGCGACGGCCGTGGCGGCGCCGGATCCGGGCAGCAGCGATTCGCGCCTCTCAACAGTTGGCCGGACAATGCGAACCTCGACAAGGCGCGCCGGCTGCTGTGGCCGATCAAGAAAAAATACGGCCGGAAAATCTCCTGGGCCGACCTGATGATTCTCGCCGGCAACGTCGCGCTGGAGTCGATGGGTTTCCCGACCTTCGGTTTCGGCGGCGGGCGCGCGGATGTCTGGG
>NZ_JBEKCZ010000224.1:0-8346 GCF_050014615.1 Bradyrhizobium sp. | reverse complement strand
CGCCGAATTCGCGCCCTGGGTGCTCGGCGCCACGATGTAGGCCGGGCACCGGGTTGTTAGTCTCCGTCATGCCCGGCCTCGGGCCGGGCATCCACGTCTTCTCTGTAGTTGTGCCGGGAGAAGCAAGACGTGGATGGCCGGGACAAGCCCGGCCATGACGAGAGTGTGCCCTACGGATCTGCGATGGTGACGAGTACTCTGTATTTATTTCCGCTTTCCGCGGCGTAGCAGACATGGGTGGACTCGCTGCTGGGTCGACCCGGTCGCAAATGACCCGAAGGCGACATTGGCTGCGCCGCTATCTGGACGGTCATGCAACGGCCAACACAAATCGACGAGAGGCGAGACTTTCTGTGAACTATAACCGCCGTCTGACACAGTGTTCCTAACGTGGAACATTTAATAAATGTGTATAAATCGGAACACTATTTTTGGTTGAACGTTATCCTCTTCCGTACGAGGAGCAATCAATGCGAATTTTTACAGAGAAAATTCCGCCGCCCCGAAACTCTGAAGTATTCGATGACAGCATCAAAGTTGATGCGACCTTGCAAAAACAGGAGGATCGTTGGGTTAAGGATATTGTAGCCAATCTTGCGGGCTTCTCTCCGAAGACCGATAAGTAGGAAGCAAGGCCGCCTCGGTTGGCGGCCTCTTTCATTTCCAGCGTGTGCACCATGTTGCCTATCTCGAAGCTGAGCTGGACCTGCGCTATCGAACGCAGTAGCTTCGTCAGCGCGAATTAAATGTCAACGGAGGCCCTCCGTGGAACATCGCGGCATCAGCATCTCGGTCGTCGAAATGAACTTTCCGCGCAGTTGGAAATGGACCGTGGGAAAGGGCAAAACGGTTTCGGTCGGCGTTTGCGCCACCCGACTGGACGCGATCCGTCAGGCTCAGACCTTCATAGACGCTGTTATCGATTGGGCGGCGTAATCCACTGCGGGGCGGTCGCTCGCGCGCGCGTCGACGGCTGACAGCGCAAACAGCGGACACGAATATAAGTTGTCGTGTGGGAACCAGTTCTCACAATGGATGTTTTACAAATATACCCCCGGGCGCGGCAGCCGATCAGTCGCGCTCGAACCGATACTCTCCGAGGTCGCACCATGAATATGTCAAGTGAAAGCCTGCTGGTCATTTTGTTTGTCGGCGTGGTTGCGGGCTGGTTGGCGGGGCAAATCATACGTGGCACCGGGTTTGGGATCATTGGTGATCTCATCGTCGGGATTTTGGGGGCTTTTATCGGAAGTTGGTTGTTGCCTCAGCTGGGTATTCATCTCGGTACGGGGGTTATCAGCGCGATCGTCAACGCGACCATCGGCGCCACGCTGTTGCTGCTGATTGTGCGGCTGGTTCGTGGCGGTGGTGGCTTCGGAAGCAGGTGGGGTGGCGGTTGGGGAAGCAGGTGGGGAAGCAGGTGGTAACTTCGTGCGGCGTGCAAGGTGGAATACCTCAACGCGGATTATTCGCACCTGGATGATCCGCAACGATTAAACTCAGACCAAGTCAGACTCAGACCAAGTAGGGCCGCCACAGTTGGCGGCCTCTTTCATTTAGAGACACTGACATTTAGAGACACCAAGCCCTGCATGGGATTCAGCGACTACGGGCATTGTGCTCCACTGTTGATCCAGGCCTGGACCAATTCGCCGGCGGATTCCTGGCTTCCCGGAGCAGGTTCGCGGCCTGGTCCGGGATTCCACCCCCAAGCCACCAGATCGTCGTTGGCGACATGCTCCCGCAACATTGCCAGATCGCGTCCGCCATTGCGGCTGGTATCTTTCAGTTGGCGACAGATGTCACCGATAGTCATGCCTTCCCAGGCCATCGATAGTGGCGCCAGACCCCAGCGTGGATTGCCTGGAATGCTCTGATAGGTGGCGGACCCGTTCAACCCGACATTGTTGTCGGTGTGACACTCTTCGCAAGATGTGCCGAGGTGTCCGGTGTCGCCGCGCCAGACTCCCGGCATATGCTCGTGATGATCGGCGCCCTGGAGCGGGTGATCGCCCGCGGGATGACAGCTCATGCAGCGCGGATGCGTCAACAGTTTTCCGATCTCGGCAAAAATCGCGCGCGAGCGTTCTGCCTGATCTGCGATCGATTCAAATTCCGATGGGCTTTTGAGATCCTGGTGGACCACGGACCCTGGCTCGGCTTCCGCAAAAGCGGCCGGAAGCGCGGTCGCCCCCGAGCAGCCTATTGCTGCCGCCAAAAAAATGAGCGTACCGACATCGCTCCCTCACCTCAAATCTGAAGGGCGAGCGCCAGCCGAGCTAATGGTTCCGCTTTGCCGAAGTGAGCGATCCAGTCTGGCCGAAACAGGACACTGGCATTTTCCAGATAGACCACTCAGCTGGAACCAAAATAATTCAGGAAAACGGTCGAAACCGAACAGCGGCAGCGCTGCTGCATGTGTTCGTCTGGCGATGGACCATGCAGATGTTCTGCAGACTCCTCCCTAACTTGACAGTCCCAGCGCATTAGCGCTGCGCTGGGCCTGCTTTTTCGGATCGTGGCCAAAGCCACGCGCTTTGACCGAAGCCAAGGGTGCGGTTCAGTTCAGTTGTGGCGGTCCGAACTGGCGCCGAACCTGATTTAACGGGTCATTATTGACCAGCGAATCGCAATGCAACCTGCTCTGTTCGCACTATATCGCCTCGCCTGTGGTCGTCAGCCGGCATCGAGAGTGTTGCGTTCCCGCACTCAAATTTGGGGAAATGACAATGACTATGATCAACGCAAAACAATGCAGGAAATACGCTGTCGAGTGCAAGTTACTCGCGTCATCGCCTGATATTTCACCCCGGCAATCACTTGAGCAAACGATCATGGCGCTCAACTGGGTCGCATTGGCCGATGAAATTGATCGCGATAACGCCCGAGCCGGATCTGCGGCATTTCCTCCGCGGGGCGGCCCTGTGGTGTCCTCAAATCTCGCGTGCCTCACTCGTCATAAGGCGGGCGAAGTCACCGCGTGACGGGGTAAGAACCTTCCTCGTAGCGCGACCGGTACATCGTCGCGGCACTTGCCGGCTGCGCCTATCTGGCCGCGCTGTCGAGTAAACGTTCGTCGTCAAAGACGGCGTTGCGCATTGTGCCGAACGCCCGGTACCGGGTAGATGGTCCCGTCCGCCAACGCACCAGAACAACCTGTTCGAAGAGGTTGAAATTTAAGTTGGGGCAGCATGGCGAGGCTTCATGATCCATCAGCCTCGCGTCTTAGAACCGCTCACTGTTCCAAGAGCGGAACATCCATTGAATGCGTGTATAACTCGGAACGCTGGTTTTGGTTGAACGTTGCCCTCTGTCGAAACGAGGAACAACCAATGCTGCAATTTACCGAGAAAATTCCGCCGCCCCGGCACCCCGAGACATTCGACGATAGCATCATGGTCGATGCTGCCTCGCAAAAGCTGGAAAAGGAGGATCATTGGGTTAGGGAATTTATAGCCAATCTTGCAGCCGTCCTTCGCAGGACCGGCAAATAGGAAGTAAGGCCGCCTCAGTTGGCGGCCTCTTTCGTTCCAAATCCGGAAATGCAGGTCGCATCCTGGCAGGTTCGAGACCTGCCGACAGGCCATGAGAATTTCTGTTGCTGGCGGTCGAGCGGAAGCCGCCGGCTCAGCGTCAAAACGGCGCGATGGTCCCGATTGAGACCTCGGTCTGATGCAGCAGCGTTAATTTTGCCTTTGAAACCGCTCAAAATCCGGTTTTACGGAACGTTTATGGATTCACTTTATAACCGGTCATTCGCTCAGAAGAGCGCCCCAGACGCTCAGGAAGAGCGATGCCAGCTGCAGATTTGTCCATTGTCGACGAAGTCGAAATCGCGATCAGCGCCGGGTCAGCGGAAAAGCGTCTGGAAACGATCAAGCGTGTGACGGATCTGTTTCTGTTATCCGCCGGCAGCTTCAACGACGAGCAGATCGAGCTGTTCGACAGCGTCCTCGATCGCCTGATCGGGACGATCGAGCTTCGGGCGATCGCGGATGTCAGTACCCGCATCGCGCTGGCCGACATGAGCAGTCAACTTGCGCCGATTGCCCAGGCGCCGCCAACGGTCATCCGTCGCCTTGCCGGCAATGACGAGATCGCGATCGCCGGTCCTGTCCTGACGGAATCCGCGCGCCTCAGCGCCGAGGATCTGGTCGAAATCGCGAAAACAAAAGGCGAGCCGCATTTGCTGGCGATTTCCGGCCGATGGTGGCTGAAGGAAATTGTCACCGACGAGCTGTTGGCCCGCCGCTACCCAAGCGTCAGCCGCCGGATCATCAATAACCCGGGCGCGCGGATTTCCGGCGCCGGATTTGCGATCGTTCTGGCACAGGCCGAGTCCGATCCCGAGCTGGCCGTCGAGACCGGCATACGGGTCGATTTGCCCGCGGAGCTGCGTCAGGAATTATTGCGCAAGGCGACCGAAGCGGTCCGGTCCCGGCTGTTGTCGCGCGCGCCGCCGCATTTGTTCGAGGAAATCCGCAGTGCCGTTGCCGCGGTCTCCGCGGGCGTCAACCGCGAGATGTCCAGGGTTCGCAGCTTTGCGGCCGCCAAACGCCTGGTGGTGTCGCTCAGCGACAGGGGTGAACTGAACGAGGCGACCTTGCTCGGCTTTGCCAGGCAACGTCAATATGAGGAGACCGTGGCTGCGTTGGCCGAATTGTCTCACTCCACCGTCGATGTTATCAGGCCCCTGATGCAGAGCCTGCGCGACGACGGGATCCTGGTCCCCTGCAAGGCCGCCGGGCTCGGCTGGGAAACGGTCCACGCGATCCTGGACAGCCGCTTCGCGACCGGCACAACGGGGCCGCGTGAATTGGCCAAGGCCCGGGATCAATTCGCCAAGCTGACCACGGAAAACGCGCGCCGGACGCTGAAGTTCTGGCAGGTTCGCGCGTCGTCCTGATGAATTGATCCGGCTTTTGCCGCTCAGGCGGTACTTCCATTTGACGACCACATCAGATATTCGCCCGCCTGGGTCAGGCCGCAAAATTGCCGGCGCGCTGCGTGCGATCGCCGGTGGCGGGACTGGCTGGTCTGTCGCTATGATCGGTCGCCGACCTTGAGCACGGCGGCGCGCGCATAGGTGCGTCGCGGAACGGAGTGAAACATGATTATCGACCACGTCAGGCTGCTGGCGCTTGCCAACCGCATCGTCACCGCGGGGGGCAGTTCACCGGCCGAGGCGGGCGTTGTCGCCGAGCATCTGGTCGAGGCCAATCTGCGCGGCCATGACAGCCATGGCGTCGGGATGCTCGTCGCCTATGTGCGCGACCTCGAGGCCGGTACGCTGAAGGTCAACCAGACGCCCGAGATTGTTTCGGACACCGGCACCATCTCGGTATGGGATGCCCGCGCCGGTTACGGCCAGGTGGTCGCGCGCCAGGCGGTCGAATGGGCGATCGGGGCGGCACAGCAGCATGGCGTTGCGGTGAACGGGCTGCGCAACGCGCACCATATCGGTCGCGTCGGCACCTATGGCGAGATTGCCGCGCGCGCGGGAATGGTGGCGCTGCACTTCGTCAATGTCGCTTCGGGCCCGCCACCGGTGGCGCCGTTCCGTGGACGGGAGGGCAGGTTCCTGACCAATCCGGTCTGCATCGCGATCCCGGGTACGTCCGACAACGAACCGATCCTGCTCGATTTCGCCACCAGCCGTGTCGCGCTGGGAAAGGTGAGGGTGGCGTACAATGCCGGCAAGCCGATGCTCGACGGCGCGTTGCTCGACCACGCCGGCCAGCCCACCACCGATCCCTCGGTGATGTACACCGAGCCACGCGGCGTGGTGTTGCCGTTCGGCGAGCACAAGGGCTCCGGCTTGGCGCTGGTGTGCGAACTGTTGGCGGGCGCCATTGTCGGCTCGGCCAGTGTCACCACGCCGACGCCGCCTGAACGCGGCATCCTCAACGGCATGCTCAGCATCGTGATCGATCCTGCCAGGCTGTCGACGCGCGACAGCATGATGGCCGAGATCGACGCCATGATCGCCTGGGTCAAATCGGCCGATCCCGCCGACCCGGACCTCCCGGTGCTGGTCGCCGGTGAGCCCGAGCGATTGGCCCGCGCCGAGCGCGTCGCCAATGGCATCGAGATCGATGACGCGACCTGGGGCCAGTTGTCGGCGATCGCCGAACGCTACCAGATCCGTATCGATGGCTGAGAGCCTGATTCAACCGGGTTGTATCAGGCTCGTCGTCCATCTTCTTGTCTCCCTGTTCACATCTCGAAGGTCAGGGGATCGTTGATCTCGGGGCCGGTGAACGAAGCCGCCATTGGCCGCCGCACACCCGGCAGCACCGCGACATCGTAAAGCTCGCTCACCGCGCCTTCGATGCGGATCCATTGCACGATGTCGCCGGAGCCGAGGTTGACGATCTGCACGCCGCACCAGCCGTCGGCGTCGCGCTTCTTCATCTCGTCGTCGAGCGGCAGGCCCGAGAACGAACCGTCGCGCGACAGCGACAGGCCCACGACAGCGTGATTGTTGTGGAACGCCAGCCCGCGCAGGAAGCCCGGACAGAACGCGCGTGGCGTGAAGTCGCCGCTTGAGAGATCGACGGTGCCGAGATGCCCGCTGCCGGAGTTCAGCACCCAGAGCTTGTTATCGTACCAGCGCGGCGAATGCGGCATCGACAGTTTCTCGGTGACGATGGCGCCGCTCGCGACATCGATCACGATGCCGCCCTCGGCGCGCCGCGCCCGCCAGCCACTGATCACGTCGCTGCGGCTGGTCGCCGTCACCCAGGCTGCCTCGCCGTCTTTGACCGCAAGGCCGTTGAGATGGCAGCGATCCTCGGCCGCCAGTTTCGAGATGAAGGACGGCTTCCAGAGCAGGCGGAAGGCATGCACCGGCGACAGCAGCGACAGGCAGGAATAGGCGGTGTTGACGAACACGATGCGGCCGTCGCCGAGCACGCTGATGTCGTGGATGTCGATCTCGCCCGTGGTGTGCGCGACGCGCGGCACATAATAGCGATCGGCGCCGTTCATGGTCTGGTCGGGGCTCAGGATGTTCTCGAAGCGCCAGACCTGGAACGCGGTCGCCAGCACCAGGCGCTGCGCATCGGCCCATACTCCCATCGCGCGGCCGGTGCCGACCTCATGAATCGCCAGACCACCGGCGTCATCGACGCCGACGAGATAGAGCCGTCCGGTCTGGTACGAGGTGAAGGCCAGGCTGACCTGATTAGCGCGCAGCCAATCCGCCATGCCACGCGAGCAGGTGATGTGCGCCGCCGTCAGTTGCGGCAGCGCGGCGGATGGTGGTGGGCTGGCGGGGGCGTCGCTCAAATGCGTCAGGTCCTCGATCTCTGGAATGCGCCATTGTTGCAGCAAACCTCAGGCGGCACCCAGCTATGTGGCACATCTCGCTATGTGACACGACTTGCTTTTTGACAAGACTTGGAAGCGCGATCCACAGTGCCCTTTTTCTGTTATTGCCGCGCCTGTGAGACCTCGTCATTGCCGGGCTTGACCCGGCAATCCATCTCGCAACAAGGTTTTTTCGACAAGATGGATCACCGGGTCAAGCCCGGTGATGACGGTCTTTGCTTGACGTCACGCATGCGCTGTCCAGGCAACATCGGGAAGCGCGATCCGCGGCGTCTGACTTTTTTGGGTGTCGAATGGCCGTTCCGGTAATTTCCCCGTGAGTGTTGCCGAATGGCCGCGTTTTTGTGCCTGTTGTGGCGGATGCGGCAGGCGACCGGGATGGACGCGCGCGA
Organism: Bradyrhizobium sp.; assembly: GCF_050014615.1. Classification (GTDB taxonomy): domain Bacteria; phylum Pseudomonadota; class Alphaproteobacteria; order Rhizobiales; family Xanthobacteraceae; genus Bradyrhizobium. The sequence continues at coordinate 622 of NZ_JBEKCZ010000224.1, read as the reverse complement.
ATCCCTTCAATATCAATACCCTTAAGTTGTATCTCGGGGCTGTTGGGGATTCGATGACGAGTGTGCTTCTCACTGTCCGGCACCTTCGAGGGCGAGTTCGGCAGCAACGTCAGCAGCTATGCCGGCAAGGGCGTCGTGCGCTATCAGTGGTGATTGGATGAATATCTCAACGCGTCGTCCCCGCGAATGCGGGGACCCATAATCACCGGCGTTTGTTGTTGCCGAGGTCTCTCCCATCGGTGTCCAAACGAGAGGACACGGCGTTGCGATGAGCGCAAGCGCTCACGCGGGGGTCCCTGCTTTCGCAAGGACGACGTTCTGTGCGGGTGACGACAAACACCGAATAAGCCGTCCCTACTTCAATCGACCCGACTGATTGCCCGACGGGCAAATCATCTGGGCCATTGACCGCCCGCCGTGTCCAGCCCTCGCCGCAAAAATATTCTGATTTTCCGAAGACCCCAAATCACTTTATTTTCCTGGCCGTCCTGTCCCACAGAGGGGCGGTTCGCGATCGTCACGGACGCGGGTCAGGATGCGGTGGACGTGGAAGCGCCGATAACGAACGGCGCGTGAGACGGACGGAGAAGTCGTGTGGTTCTGACGCCCCGATGCTGGCGTC
>NZ_JBEKCZ010000223.1:0-8376 GCF_050014615.1 Bradyrhizobium sp. | reverse complement strand
AGATAGTCCATCTTCTCGAGTTCGGGATCCTTCTGGCCACGTTCGGTTCCGGCCGTGATCATGGTTTTGCCCTTGTTGTCCATGATCGGACCTTTGAAGATGGTGTAGGTGCCTGCGGTAAGCTTGGCCTTGATGTCGTCGGCATGTTTGCGGGCTTCCGCCGAGACCGCCTCGCCATAGGGAGAGACCTTGACGATCTCTTCCTTGAGGCCGCCACGGTAGAAGTTCGGGATGCCTTCGCCGGAAGCGATCATCTTCACGAACTTCGGATACAGTGCTTCCCAGTTCCACTCCGCGCCGGTGAGATAGGCTTTCGGTGCGAGCGGCGACTGATTGACGTGATAACCGCACACCATCGCGCCGCGCCGCGCCGCGTTCTCGACCATGGTCTTCGGCCCGTCGACGTGACAGGTCAGAACATCGACCCCCTGATCAATCAGGCTGTTGGTGGCTTCGGCTTCCTTGACCGGCATCGACCAGTCGCCGGTGAAGATCACCTGGGTGGTGGCCTTCGGGTTGGCGAGCCTGGCGCCGAGCGTGAAGGCATTGATGTTGCGCAGTACCTGTGGGATCGGCTTGGCGGCGACGAAGCCGAGCTTGCCGGTTTTGGACGTATAGCCAGCGACGATGCCGGAAATGTGCTGCGCCTCGTCGATATAGCCGAAGTAACTTCCAGCGTTCTTCGGATCCTTGTCGGTCCACAGGCCGCCGGCATGCTCGAAGCGTATCTTCGGGAACTTGTTCGCCATCTTGATCATGTGCGGATTGTAATATCCGAACGATGTCGGGAACAGCAGCGAAGCGCCGTCGAGATTGATCATCGACTCCATCGTCTTTTCGACGGCGTCGGTTTCCGGCACCTTTTCCTCTTCGACCACCTTGAGGCCGGGCATTTTCTTCAGGACTGCGGCGCCCGCGGCGTGAGCCTGGTTGTAGCCATAGTCATCGCGTGACCCGACATAGATGAAGCCGATCGTGGTATCCGCAGCGAATGCGGAACGCCCGCCGAGCGCGGTGCCGAGCGTGAGCGCGGCGCTGCCTTGCAAAAGATGCCGTCGTGAAATCCTGCCAAAATCCATTGGTTGCTCCCTTTGGCGGATGGACCGCCGCTAATTCTCGACTTCGCCGACCCGGCGGAGCCCGACACCCTTCGTCGCAAGCTTCATGCCAGAGCTTATTTGGTAGGCATACTCTTTTAAACTATTGATATCTATATATTTTTAAAAGTATCGGATTCCAGTTTAAAACTTGGGCAGGCTCTCTGGAGGTTAAAATTTAGGCTACTTTTCTTGATTGTATGCAAGGGAGTTAAGCAATCCTTGACGCGCAACCGCGCCCGCCGGATTGATTGAACGGACACGTCCGCTCATTTGCCGGCTGGTCATCCGGGCTGAGGCTGCTACCAGTCAGGGAATAAGGGCCGCCGTCGGATTCGCCGATCCGCTGGCACCGAATTTGTATCGACAGGCCGAAAACCGCGCGGACCGGCGTTGGCTGCATCATTTGGAAGAGCATGAGTGAGATGAATGCGCAAACCGCCGGGCTGCAGCACTCATCCCTCGGCGATGAGATCGTCGAGCGGATCAACCGGCTGGGCCAGATCTCCGAAACCCCAGAGCATCTTGCGCGCGTTTTCCTGACCCACGAACATCGCGCGGCGGCCGACCTCATTCTGGCCTGGATGCGCGACGCGGGACTGCACGCGCACCTCGACGCGATCGGAAATGTCTGCGGCCGTTACGAAGGCGAGCGTCCGGGTCTGCCGTGTCTGATGCTGGGCTCGCACTACGACACCGTGCGCGACGCCGGCAAATGGGACGGACCGCTGGGGCTGATCACGGCGATTTCCTGCGTCGCCGATTTGCACAGAAGAGGCCGGCGACTGCCGTTCGCGATCGAAGTGACCGGTTTTGCCGACGAGGAGGGGGTCCGGTTTGCTTCCACGCTGCTGGGCAGCCGGGCGGTCGCGGGAACGTTTAACGAGCGCGTGCTGGGTTCAAAGGACAGCGCCGGAATTTCGATGCGCGATGCGCTTTCCGCGTTCGGTCTGGATCCCGACCATATCGGGGCGGCGGCGCGGGCCCCCAGCGAATTGCTGGCCTATGTTGAACTCCACATCGAGCAGGGGCCGGTGCTGGAAGCCGAACATCTGCCGGTCGGGGTCGTGACGGCGATAGCGGGTGCGACGCGGCTTGCGGCGAACCTGACCGGGATGGCCGGCCATGCCGGCACGGTGCCGATGCTGCTGCGCCGTGATGCGCTGGCAGGGGCCGCGGAATGCATCACCACGATCGAGGAATTATGCCGCACCGATGATGGCGGGCTGGTCGGCACGGTCGGATATATTCACGCGATGCCCGGCGCGACCAACGTCATCCCGGGACAGGCCTCCTTTACCATCGATCTTCGCGCGCCGACGGACGCGCATCGCAAGCGCGCGGTAGCCGATATCGTCCGGCAGATCGAGGCGGTCGCCAGGCGCCGCAAGCTGGTGCTGCAGGTCGACGTGACCCATGAAAACCGCACCGTGCCATGCGCGCCGTGGCTGAAGGCCCAGGTCGCGGAGGCCGTCGCGGCGGAAGGCCACCGCGTGTTCGAACTGCCGAGCGGCGCCGGGCATGACGGCATGGCGATGATCGACATCGCCGACGTCGCGATGCTGTTCGTGCGCTGCCGCGGTGGCGTCAGCCACCATCCGGACGAGCACGTGGAAACGGCCGACGTCGATATCGGCGCGCGCGTCCTGCTGCGGCTGATCGAAAACTTCCAACCTGGCGTCCGATCCGCCAAAGTGTGACCGCGCTTTTGCGGCGCGGCCCGATCTCATCAGCCCGCGGTGACGTCGACCAATACATCGCCGTCGAGAACGTGCCTGGCCTTGTCGCGGTCAAGATCGCCTTCCCAGGCGGCGACGACGACGGTCGCAACGCAGTTGCCGATCAGGTTGCCGAGCGCGCGCGCCATGCCGATGAACCAGTCGACCGACAGCACCAGCACGAGCCCGATCGCCGGAATGCTCGGAACCGCATTCAGCGTGGCGGCGAGAATCACGATGGCGGAGCCGGGAACGCCATGGGCGCCTTTGGACGTGACCAGGGACACGCCGAGTACCAGCAACAGATCGCCGAATGACAGCGGCGTGTTGGTCGCCTGCGCGATGAACACGACCGCCAGCGTCAGATAGATCGAGAACGCATCCAGGTTGAAGGAATAACCGGTGGGGATCACGAGTCCGACCACCGAATCCTTCACGCCCATCCGCTCGAGCTTGCGCATGATCTGCGGCAGCACCGCATCCGATGACGCAGTCGCCAGAACGATGGTCAATTCCTCCCGCATATAGGCCAGGAATTTGAGGATGTTCAGTCCGGCAAGCGCCATCACGCCGCCGAGCACGCCGAGCACGAAGATCGCGAGCGAGACGTAGAACAGGGCGACCAGCGAGGCCAGTTGCTTGAGCGAGCCGACGCCGTATTCTCCGACCGTATAGGCGACCGCGCCGAGCACGCCGAGCGGCGCCAGGCGAACGATCAGCCCCATGATCCGGAACAGCACGGTCGATACCGCATCGATCAGCGAACTGATGCGCTCGCCCTTTTCGCCGCCGACCAAAGCAAGGCCGACGCCGAACAGGATCGCGAAAAACAGCACCTGCAGCACGTCGTTGCGCGACAGCGCGTCAAACGAGGTGGTCGGGATGATGTTCATCAGGAAGCTGCCGATACCGCCGCCCTTCAGCTTGTGGGCGTTTTCGGCGTAGCTGCTCAGCGCGTTGGCATCCAGTGTGGACGTATCGATGTTCATGCCATGGCCGGGGCCGAACAAATAGGCCAGCACCAGCCCGACAATCAGCGCAACCGTGGTCATGGTCTCGAAATAGATCAGCGCCTTGACGCCGACCCGCCCGACCTTTTTGAGGTCGCCGGCACCCGCGATGCCATGCACGACCACGCAGAACACGATCGGCGCCACGATCATCGAAATCAGTTTCAGAAAGGCATCGCTGAATATCTTCAGGCTGATGGCAAAATCGCGGGCGTACACCCCGAGCACGATCCCCAGCAGCAGCGCGGCAAGAACCTGAACAAACAGAGAAGTATACAGCGGCTTTCGCGCAACCGGCGCCGCGGCGGTGATGGTGGTCATCGAAAGCTCCCCCGATTTAAAATATCCCAAGCCTCAGCAAGCAACAAACGTTCCACCAAGGCAAGCACACCGGACGTGACGATCCGTCGCCCGAGCCCACCGGGTATCTCGTCGAAGGAATCGTCGGAACCGTTTGATTCATAAGAAATTTTGGCAGCAACAATGCGTTGCCGCGATGGTTCCGGCGTCACGCCCGGCGGCCGTGGCGTGGTCGCGGAATTGCACGGGCTCGCGGCGCGTCCGTGTTGCGGTTCTGAGTCTGCCTACGCGGCGAACACAGGCAACATCTCGCTCAACGAATAAGCAAATGCACTTCAGAAAGGTTGCGCATAGGGAATAAGCAGACGTCAGTTAAAAATGCAACCGACTGAAAATACAGAAGATTCCCGAACGCGCGAACGCCGAACGCCATTGTACACAATGGCACGGGCTTTGCTTAACCCCCCTTTAAGAGTTCTCACGCGTGGGGGCATGTGCTTATGGCGAACTCAAAGCTTTCCAGTGGCATCGTCGCCGCTGAGCCCGAGCCGATCAGTCTCAATTGGTCCGCCACGGCCCTCGTCATCATCGATATGCAGCGCGACTTCATGGAGCCCGGCGGTTTCGGCGAAACACTCGGCAATGACGTCTCGCAACTGGCGCGCGCCGTCAAGCCGATCGGGTCGGTGCTGAGTGCCGCGCGCGAACTCGGCATGCTGGTCGTGCACACCCGCGAGGGCCATTCGCCGGATCTTTCCGACGCGCCGCCGGCAAAGATCGAGCGCGGCGCGCCGAGCCTGCGCATCGGTGATCCCGGTCCGATGGGGCGGATCCTGATCCGCGGCGAAGCCGGCCATGACATCATTCCAGCACTTTATCCGCTCGACACCGAGGTCGTGATCGACAAGCCCGGAAAAGGCGCGTTCTACGCCACCGAACTCGGCGACATCCTGCAGAAATACGGCATCGAGAATTTGCTGGTGTGCGGCGTGACCACCGAGGTCTGCGTCAATACCACCGTGCGCGAGGCCAACGACCGCGGCTATCGCTGCGTCGTGCTGTCCGATGGCTGCGCCTCCTATTTCCCCGAATTCCACGAGATGGGCCTGAAAATGATCAAGGCCCAGGGTGGCATCTTCGGCTGGGTCAGCGACTCCGCCGCGGTTCTCAAGGCAATGGCACTGGAGACTTCACACCATTTGGCAGCGGGAGCATCACGATGAGCACGAGCACGACGGGGACTGCCGGCTTTAAACCAGTATTGTGGACGCCGGGCGACTGGAATGCCTTCTTTGGCTTCGGCACCAACATCCTGGTCAACATGCTGGTGTTGACGGGGCTGTTGCGCTTCGTACTGAAGATGCCGGACTCGCTGGTATTCGGCCGCATCCTGCCGGCGCTCGGCCTGATGATGTGCCTGTCGACGCTTTACTACGCCTGGCTCGCCTACCGGCTGGCGCAGAAAACCGGCCGCACCGATGTCTGCGCGCTTCCGTCGGGCGTCAGCGTGCCGCATATGTTCATCGTCACCTTCGTGATCATGCTGCCGATCACCATCAAGACCGGCGATCCCATGAAGGGCTGGTCCGCCGGCCTGGTCTGGGTGTTCTTCCAGAGTTTCATCCTGATGATCGGCGGCTTTATCGCGCCCTACATCCGGAAAATCACGCCCCGCGCGGCCCTGCTCGGCACGCTGGCCGGTGTCTCCGTGACCTTCATCTCGATGCGGCCGGCGCTGGAAATGTACATGACGCCGCAGATCGGTCTGGTCTGCTTCGCCATCATCCTGGTGAGCTGGTTCGGCGGCGTGAAATATCCCAAGGGAATCCCCGCCGGTCTCGTCGCCATCGCGGTCGGCATGGTGATCGCGTGGGGATCGAACCTGTTCGGTCTTGGGCTCGGGGGGCTGAGCGTGAAGGGCGTCGGCGACGCCTTCGCGAGCTTCGGCTTCTCGGTGCCGCTGCCTGCGGTCAATCAAGTATTCTCGGGCTTCGAGTTCCTCGGCGTCATTCTGGTGACCGCGATACCGTTCGGCATCTATGATCTCGTCGAGGCCATGGACAACGTCGAAAGCGCCGAGGCCGCGGGCGACGAATATCCGACCACACGGGTGCTGACCGCTGATGGCGTCGTCAGCCTGATCGGCTGCCTGATGGGAAATCCCTTCATCAACGCGGTTTATATCGGCCATCCCGGATGGAAGGCGATGGGCGGCCGGATCGGCTATTCGGCGGCGACCGGACTGATGGTGATCGTGCTGGCCTGGTTCGGCATCATCTCGGTGCTGCTGGCGCTGGTGCCGGTGGTCGCGATCTCGCCGATCCTGCTTTACATCGGCATGCTGATCGGCGCGCAGGCGTTCCAGACCACGCCGATCAAGCACGCGCCGGCGATCGTGCTGGCCCTGACGCCGCATCTGGCGGCGTGGGCCAAGCTGCAAATCGACACCATGCTCGGCGCGACCGTCAATGCGGCGCAGTCCGTCGGCGGTCTTGCCGCCGACAAGGTCGGCGACGTCAAGGCCGCGGCGATCGCCTCGCTGCCGCAACAGGGCGTGCTCTATCACGGGCTCGAAGTCATGGGCGGCGGCTCGATCCTCGCCGGCCTGATCCTCGGCGCGGTCGGCGTGTTCGTGATCGAGCGCGATTTCGTCAAGGCGTCGGCCTTTGCCTTCTCCGGCGCAGTGCTGACCTATTTCGGCTTCATGCATGGCGAGGCCGTGGGTATCGGCGGCGGTTTCGGCGTGACGCCGAGCGTCGCGCTGGCCTACGCCGTCGTCGCGGCCGGCTTCCTCGCGATCGGCAAGTTCGGCACCAGCACGGTCTACGTTCCGCAGCACGACCTGCCGCACGCGGTACCCGCCGAATGACACGGGCCTGAAATGACACGGGCCTGACGCATCCCAATGCTGATAGAAGTGAGGTATATTACCTCACTTCTATCTTGGCCTGATCGGCCACGTCCTTCCACATCGCTATATCCTGCTGGATGAAGCTGGCGAAAGCCGCCGGCGAAGTGCCGACGATCTGGATCGCCTGCGTTTCCAGCAGCGTCCTGGTGCCGGGATCGTTGAGGGCCTTCACGATCTCTGTGTTAAGCTTGGCGACGATGGCAGGTGGTGTGCGGGCCGGCGCCAGGATTCCGTGCCATGCAATCGCATCGAAACCGGGATAGCCACTTTCGGAAATCGTCGGCACATCGGGCGCGACCGGCGAGCGATCCTTGCTGGTCACGGCCAGCGCGATCAGGGCGCCGGATTTCACGTATTGCAGCGCCGATATCGGATCGGAAAACACCATCTGCACCTGGCCGGCGAGCAGGTCGGTCACCGCCAGCGCGGTGCCGCGATAGGGAATATGCGTCATCTTGATGCCGGTCCTGATCGCGAACAACTCGGTGACCAGATGGTTGGAGGAACCGACGCCTGTGGTGCCGTAGTTCAATCCGCCGGGCTTGCTCGCGGCGAGTGCGATGAACTCTTTCAGCGTCTTCACGCCGAGCGATGGATTGACGACCATGACGTAGGGATAGGTTGTGGTCAGGGATACCGGCGCAAAATCCTTCATGGGATCGTAGGGCAGGTTCCTGTAGACGGCCGGGTTGATCGAAATCGGCCCGGACTGTCCCAGCAAAAGCGTATAGCCGTCCGGCTCGGCTTTGTTGACGAATTCGGCGCCGATAATCGCGCCGCCGCCGGTGCGGTTCTCGACCACGATGGATTGTCCGATCGTCTTGCCAATACGTGCCGCAAGGACACGCGCCGTTGAATCGGCGGAGCCGCCGGCCGCGAACGGCACGATCAAATGGATCGGGCGCGACGGGTATTCGTCGGCGCGCGCCTGGTTCGTGGCCGGGACGGCAGCAAGCGCAAGCGGCAGAACTAGTCCGGCCAGCGCAAGGCACTTCGAACGGGTTTGCATGGTTTCCACCCTTTTAAGTCTGGTGTTCGTTTGCACCATGATTGGCCCGCACCATAGGGCAGAATTTCCTACCCGGTCTACCGAACGCCCGGTTGTGCTTTTTCGTTACCCTGCGATGCTCCGGCCAACTTTCTGGGGGGATAACGATGTTGCATAAACCTGGCGTGACCGAGAGCCTGGCTCGAAACATTATAGCAGCGCGGTGGGAAGATATCCCGTTGCCGGTGCGGCATCAGGCCAAGCGTTCGTTGATGAATTTCTTTGCGGTCGCGCTCGCCGGTTGCCGCACCGGGCCGGTCGAGACCGCGCTGCGTTCGCTCAGCGAATTCTC
>NZ_JBEKCZ010000222.1:0-8403 GCF_050014615.1 Bradyrhizobium sp. | reverse complement strand
CCGATCGCCAGGACCCTCGTCGAGGTGGGCATGTTCACCATTCCGGTGGTATTGGCGGTCCAATTGGCGCGATCGGCAGCGCCGTGGGCGGTTTATTTCGTCGGTAGCAGCAAACGTGTGACCTGACGAATATTTTGGACCAGCGCGATCGAATCTACTGGATCGCAGGGCTCCGATCGGGTGGCCTGAATCTGATTTTAGCAGCGCTCAATTTTATTTTAGTCGACTGCCGTACACGCAGGGATAAGTTACGCCATTGCCGCTCTGCTTTCCGGCGACCATCGATGACAGAGAGTTCGGCAAATAATTGCGCCTGATCCAAGGTGAGCGCCACAGCCACCGATCCGCCGCAAGCCAACGCATGGCGAGCCGTCGCGAAGGCTAAACGCATCGTCACGTCATAGATGTTTGGAGCGGCGACTGTTTCGCTATCAGGCTGATTCATAAGTTGAAGTAAGTCCGGGATTTTGAGATGAAAAGCATTGTCGTGATATGTATGGCCGTCGTTTTTCTTTGGGTGGCGGATATTGAATTGAACGATGGCCGTTACGGCGATGTGACCGGGCGCGCGATTGTGGGTTTGGTAGGAAAGTAAGGCCGCCTCAATGGCGGCCTCTTTCGTGAGTCATCATGTGTTCGCGGAGAGCGGTCGGCTAGCCCCGCCCGCGTTGATCTCACTGCTCATTGACGCGTGACGGTCACGCCGCTGACGCGTATGGCCGCGTTAGTTCTCGTCAGCTATGGCAGCGAATAGCAAAATCATATTGATTGAGGGCATTATTTCGCCGCCGGTGCCTGCTGACCCCGCGTACCCTCGATGTTCGGGACACCCGCGGGCCTGGCATTTGCGCCGGTTGTGACGTCGTCACCGGATTGGGCAGTATGGTCCGGCGTCCGGGCGCTGCTGCGGGTGATGTCAGCGCCGTCGAGCACGCCGGCACGGCGCGTGGCCGCCACGCCGGGCTCGCCGTTGTTCTGTTTCGAAAACAGCGACCGGTCCATCGCCGCCAGTTCGAAATGTTTCTGCTGCTCGGCGGTCGCTCCAACATGCCGCGCGTCGGCCAGCGCTTCCTGGTCCCTGGTCGGCCGCGCGGCCGTCCCTCTGCGGCCGCCGTTGAAGCTGACATGCACCGCGTTGCCGTCCGCGGTCACCGCCTGATCGTAGACGTTCGCGATGCCAAGAGATCCAAGGTTGTTCGCGGCGCGATTGTAAGCGAACGCGCCATTTTCCCAGCGGCCGCCTTGATAGCCGTCACCCGTGTAACCATAGCCATAGTCGATCCCGCCGTAGAAACCGACCTGCTCCGCCCAGTAGCCGGCGCGAAAGGCATAGCCGCCGTCAACCCGGCTCCAATAGGGCGGCGTCCACAACAATCCGGGCTGCGGCGGCAGCACCCAGGTTCCAGGCACCCAGAAATAGTCCGGGACCGATTTGCGCCAGGCCCAGAATCCGGGCACCCACAGATAGCCTTGCGCAGGGGTGGCGGGCTGCTCATAGGATGGCAGCGGCGGCGGAGCTTCGTTGACCTTGTCGACGTCCGCGGCGATCACCCGGCGCGGCTGAAAATGCGGTGGCAGCGGCCTGTATGCGCTGGGAGGGAAACTGGAGAGGGAATCCGGTTTGGCCGCGCTGCTGCTGTCCTGCGCGAAAGCGCAGGGTCCGCACATCAGTGACAGAAATGCCAGACCGGCGATCAGCTTTTGCATGCCTTGTCCGATCGTTATTGGCGCCGCTGTCTCGTTCAGCGGCCACGCGACCCGATCAGTAAAACTACCTTTGTCGAATCGCTGTGTTGATCGCTTAATAAGCGAAGCGACGCGATGAAAGTTCCACATTCTAGGGCAGGATCCGCGCCGCCAATCCTAAAATAATTATTAGACGATGGAGTAGCGACGGAAGCTGCCTCCTGTAAATCTGATGCGCGACCCGATCGCGCTAAACATTTCTTTAATTCAGCTTATTCAAAGCCAGGCGTACAATTTGGTACCGGCGGGATATCCAGCGCATCGAACCATCGCCCCCAAGCCGCAACCCTTCGTTTGAAGAAAGGGAGTGGTTCTTGTTGGTTCTGAATGTGCGACGTTTCCGGCTGGTAGCATCCCTTGCGGCGAGGTGCCGTGCTCTGTTGCGCGCGAGCCCTCGCCGTACTGGGGCTGCCCTAGCCAAGGCGCGGCCTCTGCGGTGTCCATCCCACATGACAAACGATGAGGTTGAAGACGTCGTTCGGGCGCTGAGCGCGGTTGCGGACAATCTCGAGGCCGGCGCTGCGAAACAATCGATGCAGGAGGCATTCACGCAAGTGCGAGCCTATGGCGGTGAAGTGTCGGTGCCCGCGATGGAACGGCCGCCCCGGCAAAGGGGCCGGGGTTAAACCTTGCTAAGGACCCTCTAACGAACCCGGTCGTCGGAGCTATTGCCGCCATACTCGACGAAATACTTCTCACTCCACGGCAGAATGGATGACACGTCTGCCACCTTCAGAAGCTGGATAAGTTCGTGGCAGTTCGAGCATTCGAAAATGTCACGACCGAGCTTTGAGCGCGCCATGGGTCGGACACAGTTTGGACAATTCGGGCACATGGGTTTCCCTGGTGCGCACCAAGTCTGGCTTGAAACTATCGTTCCGCTGTCGGCGTCACAAAGGCGAGATCAAGCCAACCGATTGCTACGGGCGCATACCGCAAATGGGTAAATCTTGATCCATCGCATCGTCTGTCCCGAAACCGACAGCGGGCATGGACCGCGTCGCAAAGTGAAGGGGCCAGCGGGGCGTGTCGAGGGAGTTTCAAAGAGCTCACCGGCGCGCCGTTGACCTATTTTGGTCTGCGAACCAGCAGAATGACGAAGCGGTTATGATTCCAGAGCTCTATGTCGGAATCGCTTACCAGCCGTTTTGCCCTGGCGATAGCTTCATCATCGTCACGGCAAATCATCTCGGTACACCCGGTAAATCCGCCATCGTTCCCGACGGCATATGCGCGATACCCGAATCCGGTCCTTTCGGAAACCCGGGGCTCGCCCGTGCCGCCGTCGCTGATTGACTTCACCGCCCGATCTGGATCGCTCGGGCATTTTGGGTGGGTCATGGGTTTGATCTCACGGACGTCACCGGGGCGGAGGCCTCCCCCGATGAAACGTCGGATTGAGAGTTCGGCGGTATGTCCGGGCGGGATAACCTGTCGAACCGCTGCGACAGCTGCGTGATGGGGTAGCGCCGTTACCCAATGCGATTTGAAACCGTCGGGCGCGACGACTTCCACCGTAGATGTTGCGATGCGAACCATTGCCGAAATTATGTCCCGCGGCCCCGACGATGAAAACTTAATAATTTCTTAGGATTCGTTTTGACGTCGCGGCCAAACGGCCAAAACCGTGCCGAATCGCGAAATCCGGTCCCCCGGGAATAAAGCCCGAACCGGTCGAGTCTCCCGTGTACCAGCGCAATTCAGCGCCATTTGGGGCGGTTCGGCCCCGCAAGGGAGATACGATATGGCTAAAAAGGGCCTTGACGATCACGGGCAGGGCGTAGGCCGCCGTGAAGTGCTGGAATGCATGGTCTGGGCGGGGACCGGGGTGCTGTGGGCCATCAACGGTGGCGTGCCTCACTCCGTGGGCCTGATCGGCGAAGCGGCTGCCGCGGAATCCGGCGGATTCACCTTCCTGCAAATGAGCGACAGCCATATCGGCTTCGACAAGAAGGCGAACCCGGATGCGCTGGGCACATTGCGCGAAGCCATCGCCAAGGTGAAGGCGATGCCGATCAAGCCGTCCTTCATCATTCACACCGGCGACATCACGCATCTTTCCAAGCCGGAAGAATTCGACAATGCCGACAAGGTTTATGGCGAGGCCGGCGTCCAGCTTCATTATGTGCCGGGCGAACACGACATGATCGATGAAGGCCAGGGCAAGGCCTATCTGGAACGCTACGGCAAGGGCTCGAAGGGCGCAGGCTGGTACAGCTTCGACGATCACGGCGTCCATTTCATCGGTCTGGTCAACGTCGTCGATCTGAAGGCCGGTGGCCTCGGCAACCTCGGCGCCGAGCAACTCGCCTGGCTCGAGGCCGACCTCAAGGGCAAGTCGAACTCGACGCCGATCGTGGTGTTCGCGCACATCCCGCTGCAGGTTCTCTACAGGGAATGGGGCTGGGGCACCGAAGACGGAACGCAGGCGCTGGCGCTGCTTAAGCGCTTCGGCTCGGTCACCATCCTCAACGGGCACATCCATCAGCTGGCGCAGAAGGTCGAGGGCAACATGACCTTCCACACCGCGCTGTCGACCGCCTTTCCGCAGCCGGCGCCCGGCAGCGCGCCTTCGCCGGGTCCGATGGTGGTCCCCGCCGACCAGCTCCGCTCCATGCTCGGGCTTTCGACCGTCACCGTGGTGCAGGGCAACAAGCCGCTCGCCTTCGTCGACAAGACGCTGGCAGGCTGATCGGAGATTTGGACATGCCATATCTGAACAGCCCTCTGCACGCCGCGGCGGCTCGATTTGCCTCCCATCGCGCCCTAATCGCGGCCATGCTTCTGGGTCCCGTCATCGGAGCAATGCTGGCGTTCGGCGCGGTCGCGGCGCAGGACGCCAATGTTGTCACGATCGACAACTTCACCTTCGCGCCGAAGGAATTGACGATCGCGGTGGGAACGACGGTCAAGTTCGTCAACCACGACGACATTCCCCACACGGTGGTGGAGAAGAAGCTCTCGTTCCGGTCGAAGCCGCTCGATACCGACGATTCGTATTCCTACACGTTCGCGACTGCCGGTTCGTTCGATTATTTCTGCAGCCTGCATCCGCACATGGTCGGAAAAATCGTCGTGAAGTAGTTGGAGCGCGTTGAGAATCGTGGCAGCCATGACGACATCGCTATCGGTACACCGGACGGATTTCCGGTGTACCGAACCCGGAAATGCCGTGTTAAAAGATCGGCCGGAAGGCTCAGATCGGTTGTCTGGCCAGCAGCAAACGCCGGTCCCAATTGTGCAAAACGAGGATGAACGCGCCGCCTTCGATGAAGTCTTTCTGCCGCACATGGCCGAGGCCTATCGTCTGGCACAATGGCTGACCGGCAATGCGTCCGACGCCGAAGACATTGTCCAGGATGCGGCGTTGCGAGCGTATCGCGGCATCAAGAGCTTCGGCGCCATCAATGCGCGCGCATGGTCCCTGACCATTGTGCGCAACACGGCCTATAGCTGGCTGATGAAGAACAGGCCGAAGACGGTCGTGTTCACCAACGATCTGAGTGCCACAGAGCAACAGCAACTCGAACATGAGAATGCGCTGGGAACGAGGGCGGAGACTCCGGAGGAGATCGTTCTTTTCAAAGCGGATGCCGAGCAGATTCAGAAAGCGCTGGCACAATTGCCACCGCAATTTCGCGAAGTCATAGTCTTGCGGGAAATCAATCAGATGAACTATCGCGATATCGCGGAGATCACCAACGTTCCAATCGGGACCGTGATGTCCCGTCTATCCCGGGGCCGGCAGCTTCTGATCGCGCTTCTGGGAGACCGAAAGTAGACCATGGTGTCATCCCTGACAGACAATGACGAATTGCAGTTGAACGCCTATTGCGACGGCGAGCTCGATCTGGCCGCCGCGGCTGCGTTCGAGCGCCGGCTGGCCGACGACAAGTTGTTGCGGGCTCAATATGTCAGGCTGATGTCGTTGCGGCAGGCCTTTCGTTCGTTGCCGCAATCCGACGTGCCCGCGGGGCTGCAGGCCCGGATCCAGTCGAGATTGGACGCGGAGCGTCCGGCCCAGATCACGAGTGAGGCCGGGAGCAAGGTCAGGGTGTTGCGGCAACGAAGCTGGTCGTTTCAGGCCTTGGCCGCGGCCGTGGTGTTCGGCGCGGTGATCTCAACTTCCGTGATGATGACGATCGGGCATTTCGAGCAACGCGAAGAGGTTGCCAGCCAGGTCGTCGCCGGCCATATCCGCAGTTTGCTGGCGCCCCAGCCGTTCGATATTGCATCTTCCGACCGCCATACCGTGAAGCCCTGGTTCACGGCGCGGCTGCCGGAATCGCCCCAGGTGCCTGATCTGGCGGCGCGAGGTTTTGCGCTGCTGGGCGGCCGCGTCGATGTCATCGGCCACGATCCGGTGGCGACGATCGTCTACAAGCATGCCGCCCATACCGTCAGCCTGACCACGCTGCGGCCCGGTCAATCGGTCCCCGACCAGGCGATCGCGGGCTACAATGTACGAAGCTGGCGCGATGCGGATTTCACCTACGTCGCGGTTTCGGACCTGCCGGCCGCGGATCTTGCAACCTTCGAGCGCGTGTTTTCGACAGGATCGCCGGCGCCGGAAGTCAAATAAGCGCTTCCAGATAGGCGCTTCCAAATAATTGCCTCAGTGAACCGCGGCGTACATGATTTTCTCCTCGGTCGCTTCCAGCGCCGAGAATTCCTCGACCACCTTGCCCTGTCGCGACACCAGAATGCGGTCGGACAGCGCCATGATCTCGGGCAAATAGGACGAGATCACCACCACCGCCTTGCCCTCGTCGGCCAGCCGCTGAATCAGATCGTGAATCTCGACGATCGCGCCGACGTCGACGCCGCGCGTCGGCTCGTCGAAGATAATGAGATCGGGTTCCTGCACCAGGGATTTGGCGATCACCACCTTCTGCTGGTTACCACCCGATAGTTCGACGACCTTCATGTCGTTGCCGGTCGAGCGAACCTTGAGCTTGTCGACCCAGGATTTGCCGATCCTGTCGGCTTCGCGCCCGGACAGGAAGAAGCGCCCGCCCGGGAGCTTGGCCAGCAGTCCGAGATAGATGTTGCGGGAAACCGACATGGTTTCGAAGAAGCCTTCGACCTTGCGGTCTTCCGTGACATAGGCGATGCCGGCCCGCACCGCCGGCGCGGGGACGCGATAACGTACCGGTCTGTCGTGCAGCAGCACTTCGCCGCCATGAAAGAAATCCCGCTTGAGAATGCCGGCGACGACCTTGAAGGTCTCGGTGCGGCCGGCGCCGACCAGCCCGAACACGCCGGTGATCTGTCCGGCGAACACCGACAGCGAATTATTCTTCACCATCGGCGCCATTTTCAGGTTCTGCACGGTCAGGACCCGCGCCCCGGCAGGCCGCACGGTGGTCTTGCGCGTACCATAGAGCGTGTTCGACAGGTCGCGTCCGACCATGGCCTGCACGATCCGCGCCCGGTCGAAATTCACGGCATCGTCGGTCACGACATGCTTGCCGTCGCGCAGGATCGTGATCCGGTCCGCCAGTATCAGCGCTTCCTCGAGCGCGTGCGAGATGAACACGATCGACACGCCGCGGCGCTTGAGGTCGCGGACCAGATCGAAGAAGTACTTCTTTTCCTCCGGCGTCAGCGAGGCGGTCGGCTCGTCGAAGATGATGACCTTGGCCTCATGCAGAACCGCGCGCGCGATTTCGACCATCTGCTTCTTGGCGGCGCCGAGCAGGCCGACCGTCGCGGTCGGCGTGACGTCGAAATTGAGCGATTGCAGGAATTGCTGGGCCGCGATGTAGATGCCCCGCAGGCGATTGTAGAACCGCTCCTGTCCCAGAAACAGGTTCTGCGCGACCGTCATGGTCGGAACCAGGCTGTTCTCCTGGAACACCATCGCGACGCCGAGATGGCGCGCCTCGAGCGGCGTTCTCGGCATCACCTCGACGCCGTCGATCAGCATCGTGCCGGAGGTCAGTGTCACGACCCCGGCCATCACCTTGGTCAAGGTCGATTTGCCGGCGCCGTTCTCTCCGACCAGGGCATGAATCTCCCCGCGCCGCAGTTCGAAATCGACGTTCTCGATCGCAGGAGTGCCGGCGTAGAGTTTTGTCGCCTGGCGCAGCGCGAGGATGATATCGCTCATGCGCGCAATTCCTCTTCGATCGTGCCGAGCGGGATGCGCAACAGGCGGCCGGGTCCCTTGGCGATCACGAATAATGCGCCGTCGATCTCGGCGGCGGCCACCACACCGTGGTTGATGCCGTCGACCCGGCTATGCAGCGCGTAAAGCGGCACTCCGCTGGCGCCGAGCCGGATCACGAGGCCGTAGGAGCGCGGCGGCGCCCATGGTTTGACGACGCCCATGGTCTTGATGTGCGCGCCTTGCATCGGTTCGAGAAACGACTGACCGGATCTCAGTTTCGGAGCGATCCAGTATTCCGGATCGATTTCCGCCATCATGCGGCGCCGGTACGCATTTTCCCGCAGCACGAATTCGACCAACTGGGTGCGTGCCGCGAAGGCCGTCAGCCAGAAGCCGCCGGAGGCTGATGGAACGAGGCGCGACGGATAGACCGGCAGATTGTCCAGCACCGCGCGCCGGCTGCCGTCGGGGGCGATGGCGATCACACGATGCTGCCAGCTTTCGCTGACAAAGATACCATCGCCCGCGGCGCAGGCCCCGAACGC
>NZ_JBEKCZ010000221.1:0-8818 GCF_050014615.1 Bradyrhizobium sp. | reverse complement strand
AATCGTATCCCTTGCCTTTCAGAGGATGCGAGGCATGGTCGATATGGTAGGGATCGACATCCTGCTTTCTGACGAAGGCAATGACCTTTGCCGTTTTCATCACTTCGGCAGCCAGCTTGTCCGCGAGAACGAGCTTGTCGCCCTTCTTGGCCCAATTCTGGTCGGGAGCCTCGGTGACTTCATAGAGACCGTAAGTGATCTTCGGCGAATAGCTGATGGCTCGGTTGCCTGGCAACGTCCAAGGGGTCGTGGTCCAGATCACGACAGACGCGCCAACGACATCGCGTACAGTTCCAGGAGCGCCCATATAGGCGTCGATGCGAAACTTCACCCACACCATATCCGAGGTGTAGTCTTCGTATTCCACCTCGGCTTCCGCCAGCGCCGTTTTCTCCACCACGCTCCACATCACAGGCTTGGAGCCGCGATACAGCGTGCCGTTGGCGGCGAATTTCATCTGCTCGCGCGCGATCTGGGCTTCGGCGAAATAATCCATGGTCGCGTAGGGGTGGTCCCAGTCGCCGATGATACCGAGCCGCTTGAATTCCTCGCGCTGCACGTCGAGCCAATGCGCGGCATAGGCGCGGCATTCCTTGCGAAACGCCACCATCGCCGCGGAGTCGCGAAAATCCGGCTTCTGCCGGCCCTTGGAGCGGTAGTTCTCCTCCTCGATCTTCCATTCGATCGGGAGCCCATGGCAGTCCCAGCCCGGCACGTAGTTGGAATCGAAGCCGAGCATCTGCTGGCTCTTGGTCACCACGTCCTTCAGGATCTTGTTGAGGGAGTGCCCGATATGGATGTTGCCGTTGGCGTAAGGCGGGCCGTCATGCAGCACGAATTTGGCCCGGCCGGCGGCTTGCTGGCGCAGCCGGCCATAGAGGCCGATCTCGTTCCAGCGCTTGAGGATTTCCGGCTCGCGCTGCGGCAGGCCGGCGCGCATCGGGAATTCCGTCTGCGGCAGGAACAGGGTTTTGGAATAGTCTGGGGCGTCGGACTTTTGCGGCTTTTCGGACATGAGGGCTCTGGTTTGGCTCAAAGGGCGCTGAAACGCTGACATCGCGGGCGAATTAGGGGATATCCCGGTCTTGCGCCGAGCCGAAACTCAGGCGGAAGCCGGGCCGCTAATGCTGATGGTGCGCCGTGCAAACATGCTGGTTTCCATAGCAGCCAGCCGCCGGATCGCAAAGCCCCGCCGCCTGCCTGCGGGTCTGCCCAAGGCTTCCCCTGAAAGGCTTCCCCTGAAAGGCTCCCCCTGAAAGGCCCACCCGCCGAGGCTCAAACCTTAAACCGGCGAGATATTCCCCAGTTTCGGAAAAGCGTCGGGCACAGCCGCCAGGGCGGCCCGGGCGCGGGCGCTGTCGTCATCCATCTGGCGGATCAGCGCATCGATGCTGTCGAACTTCAATTCGTCGCGAATGAAGCCGATGAAGGCGACGTCCAGCCGGTTTCCGTAGAGATCGCCTTTGAAATCAAACAAGAAGACTTCCAGCAGCGGCGCGCCATTGTCGAAGGTCGGACGGCGGCCGAAACTGGCGACGCCGTCGAAGCGCTCGGCACCCCGGCCCACCCGCACCGCATAGATGCCGTGCTTGAGCCCGCAATTCTTGTCGAGGCGGATATTGGCGGTGGGATAGCCGAGATCGCGGCCGCGTTTCTCGCCATGGATCACCTCGCCGGCCACGAACCAGGGGCCGCCCAGCATCGCGGTGGCATCCTCGATCTGCCCCTCGGCCAGCGCCATACGGATCGCGCTGGAGGAGACCGGCCGCTCCGCGATGTCGATATGGGCCTGGACGTCGACCTCGATGCCGAGCCGGGGCGCTTCACTGACCAACAGGCTCGGCGACCCGACCCGGCCCTTGCCGAAATGAAAGTCATAGCCGACGGCGATACCGCTGATCCCGAGCCGCTCGATCAGATCATGGTGAATGAAATCTTGCGCCGTGGTCCCGGCCCGGTTCTTGTCGAAGGTCATTACCACGGCACCGGCCAGCCCGGTTCCGGCCAGGAGCCGCAGCTTTCCGGCCTCGTCGGTGAGCCGGAACTGGGGGGTATTGGGGCTGAAAAAGCTGCGCGGGTGGGGCTCAAAAGTCACCGCCAGCGCCGGCCGGCCGTGCGAGCGGCCCATCTGGAGCGCGGCCTCGATCACGGCGCGGTGGCCGAGATGGACGCCGTCGAAATTACCCAGTGCCACCACCATTCCCTTGGGGATCGCGGCCGCGGCAGTGGTATCGCGGATAACAATAAAGTCAGGCGCCATTTCGCAGGGTTCTTCAGCTCGATCAAGGTGGTGCGGGACCGTGACTTGGGGCTGCCCGCGAAGTCAAG
The DNA here is from genome assembly GCF_050014615.1 of Bradyrhizobium sp. Classification (GTDB taxonomy): domain Bacteria; phylum Pseudomonadota; class Alphaproteobacteria; order Rhizobiales; family Xanthobacteraceae; genus Bradyrhizobium. Next base: position 6,490 of record NZ_JBEKCZ010000221.1, on the reverse strand, counting down.
CCGGGCCCGATTTGGCACGCTTGCGGGCGCAGGGTCGGCGTCCGGCAGCGGTCGGTTAACGGGCTGTTTAACGCCTGATGCTAGTAATTCAGGCGGACTGCGGGGGTATTTTGGCCCCGTGCAGCGTGTTGATGGTTTACGGCGTTAAGTGTCGTGCGGGAGATCCAAGATGGCGGTTGATTTGTCGATGTCGGTTCTGGTGGTGGATGACTACAACACCATGATTCGCATCATCAGAAATCTGCTCAAGCAGCTTGGCTTCGAGAATATCGACGATGCCAGCGACGGATCGGCGGCGCTGAACAAGATGCGCGGCAAGAAATATGGCCTGGTGATTTCCGACTGGAACATGGAGCCGATGACCGGCTACGACCTGCTCCGGGAAGTGCGCGCCGACCCCAACCTCGCCACTACGCCGTTCATCATGATCACGGCCGAATCCAAGACCGAAAACGTGATCGCCGCCAAGAAGGCCGGCGTGAACAATTACATCGTCAAGCCGTTCAATGCCGCCACGCTGAAGACCAAGATCGAGGCGGTATTTCCGGACCTCGCGAACGCGTAAGGTTCCCGGGCACTTCACCCCGCAACAGCGGGGGAGAACAGCTACCAGCGCAATTCCCGCGTCAGCGCGCGGGGCGGATGGCCAAACAATTCCTTGACCGAGGCGGGGTCGAGCTGATCGATGCCCTCGAAGTCTTCGGCATGGATGCCGCGGGTCACGAACAGGCAATCGATCCCGAAGCCGTGGGCGCCGGCGAGATCCGTTCGCACGGAATCCCCGATCGCCAGCACGCGGTCGAGCGGGGTCGCGTGGCCGCGGCGCTCGGTGGCGAGCGCGATGGCGCGCTCGTAGATCGGCCGGTGCGGCTTGCCGTAAAAGATCACCTCGCCGCCGAGTTCGCGATAGAGTTCGGCGATGGCGCCCGCGCAATAGATCAGGCGGTCGCCGCGTTCGACCACGATGTCGGGGTTGGCGCAGACCAGCGGCAGCTGGTGCTCGCGGGCCTGCAGCATCATCGCCCGATAGTTTTCCGCCGATTCGGTTTCGTCGTCGAACAGGCCGGTGCAGACGATGTAATCGGCCTGCTCCAGCGGTGCCAGCACCGGATCAAGTCCGCGGTAGATCGAATTGTCGCGCTCCGGGCCGAGCCAGAACATTTTCTGGCCGGGACGGTCGGCGACGTAATGCCGGGTCAGATCGCCTGAACTGACAATGGCGTCATAGCTATCGTCGGCGATGCCGAGCTTGCGCAGTTGCCGCTGCACCGAATCCGCCGCCCGCGGTGCATTGGTGATCAGGATCACGGTGCCGCCCTGGGCGCGAAAGCTGTGCAGGGCTTCGCAGGCTTCGGGAAAGGCAACGAGACCGTTGTGAACCACGCCCCAGATATCGCTGAGCACGACATCCACGCCGCCGACGAGGTCGCGCAGCCTCTCGGCAAACTGCAGCGTCGTCATGACCGGGCTTGCCGGTCAGCCCGGGCCGACCGCGCGCCGCGCCAGCGCGGCATTGCCGGTCGTCCGCTGCGGTTCGACGGCCGGACCCTCGAAAGCAGCAGCTTTGCCGGAGCCATTGGATGGGGCATTGGATGCGCCATTGGATTCTTGCGCCTTGTTCGGTGAAGCCCCGCCGGTAGCAGATGCTCCCTCGGGCCGCAACGGCCGGGGCGGCGCAAACAGAAACCCCTGTCCGAACCGCACGTCATAGTCGAGCAGATCGACCACGGCGCGCTCGCCCTCGATCCGCTCCGCGATCAGGTCGATGCCGAAGCGGCCGAGCAGATCCGAAAGGTCCGAGGCGTGAATATCCGATGTCGAGGCTTGCCTCGGATCGAGCAGCAGCGCGGCGGGCACCTTGATGAAGCGGACACCGCGGTCGGCCAGTTCGCGCGGCTCGATCCGCAGGTCGGTGACGTGATCGATCGAGAAACGGTAGCCGCGCTGCGCCAGCGCCGCCAGATGCTCGGTCTCGATCGGACCGAGACGGCGAAACGTCGCCTGCTTGAATTCGAGCACAAAGGACGACGCCAGCGCGCGATTGGCTTCGAGGAAGTCCAGGCATTGCGCGAAGGTGGCGGGATCGCCGAGCGTCGCCGCGGCGACATTGCAGAACACGCCGACTTCCTTGTTGCGCACCATCAGCCGGCGCAGCACCTGCACGCAGCGCAGCATCACCATGTGGTCGATCCGCCCGATCAGCCCGGCGGCTTCCGCGATCCCGACGAAATGGTCGGCGGTGATGATCTCGTCACGGTCGTCGCGCAGCCGGGTAACCGCTTCGTAGAAGCGCACCTTGCGTTGCGGCAGGGTCACCATCGGCTGCAGATAGATGTCGATCCGGTTTTGCTCGACCGCGTTCCTGACCGTGGCGAGGATTTGTGCCTCGCTGCGGGAGGCCGCGGGCTTCTCGGCGACGACGGCAGGCGCCATCGCGGTGGGCGCCATGCCGGTGTCTTCCGCGGCGAGCGACATCCCTTTTGGCGGTTCCGGGACTTTTGGCGGTTCAGGGTCCGGCTTGCTTGCAGCTGCCACGGCCGCCACGCCCGAAGCCAGCATGTCGTCATGGCTGGCGACGGAGGCCGCGAGCTGCTTGACCAGCGTACCGAGTTCGTTGATTTCGCCGACCACCGCCTGGATACGGTCCGCGCCGGCGGAATTGGCCGATACCACCCGACCTTCGACCGCGGCCAGCCGGCGGCCAAATTCGGCGACCTGACGGGCCAGGTCGGCGGTGCCGCGCGACAAATCCGCGATCTGGCTGCCGACATCGGTACGGTCGCGCAGCCGCATCGACACGGCATTATAGAGGATCAGGAAGGTCAGCGCGGTGAGCGCGACGATCGCGGATTCCGACCCGCTGATACCGGCAACCGAATACAGCACCAGGCCGAGCGACGCGGCGAGCAGCACCATGCAAATGGCGATAAAAATCGTGGAAATGCGGATCATTTAACGCAAACGTCCCCTCCAGAACCGGTGTCCGCCCTCGCGCCAGGTGCGCATGGCCTCCGATGCTAGCACCATTGCTGATTCGGCGGACGATTGTTGTTCTTTTTCGTCCGCCGGGAACTTGTTGCCGTTCGTTTCCCTCCAAGAGCGAGCTTCGCCCGTCTCGACCCCGAGAGCGGGGAAGGTGGAAGGGGCGCGCTACGCGACCGCGCGGATCACCTTGGCCACCTTTTCGACGATCTCGCCGATTTCGTCTTCGCTGACGATCAAAGGCGGGGTCAGCGCCAGGGTATCGCCGGCGACGCGCAGCATCAGGTCGTTGTCGTGGAACGCGCTGTTGAGCCCGTCGAAGCCGCGCTTGCCCGGCAGGTCGGGGCGCGAGGCGAGGTCGATACCCGCCGTCAGCCCGATGGTGCGGATGTCCAGCACGTTGGGCTCGCCCTTCAGCGACATCACGGCGTCGGCGAATTTGGGCTCGAGCGCGAGCGCGCGCTCGAACAGCTTTTCGTCGCGGTAGATATCGAGCGTGGCGAGGCCGGCGGCGCAGGCCAAGGGATGCGCCGAATAGGTATAGCCATGGGCCAGCTCGACGACATGCTCCGGGCCGCTCATGAAGGCGTCGTGGATGGTGTCGCGCACGATCACGCCGCCCATCGGCGCCGCCCCGTTGGTGATGCCCTTGGCGAAGGTGATCATGTCCGGCAGCACGCCGTAACGTTCCGCGGCAAAGGCATAGCCAAGCCGGCCGAAGCCGGTGATGACCTCGTCGAAAATCAGGAGAATGCCGTGCTTCTGGGTGATCTCGCGCAGCCGCTTGAGATAGCCCTTCGGCGCCGGCAGCACGCCGGTCGATCCCGCCATCGGTTCGACGATGACGGCGGCGATGGTGTTGGCGCCATGCAGGTTGACCAGGCGCTCCAGTTCGTCGGCGAAATGCGCGCCATATTCCGGCTCGCCTTTGGAGAAAGCCTGCTTCTCGCGGTCATAGGTGTGGGGCAGATGATCGACGCCGGTCAGCAGGGTTCCGAACATCTTGCGGTTGCCGACGATGCCGCCCACGGAAGTGCCGCCGAAGCCGACCCCGTGATAGCCGCGCTCGCGGCCGATCAGCCTGATACGGCTGCCCTGGCCCTGGATCTGGTGAAAGGCCAGCGCGATCTTGAGCGCGGTATCGGCGGCCTCCGAGCCGGAATTGCAGAAGAAAACGTGGTCGAGCCCGGCCGGCGCGAGATCGGCGATGCGGCTGGCGAGTTCAAAGGCCTGCGGGATGCCGAATTGGAACGGCGGCGCATAATCCAGCGCCTCGGCCTGCCTGGCGATCGCCGTCGAAATCTGGGTGCGGCCATGGCCGGCATTGGTGCACCACATGCCCGAGGCGGCGTCGATGATCTTGCGGCCGTCGACGGTAAAATAATGCATACCCTTGGCGCCGGCGAGCAGCCTCGGCGCCTTCTTGAAGGCCCGGTTGGCGGTAAATGGCATCCAGTGCGCGGCTAGGTCGTTGGGCACATTGACGGCGGCGGGGGTTGGGCTCTTGTCCAGCATGGGGGGCCTCTTCAAGTTTTGGCAAGTTTTTGGGATCTGGCGACTTTCGCGGGAAGCTAGCAGCTTCGTTGCGCGACGGGAACGCCAATACACCGCTATATTTGCGCTCAATCAGGCGGTTTGAGGACGGGCTTGCGGGGTGTGGCCGGTCTCACAAACCGCCGGCGCCGATCCAGAACACTTCGCCGTCGGATTCCTCGGTATCGAGCCAGAGAAAATCGGTCTGCGGATAGGCCGTCTCGAGCGCGCCCCGGCAGCGGCCGATCTCGCATAACAGCCCGCCCTGCGGCGTCAGGTGCGCCCCGGCCTGGTCCAGGATGCGGCGCACGATATCGATCCCGTCGGGGCCGCCGTCGAAGGCGAGCTTGGGCTCGGCGCGGCATTCGCGCGGCAGGTCCGCCATGCCCTGCGCATCGACATAGGGCGGATTGGAAATGATCAGGTCGTAGCGCCTGTCACCGAGCGGCCGGAACAAGTCGCCCCGATGCAAGCTCACCCGGTCTTCAAGACCATGGTCAGCGACGTTGCGCGCGGCGACATCGAGCGCATCCGCGGAGATATCGACGGCGTCGACACTGGCCTGCGGAAACGCGTGCGCGGCCAGAATGGCCAGACAGCCTGAGCCGGTGCAGAGGTCGAGCACGTTGTGTACCGAACCGGGATCGTCGATCAGCGAGCCGCCTGCCTCGTCGCTCCCGCTGAAATGAGAGTCCAGGAGTTCGCCGATGAAGGAGCGCGGCACGATCACGCGCTCGTCGACATAGAACGGCAGGCCGCGCATGTAGATTTTGTTGACCAGATAGGCGGCGGGCTTGCGCGTGGTGACGCGGCGCGCCACCACATCGAGAATCTGTTTGGCTTCGGCGGCCGTGACCCGCGCCGTGGCAAACGTCTCGAACTGGTCGGGATGAAGATGCAGGGTTTCGCACACCAAAAATGCCGCCTCGGCCACCGGATCGGTGGTGCCGTGGGCGAAGGTCAATTTCGCCTCCCTAAAGCGGCTCACCGCATAGCGGACGAAATCGAGCAGCGTCAGCAATTCGCCGGCTGCGACGCTCACGCCTTTCGATGCGGCGCGGCCGCGCTTGGCGGCCGGTTTCGCGCGCTTTGCCATCAGGATTTGACCATCAGGATTTGGTCCAGCGCGCGGCGGCATCGTCGTCGTGATGGCGGGCCTCGACCCAGCTGGTTCCGCCGGCACTTTCCTCACGCTTCCAGAACGGCGCGTTGGCCTTCAGGTAATCCATCAAGAACTCCGCGGCTTGAAACGCCGCCTGCCGGTGCGCCGATGCGGTCAGCACCAGCACGATATTTTCGCCGGGGACGATGCGGCCGACGCGATGAATCACGGTCAGGCCGGTCAGCGGCCAGCGCGACAGAGCGGTCTCGGCATGCCGCGCGATTTCGGCTTCGGCCATATCCGGATAATGCTCGAGCGTCAGCGCCGCGATCGCCTCGTCATTTTCGCTGCCCCGGCAAATGCCGCTGAATCATTTTCGCTGCCCCGGCAAATGCCGCTGAAACTCACGACCGCGCCGATGTCGGTGCGGCCTTTGGTCAGCGCGGCGATTTCCTGCGCGACATCGAAATCGGCTTCCTGGATGCGGATGGTCAAATTGGCGGTCATGGGATCATTCTAGTTTCGCCGGAGGGCCACGCTGCTGGCGATCGCCTCGACGGCGGGCTTCAATCCATCGAAACGGGACGCCGGGGCGTCATAGACCATGGTGATCAACTTCCTGTCCTCGGTCACGGCCATATATTGCAGGAACCGCCGCTCACCGTCGCAGCGGCCATTCAGCAGAATCCCACTGATCCCAGCAAATTTGACCGGTTTGCGAGATTCGACCTGGGGATTGCCCAGCGAGTGAGGAGGCCTGGGGTTTCGTTCGAGTTCGGCCGGATCGTCGACCAGCGCGGGCTCATATGCGATGGCCAACGACGGCTGCGTACGCTCGGGGTCCACATCCTTGTCGCCGACCGTCATGCCCAG
>NZ_JBEKCZ010000220.1:0-8439 GCF_050014615.1 Bradyrhizobium sp. | reverse complement strand
TTGGTGGGTTCGAGCGGCCCCGTCAGCATGGAATCTTCCCGCAGCGGCTGCGGCGCGAGCTTGGGGTAGATGCAGGACGAGCCGAGAAACATCAGCTTCTGCGCGCCGTTGACATAAGCGGCATGGATCACATTGGCCGCGATGATCAGATTGTCGTAGATGAATTCGCCGCGCAGCGTGTTGTTGGCGACGATGCCGCCGACTTTTGCCGCCGCCAGAAACACCGCCTGCGGTTTCGCCTTGGCGAACCAGGCGAATACTGCGGCCTGGTCGCGCAAATCGACTTCGCTGCGCGACAGCGTCAACAGTTCGACATTTTCGCGGCTGAGCCGGCGCACCAGCGCGCCGCCGACCATTCCCTTGTGCCCGGCAACGAAGACGCTCTTGCCGTCAAGCTCAAACGGGGTTCTTGCCATTGGCGACCTCCCGCCGCGCAATCGCGAGGTCTCCCGCCACCATTTCCTTGACCAGCTCGGCGAAGCTCGTCTTCGGCTTCCAGCCGAGCTTCTGGCGCGCCTTGCTGGCGTCGCCGATCAACAGATCGACTTCGGTCGGGCGGAAATACACGGGATCGATGCGTACCACGGTCTTGCCGGATTTCTTGTCGACGCCGGTCTCCTCGACACCCTTGCCGCGCCATTCGATGCGCCGGCCGACCTCTGCGAATGCAAGCTGGACAAATTCGCGCACCGAGCGGGTCTCGCCCGTCGCCAGCACGAAATCATCGGGCTGGTCCGCCTGCAGGATCATGTGCATGCCCTCGACATAATCCCTGGCATGGCCCCAGTCGCGCTTGGCCTCGAGATTTCCGAGATAGAGCGTATCCTCGAGACCGGTCTCGATGCGGGCGATGCTGCGCGTGATCTTGCGCGTCACGAAGGTCTCGCCGCGGATCGGGCTCTCATGATTGAACAGGATGCCGTTCGAGGCGAACATGCCATAGGCTTCGCGGTAGTTCACCGTGATCCAGTAGCCGTAAAGCTTGGCGACGCCGTAGGGCGAGCGCGGATAAAATGGCGTGGTTTCCTTCTGCGGAACCTCCTGCACCAGGCCGTACAATTCCGAGGTCGACGCCTGGTAGAACCGCGTCTCTTTCTCCATCCCGAGAATCCGGATCGCTTCCAAAAGCCGCAGCACGCCGATGCCGTCGGCGTTGGCGGTGTATTCCGGACTCTCGAAACTGACGCCGACATGGCTCTGGGCGGCGAGGTTGTAGATCTCGGTCGGCCGGATCTGCTGCATCAGCCGGATCAGATTGGTCGAATCCGTCATGTCGCCATAATGCAGCAGGAACGGCACGTTGCCGGCGTGCGGGTCTTCATAGAGGTGATCGACGCGCGCGGTGTTGAACGAGGACGACCGCCGCTTGATGCCGTGGACGGTGTAACCGAGGCCGAGCAGATATTCGGCCAGATAGGCGCCGTCCTGTCCGGTGACGCCGGTGAGGAGTGCAACCCGCCGCTTTGAATCCTGAACCGTCATATTCAATCCAATCAAGCGCCGCGGCTGCTCAAAAAGCGGTTCAACGGCGATAAACCACAGCCCAAACCCCTATCATGACCCCATTCCTCCGAGCAATTCAGCAGGCAAAGCCCTTTTCAACCGGTGGGGCCGCAGACTTGCGGGTTTCGGAACCTTGGCCCACAATCGTTTCAGATCGGGCCGCGAGATCGCTGAAATCCAGTCGTTTCGGCATCCGGCCCCTCCAAACGGTTAATAAAAAAGCGAACTCAGGGAGGATCACATGCGTAAATTAATCATGGCCGCGGCCTTTGCGTTGCCGATGTTCGGTGGCGCGGCGATGGCGCAGGAAACGCTTAAGATCGGCTATATCGACCCGCTATCGGGTGGCGGCGCCAGCGTCGGCGAGGTCGGGCTGAAGACCTTCCAGTTTCTCGCCGACGAAGTTAACGCCAAAGGCGGCATCCAGGGCAGGAAAGTCGAGATAGTGCCACTCGACAACAAGACCAACCCGCAGGAGAGCCTGATCCAGGCGCAGAAGGCGATCGACGCCGGTGTGCGCTACCTTACCCAGGGCAACGGCTCGTCGGTCGGCGGCGCGCTGTCCGACTTCGTCACCAAATACAACGAGCGCAACCCCGGCAAGGAAGTGCTGTATTTCAATTACGCCGCGGTCGACCCGGTCCTGACCAACGAGAAATGCAGCTTCTGGCATTTCCGCTGGGATGCCAACTCCGACATCAAGATGGAGGCGCTGACCAACTATATGAAGACCGTGCCGGCGATCAAAAACGTCTACCTGATCAACCAGGATTATTCGTTCGGCCAATCGGTCCGCTCCACCGCCCGGTCCATGCTGGCCGCCAAGCGGCCGGACGTCAAGATTGTCGGCGATGAACTGCATCCGCTGCTCAAGATCACCGATTTCGCGCCGTACATCGCCAAGATCAAGGCTTCAGGCGCCGATAGCGTCGTGACCGGTAACTGGGGCCAGGATTTCGCGTTGCTGCTGAAAGCCGCCGCGGACGCCGGCCTGAAGGTGAACTGGTACACTTATTATGCCGGCGGCCCCGGCGGCCCGACTGCGATCAAGCAGGCCAATCTCAATCACCAGGTGTTCGCGGTCGGCGAAGGCATCCCGAATCTCGACCATCCATCCTCGCAGGAGTTCGAAAAGGCGATCCGCGCCAAATATGATTTCAGCCTGTTCTATCCGCGTGCCGTCAACGAGATGCGCATGCTGGCAGAAGCGGCCGACAAGGCCAAGTCGATCGATCCGGTCAAGGTCGCGCTGGCGCTCGAAGGCATGGAGGTCGAGGTGTTCGACGGCGGCAAGGGAAACATGCGCAAGGACGATCACCAGTTCTTTCAGCCGATTTATATCGCCTCGTTTGGCGAGCGGACCGAAAAGGAGCCGTTCGACGAGGAGAAGACCGGCTGGGGCTGGAAGCTGGCGGCGAAGATCGATACGCCCGCGACCGTGCTTGCGACCACCTGCAAGATGGAACGGCCGAACTGACCTTTCGCGCACATCGACGGTCCGTCCCGAAACATGATCGGGACGGACGCGTCTTGCAGTCCCAGGCGGTGCCTCGTGCTTGAACTGATCGTCATATCCACGCTCAACGGCGTCCTGTTCGGCATGCTGCTGTTCCTGATGGCGAGCGGCCTCACCGTTATCTTCAGCATGCTGGGCGTGCTCAACTTCGCGCATGCGAGCTTCTACATGCTCGGCGCGTTCTTCGGATTCCAGATCAGCCGGTGGTTCGGCTTCTGGCCCGCGCTGTTGATCGCGCCGCTGCTGGCCGGCGCGATCGGCGCCGGGGTCGAGCGCTTCGGCCTGCGCCGCGTGCACAAGAACGGCCATGTCGCCGAACTGCTGTTCACGTTCGGCCTCGCCTTCGTGATCGAGGAAGTCGTGCAGATCATCTGGGGCAAGAGCCCGGTCGATTTCCGCATCCCGCCGCTGCTCGATTTCCCGGCCTTCACGATCTTTTCCACCAACTATCCCGCCTACAAGATGTTCATGCTGCTGGTGTCGATCGTCATCTTCGCAGGCCTTCTGATCGTCCTGAAGAAAACCCGCATCGGTCTGATCGTTCAGGCCGCCCTGACCCATCCGCACATGGTGGGCCATCTCGGCCACAATGTCGGACGCATCTTCATGCTGGTGTTCGGCGTCGGCACCGCATTGGCCGCGGTCGCCGGCGTGATCGCGGGACCTGCGCTGGTGACGCAATCCAATATGGCTGGACTGCTCGGCCCGATCCTGTTCGTGGTCGTCGTGGTCGGAGGACTGGGCTCGCTGCCCGGCGCCTTCGTCGCCTCATTGCTGATCGGCCTGGTGCAGACCTTCGCGGTCTCGATGAACGGCTCGCTGTCCGGTGCATTCGGCCCGCTCGGTCCCGACTATGCCTCGACCTGGCTTGCCGATATCTGGGGGGTAACGATCGCGCAGATCGCGCCGATCATGCCCTATTTGCTGTTGGTGCTGATTCTGATCTTCCGCCCGATGGGCCTGCTCGGGACACGCGACACATGAGCGAGATCGCCTCGAGCGCCGCACCCGCGCTGCCGGCCGCGGCCGAAAAGCTCAAATTCTATGGACTGTGGCTGGCGGCCGCGGTCGCGCTTCTGCTGCTGCCCATGATCTTTACCTCGGGCGGCTCGATGACGACGTTCAGCCTGATCGGCATTTCCATCATTTTTTCGCTGTCCTACAATATCCTGCTCGGCCAGACCGGCATGCTGTCGTTCGGGCACGCGGTGTATTACGGGCTCGGCGGCTTCCTCGTGATACACGCCATCAACATCATCGGAGCCAACAAGCTGCCGATCCCGCTGCCGCTGGTTCCCCTGATCGGCGCCCTGGCCGGGCTATTGTTCGCCGCCCTGCTCGGCTGGGTCTCGACCCAGCGTTCCGGCACCGCGTTCGCGATGATTTCGCTCGGCGTTGCCGAGTTGATCGCCTCGTCTGCGCTGATCCTGCGCACCTTTTTCGGCGGCGAAGCCGGCATCTCCGCCAATCGCACCAAATTGCTGAAGCTGTTCGGCTGGAATTTTGGCCCGCAAATCCAGATCTATTACCTGGTCGCGGCATGGATGCTGATCGCCGTGATCGCGATGTATGCGCTGACCCGCACGCCGCTCGGGCGCATGTGCAATGCGGTGCGCGACAATCCCGAGCGCGTCCAGTTCGTCGGCTACAATCCCCACGTCGTGCGCTATCTGGCGTTCTGCTTCTCCGGATTCTTCGCCGGGATCGCGGGCGGGCTCGCGGCGATCAATTTCGAAATCGCCAATTCGGCCTATCTCGGCACCGTGCAATCCGGAACCGTGCTGTTCGCGACCTATATCGGCGGCGTCGGATTCTTCATCGGCCCGATCGTCGGCGCGATCTTCGTGACGTTTCTGTCGCTCGGCCTCAGCGATCTGACGCCGGTGTGGCAGCTCTATTTCGGGTTGATCTTCATCGCGGTGGTGGTGTTCGCGCCGGGCGGCATCACCGGCCTGTTGATGATGCATCGCCCGCTGCTGAAGGCCGGCACCCTGAGCCAAATGCTGCCGAGCTACCTGATCGCCCTGGTGCCGACGCTGGCGATGATCGCGGGTCTGATCCTGTCGATCGAAACCATCGTGCACTACACCGTCAATCCCGGCGAGGATTCCCACATCAAGGCCTTCGGCGTCAGCTTCGACGCGGCGAGCCCATATGTCTGGGCGATGGCGGCCGTTCTGCTGATCGGCGGATTTCTGGTGGCGCGCAAGACCTGGACCTGGATCGGACATGCCTGGGACGGCGCCACCAGCGTGGCGCGCGAAAAGGGAATTGCCGCATGAGCGCCGCTATCGAACTGCGCGAGGTCAAAAAGAGCTTTGGCAACATCGCCATTATCAAGAATATCAATCTGAGCGTGGCGAAGGGCGAGCGTCACGCGCTGATCGGCCCCAACGGTGCCGGCAAATCGACCACCTTCAACCTGATCAGCGGCTACATGGCGCCGTCCTCGGGCAGCGTGCTGCTCGACGGCGAGGTGATTTCCGGCTTGCGGCCCTATCAGATCAACCGCCGCGGGTTGTCACGCAGCTTTCAGGTCACCAACGTCTTCGCCAATATGAGCGTGTGGGAAAACCTGCGCTGCGCGGTGCTGTGGTCGACCGGCCAGCGCTACGCGTTCTGGAAGAATATCGACAATCTGCCCGAGGTGCGCGAGCGCACCGCGCAAATTCTCGCCGATATCAGCCTGACGGCACGGCGCGACGTACCCGCGGGCCTTTTGACCTATGCCGAGCAGCGCGCGCTGGAGATCGGCATCACGGTAGCCGGCCGCGCCGACGTCATTTTGCTCGACGAGCCGACGGCGGGCATGAGCCACGCCGAAACCGAGCGCGCGGTGGCGCTGATCCGCCGCCTGACCGAAGGCCGCACGCTCCTGATCGTCGAGCACGACATGAGCGTCGTGTTTGGCCTCGCCGACCGGATTTCGGTGCTGGTCTACGGCCAGATCATCGCCTCGGGGACGCCGGAAGAAATTCGCGGCAATCCGAAGGTTCGGGAAGCCTATCTCGGCGAGGAAGCGGCATGATGCTGGAGGTCGCCGATCTGCACGCCTATTACGGCAAGAGCCATATCCTGCAGGGCGTCGATATGCATATCGACAAGGGCGAGGTCGTGAGCCTGTTGGGGCGCAACGGCGTCGGACGCTCCACCACGGTCAAGTCGATCATGGGCGAGGTGCCGCCGCAGGGCTCCATCAAGTTCAAGGGCAACGAGATCGCAGGTTTGCCGAACTACCGGATCGCGCATCTGGGGCTCGGCTACGTTCCGGAGCATCGCGATATCTTCGCCGGCCTGACGGTGCGGCAAAACCTGTTGCTTGGCATCAAGGATACCAGACACCCCGGCAAGTGGCGGCTCGAGGACATGCTGGCGATGTTTCCCAACCTCGCCGCGCGGGCCGATACGGCGGCCGGCGTGCTGTCGGGCGGCGAGAAGCAGATGCTGACGATTTGCCGCACGCTGATGGGCGACCCTGAACTCATCATGATCGACGAGCCCACCGAGGGGCTCGCCCCCCTGATCGTGCAACAGGTCGGCGACCTCATCGCCGAAATCGCAAGGCGCGGCGTCGCCATCCTGCTGGTGGAGCAAAAACTCTCGATCGCGATGCGGATATCGCATCGCGTCTATGTCATGGGCCATGGCCGCATCGTGTTCGAGGGCACGCCCGCCGCGTTGAAGGCGAACGAAGCCGTGCGCAAGGAATGGCTGGAAGTCTGATCGGCTCCTACTCGCCGTAACTGCGCAATCGCTCGAGGTCGACGATGGTGACCCCACCATATTCGAGCCGCAGCAGACCTTCACTCTGAAGCCGCTTCAGGCTCCGGTTGGCGTTCTGCCGGGAGATGCCGGACAGCGCGCCGATTTCCTCCTGCGTGATCTCCAGATGGCGCGTCAGGTCCGGGTAGAGAATCGGGTTGAACAGGGAGGCGATCCCGCGTGCGAGGCGCGCGGTCGCATCCAGCGTGCGGCCATATTCCAGCAACCCGATAAACTGACCGAGACGTTCGTTGAGCTGCCCGACCAGGAAGCGATTGAAGCCGACGCTGTTCTCGAACAGCCAGAGGAAGGTGCTGCGGTCCATCAGCGCCAGCCGCGTATCGCGCAACGCCACCACATCGTAGCGGCGGGCCTCGTTCTTGAGCACGGTGCCCTCGCCGAACCAGGCCCCGGCGGTCAGGCCGGCAAAGCTGGTGGCCTTGCCGCCGCGGGACACGATGCCCATCCGGGCCAGCCCCGTGACAACGCCGGTCCAGTAGTCGAACCGGTCGCCGCGCATGAAGATGAATTCATTGGTGCGGTAGGATTTCTCGACGATGCCGGCGCGCGCGAATTCGATCTCGCGGTCGTCCAGATCGCGCGACCAGGACGCGATGCGTCTGAGGTAGTCCTGCGCAATCATGATCCCGTTGACGGTCGTCCGCGCACCCAACGCCCCCTTAACCTATTGCACCGCAACAATAATTTTCGACACCGGCCCGGCGCGTTTGCGAGGGTGCGATGGCCCAACGAAATTTGCCCGCCAATTGTCAGCCACAAGACATTTCAAACTATCGCTTTCCCCTATGGAGGACCACCCTGCTTAAGGCCACCCCGCTTAAGGACCTCCCTGGGATCGCAAGCGTCCTGAGCGGCACATCGATAGTCGGATGGCTTACCCATGACGGCCGATGTAAGGTCGGCATCACCTTGGCAAACAATGGATAAAGAGCGCGTCAAGCGCCGTATCTGGAGGAATGAGTGGCTTACGGTTTGGAAGTGCGCGGGGTGTCACTGCGCTTTGGTGGCGTGCGTGCGCTGACCGAAGTCAGTTTTGGCGTCAATGACGGCGAGTTGTTCTCGATCATCGGCCCCAACGGCGCCGGCAAGACCTCGATCGTCAACTGCATCTCGGGCCGTTACCGGCCGACCGAGGGCCAGCTGTTCTATCGCGGGCAGGACATCACCGCGCTTAACCCCAATGCGCGGCCCCGGCTCGGCATCGGCCGCACCTTCCAGAACCTCGCGCTGTTTCACCATATGAGCGTGCTCGACAACATCATGGTCGGGCGGCATCATCTGCTGAAGAACAATTTCATCACGGGATCGCTTTATTGGTTCACCGGCGCGCGGCGCGAAGAGCTCGAGCACCGCCGCAAGGTCGAGGAGATCATCGACTTCCTCGATTTGCAGTCGGTCCGCAAGGCCACCGCCGGCACCCTGCCCTATGGTCTGCGCAAGCGCGTCGAACTCGCCCGCGCGATGGCGCTGGAGCCGCAGCTGATCCTGCTCGACGAGCCGATGGCCGGCATGAACTTCGAGGAAAAGGAGGACATGGCGCGCTACATCGTCGACCTCAACGAAGAGTTCGGCATGACCGTGATGATGATCGAGCACGACATGGGCGTGGTGATGGATATTTCCCACCGCGTCATGGT
>NZ_JBEKCZ010000219.1:0-8450 GCF_050014615.1 Bradyrhizobium sp. | reverse complement strand
CGCCGCAAACCCCGCATGCCGGCAACAAGAACGGCGACGCCAAGACCAAGGTGCTCAGCACCTATATCGTCGAAAAGGGCAAACCCCTCGCCTCGCCGGCGTGATGCGGTTATCGGCTGGTGCAGCGGCAAACTCCCTCTCCCCGCAAGCGGGGCGAGGTGACTGAATTCGCACTTCGATTACCCACCCTCATTGCTGCTGCTTTTCCCAGAACGACAGCAGGCCCTGCGAGGCCGAGCCGCCGATCACGCAGGGGATGCCGACCGCGACCTGGCCCAGTGCCGCGGCCGAGACGCAGCCGAGCGCGACCGCGCCGACGCCGACCTGGCCCCAGAAGTCGAGGTTGCGCCTTGAATCCGAACCCTTGGCCTTGAGCTCTTCCACCGCGGCGAGCGCGTCCTTGCGCACCGCGCCGAGCTGCACGGTGTCGGCGGCCTCGACCACCTCGGTCAACGGCCCTTTCACCGCCGCCGGCTGCACCGCCAGTTCGCTGCGCAGATATTCGCGCAGGCCCGTATCGCGCACCGCATAGCTCGCCAGCGTGTAGCGCGCCATGCTGCCGACCGTCAGCTTGTCGATGGTGTCATGGCTCTTGCTCCAGGGCAGCATCTTGATGATGTGCAGAACCGGCACATAGGAACCGGTCGCGAAATAATATCCCCACAGCGTATCCAAGAGATCCTGATTGCCGGCGAAGGTCTGCGTCAGCTTCAGCTTCTTGTCTTCCTTGGCGAACGGATTCTGCGTGAATACGCCGCGCAGTTTGTCGAGCATGCCGGGTTTGGTCTCTTCCAGCGGGATATCGGTCAGGGTCGGCAGCGTGCCGGCGAGATAGCTGTCGATCATCACCTTGCGGCCCGGCATCCGCGGCTCAACCTTGCGCAACAGGTTGCGCCAGTCGGGCAATCCCGAATAGGCGATGGCGCGCACGATCACCCATTCATCTTCCGGCGGGATCGGAAACAGGCTGGTGACGAGTTGCTCGGCCTTGGCTGGGTTGGATCCGATCGCGCCGGCGAGAAAGCCGAGATAGATGCCGGCATTCTCCGGCTCCTTGAAGCTTTGGGTGTGAAACAGCACGCGCATCGCGGCGGGGACGTGCGCGTAATCGGGCCTGGCGCGGTAATTGTAGATCCATTGCTGGACCACGCCGAGCGAGGCGTGCGGATCGACCTCAGGTGTAACAGCGGCATGGAGGGGCTCGATCAGCACAAACAAAGCAGTGACGAAAGCTGTGGTACGCATGTGACGCTCCCAAGAAGCGTGGGCGTCTGCAGCACGCGCAGCGCCACGTTTTCCGGCTCCTTGGCTAAGCAGCATTTAAAGCGGCTATACGACAAGCGCGGTTCGGCACCGCGTCGAAATTATGGCAAGCCGTTAACGCTTAAGGCCACAACTGACCTTATCCCAGACATTGTTTCGCCGCGCGCACCCACTTCGATCAGGTCGGGACAGGTGGGATGACAGGCGGACGTGCGTGATGGGCCTATTGAGCCGGCAATGCCGACGGCCGATAGCTGCAGGGGCGTTGTTGATCGTAGTATTGGCGCTGTGTTCGGCGTTGGCGGCGGAAGCCGCGGATGTTGAAGCGAAGGCGCGCGATGGCGACGCGAAGGCGCGCGCCGGCATTACCGTCCAGGGCAATCTGCGCATCGACGCCGACACCGTGCGCTCCTATTTCCATCCGACCTCCGACGGCCGCTTCGACGAAGCCGCGCGCGATGCCGCGCTCAAGGCGCTGCTGGCGACCGGCCTGTTCGACAAGGTCACGATCGAGCCCGCGGGCGAACATCTGGTGGTGCATCTGAGCGAAGCGCCGGTGCTCGGCCTCGTCGTGTTCGAAGGCAACAAGAAGGTCAATGATGCGGATTTGACCGCCGCGATCGAATCCAAACCACGCGGAACGCTGCAGCGTGCGATGGTGCAGAGCGATATCGGCCGCATCCTGGAAGCCTACCGCCATGTCGGCCGCGACGATGTCGGCGTCAGGCCAGAGATCATCAGCCGCGGCAGCAACCGCGTCGACCTCGTCTACGTCGTGACCGAAGGCGCCAAAACACCGGTGCGGCAGATCGAGTTCACCGGCAACAAGGCGTTCGGAAAACGCCAGCTCAGCGCCGTGATCAAGACCTCGACCACCTCGGTCCTGAGTTTTCTGACCCACAGCGACGTCTACGACCCCGATCGCGTCGACGGCGATCGCGAGCAGTTGCGGCTGTATTACCGCGGCAAGGGCTATGCCGACGTCGCCGTGGCCGAGGCCAGGGCCGAATACGATCCGGCCATCCACGGATTCACGCTGACGTTTTCGATCGACGAAGGCCCGCTCTATCGTTTCGGCGACATTACCCTCGTCTGCAATGTGCCGGGGCTCGATCCCGAAAAATTGCGCCGCCTGCTGCTGGTGCGCCCGGGCGCGCTGTTCGACGGCAACGCGCTCGACAAGACCGACGACGTCCTCGCGGTCGAGCTTTCGAAACTCGGCTATCCCTTTGCGCGGGTCATGCCCCGCACCACCCGCGACGCGGCGGCGCAACGCATCGGCGTGGCGTTCACGATCGAACAGGGCGCGCGCACTTATGTCGAGCGCATCGACATCCATGGCAATACCCGCACCCGCGGCTACGTGATCCGGCGTGAATTCGATATCTCCGAGGGCGACGCCTACAACAAGGGCCTGATCGATCGCGCCGAGCGGCGGTTGAAGAATTTGAATTATTTCAAAACCATAAAGATCACCAACAAGCCGGGCTCGGCGCCCGACCGCGTCGTGGTCGATGTCGAATTGACGGAGCAGCAGACCGGCGATTTCAGCGTCTCCGGCGGCTACTCGACGGTCGATGGCCTGCTCGCCGAGGTCAAGGTCGGCGACAGCAACTTTATGGGCACCGGCGACACCGTGAAGGCCACCGTGACCTATGGCCAATATACGCAGGGCGTCGATCTGGCGGCATCGGAGCCGTATTTTCTCGGCACCAAGGTTTCCGCCGGTATCGACCTGTTCGCCAAGACGAGCGACGCCAACAGCTACCAGTCCTACGGCACCAACACCTACGGCGCGTCGATGCAGATTGGCACACCCGTGACCGAGCAATTGGGCGTGCAGTGGCGCTATTCGATCTCCAGACAGGACGTCACGCTCGATCCGGCCTCGCTCGCCGCACCCGCTTCGCTGCCGATTCAGCAGGCGGCGCTGGCTGGTCCGCAATGGGTTTCGGCCGTCGGCGACACCGTCACCTACAGCACGCTCGACAATGCCAAGAATCCGACCAGCGGCCTCAATGCGCAGCTCAAGCAGGATGTCGCGGGACTGGGCGGCGACGTCAACTTCCTCCGCACCACCGAAGACGTGCGCTACTATCAGTCGCTGAACAGCGATCTCACCGGCATGGTGCGCGCCCAGGGCGGCTACATCACCGGCTGGGGCGGCCAGCAAGTGCCGCTGATCGACAGCTTCTTCGGCGGCCCGAGCCTGGTGCGGGGATTTGCGCCCAACGGTTTCGGGCCCCGCGATCTCACGCCCGGCACCACCATGGATAATGTCGGCGGCAGTATGTACTGGGCGACGACCGCCGAACTGCAAAGCGCCATTCCGGGGGTGCCGCAGGAATATGGCCTCAAGGCCAGCGCCTTTGTCGATGCCGGCAGCGTGTTTCACTACGCCGGGCCGACGACATTCCCGGGCTCGACGCAAACCATGCAGCTCGCCAACGCCAACATCGTGCGCTCCTCGGTCGGCGTCGGCCTGACCTGGGGCTCGCCGTTCGGCGCGCTCACCGTCAACTACGCGGTACCGCTGAGCAAGACGAGCTACGACGTGGTGCAGCCGCTCGGCTTTAGCGCTTCGCCGTTTTGAGGCGGGCGCTCATTGATCCCGCGCATGCAGCGCAAATGCTTCCGCCGTTTTCGCTCGCTGCCTGGCCCGCAGAATATCCGGCTCAATGCGCGATCAGCAGCGGAACGGCGGCGTCGCGCAGCAGCGACCGGGTCACGCCACCAAAGATCATCTGGGTGGTCCGGGGGCGGCTGTAAGCGCCGACCACAATGAGATCGGTATCGTGACGTTGCGCATAGGCCAGGATGGTCTTGGCGACGGGCTCGCCCTGCGAGGTCACCTGTTCGACGGTCACCCTCACGCCGTGACGACTGAGATAGCGCGCCACATCCGCGCCGGGCTCCTCGCCGTGACGCGGGTTGTTCTGGGGATCGACCACCAGGATGGTGACGGACTGCGCACCGACGAGAAACGGAAGCGCATCCGCGATCGCGCGCCGGGCCTCGCGGCTCGCATTCCAGGCGACCAGCACATGCGCCGCATGGGAGCCGGTCCAGGGCTCCGGCAACAGCAGAAACGGCACGCCGGTCGCAAGCACAAGCGCTTCGGCCGACCAGTCGCTGGGCAATCCCTGGGATCGCGAACCTCCGACGATCACCAGATCGGCATGCAGGGAATTCAGCGCAACGCTGTCATCAACGTCAATCTGGTGCAGAGAGCGGAATTCGAAGCTGATGTCTTCACGGCCGCAGGCCGCGGCGAAGCTTCGTTTCGCGGCAGCGATCGCGTTGTTTTCCTTGAACCGGTGACCGGCAACGACCTGCGCGACCGCCTGTCGCCCCTGCACGAAGGATTCCGCGGTACTGCCACCGGACATCAACGGCACCACGAAAATCCCGATCAGGTGAGCGCCATGACGCGACGCCATCCCGACCGCATAGACGGCGCGCGCCGCGCCGGCCGGGCTGGGATCGACAAAGACAGCTATGCTTTTGAACGACATTGAAACATTTCCTCTTGCCCTCTCGCCCTCGCGCGCCGCTCCACGTCGCGGCGCGCCACGATCGGCATCGGTGACATCGATCGAAATCCTGATCAAAATAGTCTGACGGCCCGATCGCATATTGATCGAGCTCAATGGGGCGGGCGATCGGCCCGGACACGGGTTTGGCTGCCCGGCGCGCCCGACGTCCATCCGACTCCCGCGACATCCCGGATCAATCAGGATGCCCCGACCGGGAACGGATCTGACCATGGAGCCGGCGCGCAGGGGGTTGCTTAAACAAACGCAACGCCGAGGCGGTCTTCGGCGCGCCAGACAATCCGGCATTTGCTGATGAAGTTGAGAGAGACCACCGCCAACATGAATTCGGGTGGGAGTTTGGAGTTAGCCTCTACCGTCAATGCCGCGCCTGTCTAAAGAGCGTCGCGATCGCGTCTGCTTTGGCCGTTCACCAAGTGTATCGCACCACGCCTTTGCCCGCGTAGCTGTCGGTGACGTTGGAGAACTCGCCTTCGAAGGTGGCCGCCGCCGACCAGCCGTTCAGCCACTTCATCTCGATCGCGGCGGTGGTGAGCGCGGAGTCATGCGCCTGTGCTGCGCCATTGACCACAAAAGAAGCCCCCGGCAGCGCCTGGAACGTGGCGCCAATCGAGCGATTGGGATCGTAGTCATGGGCCCAGGCGACACGGCCGCGCAGCGTCAGCACGCCACCTGCCATGGCGTAGGATTTGTCGGTGCGGATGCCGAGTTCGCTGCGCGGGTCGGTGACGTCCTTGGCGCCATAGGCCAGCGCAAACGTGCCAGCGCCGGACAGCACCTGCTCGGCATAGGCAGGCAGATCGAAGGTGGTGAACTGGCCCGCGGCATAGGGCGTGATGCCGATGCCGCCGCTCCATGGTGTAACAAAACGATAGCCGCCCTCGATCCGGCCCGAATAGGCATTGGCATTGAACTCGGCGCGCAACATATCCGTACCGGCGACGGTCACCGTGCGGTTGGTGGTGATGTCCTGCCAGCCATAGGCCAATGCGGCCGAGATATAGGCCGGGCCTTCGTTGTGGCGCACGAACGCGCCGGCCTGGAACAAATCGGACCGTCCCGTACCCCCATTGGCAACGCTGAAATTGGTGCCGCCGCCCGCGAGCGCAAAGCCCGCGATTGTATTCGGCGAGAAGCGATAGTCGGCGCCCACGGCCGTGCCGTACACGCTTGAGGTGGTGCTGTTCGATCCGAGCGCTGTGTTGCCGTAGGTGGTCTGCGAACCACCATAGCCCGCCATCCAGGTGCTCCAGCGCTGCTCGAACGGCGTGACGGGTGGCGCCTTGGTGTAGATCGCGGCCAGCGCGTCGTTCGGCTTGCGCTGGCCGGTATAGGACAGCGCGTTCTCATCGGCATAGCCCGTCGTGCCAGTTGACGGGGTAGCACCATCGCTGCGGCCATTCACGAACGGATCGGTCATCACGCCCAAGAACTGGGTCATCGCATCGAAGGTGGTCTGCTGCGATCCGGTCGCGGCCTCGCCGGACAATTGCGTCAGCCCGGCTGGTGTCAGGCCGCCGAAAATCAGCGGAATGCCGCCATTGCTGTTGAAGAAATTGACGATGGCGTTGGCGACGCCCTGCTGGTTGCCGCCAAAATTCGATCCTTGTGGCGGCACGAAGCTGAGCGCGAGGTCGAGATAGGCATGCGTCGCGTCATAGCTGAACGCGGTGCGAAAGCCGGATGGCAGATTGCTATCGATGGCCGAAGCGAAGGCACCGCTAACGCCACCGGTGGCCGTCAGAATCGTGTATTGCTTGCTGACGTAGATGCCGCTCGCAAACATCGCATTCACCGTGGCACCACCAAGTGTGGCCGAGCCCGTCACCGTCGCGAAGCTTGCCGTCGTCGGACTGACTGCAATCACATAAAGCGCGCCGGATTGAAAGGCGAGATTGCCGTTTACCGTCATCGACGAGCCTGCTGTGCCGTTACCCGGCGCAAACGTGCCACCGCTCTGGATCGTGGTATCGCCGATCGAGCCGGTGCCGTTGAGGAGACCGCCAGAGCCGATGATTGGATCACTGAGCGAGCCGTTCACCGTCAGCGTCGCATTCGTCACCGTGATGCCACCGGTGAAGCTGTCGGTGCCGCTGACAACAGTTGTGCCGGAGGTGACGTTGAGGCTCGCAGTGCCGCCGACATTATTGATCGTGCCGCCTGTCGAGTTGATCGGCGCGTTGAGCAAACCGTTCTGCAGCGTGCCGCCGTTGAGATTCAGGGCTGCCTGAGTCTGTGTGGTGCCTCCGAGATCGAGCGTGCCGCCGGAATTGACCGTCGTCGATCCGGTCGCAGATCCAAGCGCGCCGACATTGGCCAGCAAGAGCGTGCCAGCATTGATCGTCCAGGGCGTGACCTGTGTGGTCGTTCCGCTCAGCGTCCAGGTTGAAGTGCCGTTCTTGATGAAGCTTGCAAAGCCCTGGAATTGTGCCGAGGCTCCGATCGCCGAAACATCGAAGCTCGAATTGGTCGCACCTCCGAGCCGGAGTGTGCCGTGATTGGTCTGGTCCACCACGTTGCCGATAAAGCTGTAACCCGCCTGCAGCTCAAGGATGTTCGTACCACCCGTGAAAGTGATGGCGTTGGCACGCGTAACGCCGTCGCCGGCAAGGCCGCCCGAAATGGTGCCGCTGTTGATGACGGTCAATCCAGCTCCGACCACGCCGGCACCGCCCACGCTATTCGAGCCAGGCGGATAATCCGGCGGGTAATAGCCTGAGCCGCCAGTGCCGCCTTGGCCCCCGATGATCATTCCGGAATTGACGAGAACAGACCCGGTTGATGTAAATAGAACGCCGATCCCGCCATCTCCACCGCCGCCGCCGTAGGCGCCGGCACTGTTTCCTCCGTTTCCGCCGGCGCCGCCTTGGAGTGTGCCGGTGTTGGTGCTCGCGCCGGCACCTGTCACGACGGCGCCGGCTCCCCCCTCGCCGCCACCACCTGCACCGCCGTCGTCGTTGCTGTTCGTCTGAGCGCCTCCGGCACCGCCAGAACCTCCGGTCAGGACGGCAGAATTTGAAAGGTTGGTCACGGTCGCGGCGCTATAGCCGCCACCGCCACCGCCGCCACCGTATTGGCCGTTGCTTGGACTCCCCGTCTGCCCGTTCAGATTGGCGGCCGTGCCGCCAGCACCGCCGAGGCCACCGCCATCACCGCCGCTCCCGCCAGTGCCGCCCGGTGTCGCGCCACTCCCAGCACCGCCACCACCGCCACCAGCGCCCTCATACTCCCCCAAAAAGATGGTTTGGCCTACCTGACCCACGCCTCCATCAGGACCGGCCCCTCCAGTGCCACCAGCCGCTCCGAAATTGCTGTCCCCACCGGTTCCGCCTGCGGCCAGCGCGGACGTGGGCGCCGCGAACGCGACCGACGACGCCAACAGCAGCGCGACGGATGCCCGGGTGGACCAGATACGCGCTACATCAGCCGCAACTTCACGCTGTCTCGCGCGCATTCCCAGTACCTCACCCAGCAATTGGCTGGCCCAACTCAGAAAACGAGCGGAAACACCCACCGCCTGACGGGCTTGATGGTGCGAACTCTTGCGGAAGATTGAGGGGGGCGCCTAGGTCCCGAGACGGTCTTGAGACCTACGAAAGAGCGAGCTTGTGGCTATCGAGCCACACGTGCGCA
>NZ_JBEKCZ010000218.1:0-8489 GCF_050014615.1 Bradyrhizobium sp. | reverse complement strand
GCAAGGCAGAGACAGTGTTCGTAGCAAGAGAAAAGGGAGACCAAAAATGCCTGAAATTACCATCAGCATGGCCGCGGGCCGCACCGACGATCAGAAGGCCGGCATGATGCGCGACATCACGCAGGCGCTGGTGAAGAACCTCGGCGTCGATGCCGACGCCGTCGTGATCCAGATCAACGAAGCCCCGCTGGCCCACAAGATGAAGGGCGGCAAGACCTTCGTCGAGCGCAAGGCGATGCAGAGCAAGTAGCGCTCACTTTCGTCGTCCCGGCGAAAGCCGGGACCCATAATCCCGGGCGTTCGTTGTTTGGAAGGCGTCGGCCATCCGGCCCTAACGCAGGTTCACGGCGTATGGGTCCCGGCGTTCGCCGGGACGACGCTGTCATCATTCTCGGATCATCCCATGGATGCACGCGACGTCATCAAAATCGGCATGAGCGCCGAACGAACGCTGGTGGTGCCGCCGGAGCGCACGGTCGGGCATTTTGTCCCTGATATGCCGATGGTCTATGCGACGCCGATGATGATCCTGGAAATGGAAATGGCGTCCGCCGATGCCACCAATCCCTTTCTGGAGCCAGGCTGGGTCACGGTCGGCACCGAGGTCGATATCCGCCATCTCGCCGCCACGCCGGTTGGTGCGACGGTGCGGACCACAGCGCGGGTGATCGCGGTCGAGCGCCGCGTGATCCGCTTCGAGGTCGAGGCTTTTGATGACAAGCGCCGGATCGGCGAGGGCCGCCATGCGCGGGGGCTGGTCAATGTCGAGGCGTTCACCAAGCGGTTGGGGGCGGGTTAAAGAAGCCTGCTACTTCGCCAATTCCTTCGAGCGCCGCGTCGCCGCGGCGACGGCACGGGTCAATAGCGGCTGCATTCCGTCTTTTGCCATCAGCACCTCCAGCGCCGCGGCGGTGGTGCCGCCGGGCGAGGTGACGTTCTGGCGCAGCGTCGCCGATGCCAGCTCCGAGCGATGCAGCAATTCGCCGGAGCCGGCGACGGTTTCTCGCGCCAGTTTGGTGGCGAGATCGGGCGGCAGCCCCGCTTCGACGCCGGCGCGCGCCAGTTCCTCGGCCAGCAGGAAAACGTAAGCGGGGCCGGAACCGGAAACCGCGGTCACCGCGTCCATCAAACTCTCGTCATCGACCCATTCGACCGATCCGGTGGCGCGCAAGAGCGCATCGGCGACCGCGCGCTGGTCGGCGCTGACATTGTTGGCCGCCACCGCGACCGTGATGCCGCGGCCGATCGCGGCCGGCGTATTGGGCATCGCGCGCACCACGCTGCCGCCGCAGATCGCCTCGATCGAGGCGATGGTGGTTCCCGCCATGATCGACACCACCAGCGTGGCCGGTCCGGCAAACGGTTTTATCTGGGGCCCGGCTTCGCGGAACGACTGCGGTTTCAGCGCCACCACCAGCGTCGCGGCGGCGCCGATATCCTTTGCCGTGGGATTGAGGCGGATGCCTTTGGTCAGCAGCGCGCGAATCTCATCGGAGGGATGCGGCTCGATCACCACGACTTTCTTTGGGGCGAGGCCCCGCGCCAGCCACCCCGCCAGCATCGCGCCCCCCATCTTGCCGGCGCCGGCGAGGACGATGGGACTACTGATGTTTTGCAAAGCGTTCGCGGGGTTCAAAGCTATCACCACAAATACGGTTGTCGTCCCTGCGTACGCAGGGACCCATAACCACTAACGTTTCTAGTGAAGCACAGGACAGGCCACAAGCGCTTTACGCGAACTCGCCGGCACGGCGTATGGGTCCCTGCGTTCGCAGGGACGACTCCGAATGTGTGGCAAGCGCCTGCGCTAAAGAACGCTTACGCCTCGCCTTCGGTGTCGAACATCGCGGCACTCATGGCTTCCGCCGGGGTCTTGCCGGCCCAGACCACGAACTGGAACGCCGGATAATAGCGCTCGCAGGCGTGGATGGCGCTGACCAGCATGGTTTCGCATTGCGCGGCCGAGGCGGTGAGCCCGCCCGGCAGCACCAGCGCCTGCCGGTACATGATCATGCCGGTGTGGGTCCAGATATCGAAATGCCCGACCCATAATTGTTCGTTGATCGCCGCGATCAGCCGCTGCACTTCGGCGCGGCGCGGCGAGGGAATCTTCATGTCGAAGGCGCAGGCCAGGTGCAGCGCCTCGATCTCGCCCATCCAGGTGAAGGACAGCTGGTAATCGGTCCAGTCGCCCTTGGAGACGATCGTGACCTCGTCGTCGCCGGAGCGTTCGAACGACCAGTTGTTATCGGCGGCGATATCCTCGACCACCGCGAGCGGGTTGTTCCGGGAATCGATGATGCCTTCGAGGAGGGACATGCCGTCTCGACCTTGCCATTAAAATAATCGGATACGAGTGTGATACGCACGAGCTCGGCGCGACACGCGCTGAGATGACGCGCCGTTGCCGACTGCAATCCCCGGATGGTCCGGAGCCTGCGAGGATCAACTGATGTGATTTGCGGAATCCGCGCAACCGCACCCCGAGTCCGTCCACAGGCAATGCGCGGCTCGTCCACAGCTCATCGCTGACATAATTATTAATTTGAGAACAAACCGGAATCGGATTCGCGCGGCGCCTTAATCGTTAATTTTTTCCGGTCCGAATCGCGCGCCGGAATCTCGTCCGGAGACCGGCTCTGGCGTCATGGCTGTGCTGCATCCCGAGGGTGAAGGTGCTTGCTGGCGTCCCGGCGCTTGGGCATAGTTCCCCGATGACGCAGCCGCCGCAAGAAACCACTCAAGAACCCGTCGAAGCAGCTCCCGAAAAGGTCGAAGTGCCGCCGGAATATCCGCGCTTCGCCAAACCGCAACGGGTCGCCTTCGTGCAGTCGGCCTGGCATCGCGAGGTCGTGGAAGTATGCCGCCTTGCGTTCCTGGCCGAGATCGAAGCGCGCCACATCGCGCGGGCGCAGATCGATGTGTTCGAGGTGCCCGGTGCATTCGAGATTCCGCTGCACGTGCAACTTTTGGCCAAGACGCGGCGCTACACCGCGATCGTCGCGGCGGGACTGGTGATCGACGACGAATATATCGCCGAAACCGTGATCAAGGCGCTGATGGATGTGCAGTTGCGAACCGAAGTTCCGGTGTTCTCGGCGGTGGTGACGCCGCAGCAGTTCCAGGAGACCGCGGCGCATGTCGATTTCTTCCGCAAGCACTTTGCGACCAAGGGCGTCGAAGTCGCGGAGGCCTGCGCCAACACCCTGCTCAGCCTCGAGCGGCTGCGCGGCCAAGTCGCGGCGGGGATTGTGTAGGCGGGATAAGTTTGGAGGGATCGCAAGGCTTCGATCGGATCGCAAGCCTTCGATCGGATAGATTGTCATTTCCGCCGCCACACCTGTAAAGTCGGCGGCGGGAGGCGGCATGCCCGTGGAGACGGGTGGCCGAAACGATCATGTTCGAAGGACACGATCCCTATCTCGTCGCGCTCTCGGTGGTGATCGCGATCCTGGGAGGTTACACCGGTTTCGGCCTCGCGGCCCGCATCCGCGGGACGCCGGGCGTGAGCCGTCGCGTGTTGCTGGCGGGCGCGGCCGCCTTCCTCGCGGTCGGCATCTGGACCATGCATTTCATCGGCATGCTGGCCGCGCCGATCCCGGCGGATACGGTCTATCTGGTGCTCCCGACCATCATCTCGTTCCTGATCTGCGCGCTGGTGGTCGGCGTTTCCCTGTTTTTCGTCAGCGTCGGTGAGAAGTCGCAGCGGCGCGTGGTCTCCTCGGCGGTGCTGCTCGGGGCCGGCATCGCCAGCATGCATTACGTCGGGATTCATGGTCTCGCCGGCGATTTCGCCATCGAGCACGACACGACGATGATTTTGCTGTCGGTCGCGGTCGCGATCGTCGCCGCCTATGGCGGCCTGCGCGCGTTTCTGGCCCGGCAGGATGGCGTGCGCCTGATCGCAAGCTCGATCGCGTTCGGCGTCGCGGTATCGGGCATGCACTATACCGCGATGGAGGGCATGCATTTCGTCCCGCTGTCGGCGGTGGCACACCACCATGGCGGCGGCCTGGCGGCGTCGCCGCAAATCCTCTCGGTGGTGGTGGCGGTGCTCTGCTTCGTGATCGCGGCCGGCTTCCTGCTGTCGCTGGTGCCGGATCCGCGCCGGCGGGCGGGGCGCGACCTAACAGGCGAAACCGGGCTTGTTCCGGCGGAGGCCGGTACCATGATGGACGGCGTCTTTGCTCCCGGACCGGATCAGGGCGCGGCCACGGGCCAGCGGGTGATTTCGGCGCCATTGGGCGGCATCGGCCAGCCGCCGCGCGCCGCGCCGGTGGTCCGGCTGCCGGTCGAGGGCGCCGACGGCACGCATTTCATTGATACGGCTGATGTGCGCAGCGTTAGGGCCGACGCTCATTATACCCGGGTCCATGACGGCACCCGCGAGCGGATGTGCCCCTGGTCGATTTCGGAGGCCGAGGCGCAGCTCGATCCCGGCCTGTTCGTCCGGGTGCATCGCAGCCATATCGTGGCGATTCCGCATGTCTCCTTCGTGCGCAAGGAAGGCGATGGCGCGGTGATCGAGCTCGATGGCCCCTCGCCGCATCGTGTCCCCGTGAGCCGTGCCAAGATGGCCGAGCTCAAGGCCCGGCTTGGTCTCGCCCGGCGCCACGCATAGCCCCAACAGCGCGGATTAGGTCGCGAGGACTGACGCATTTCGTGCGTTCTAGTCCGCATCTCGTGCGAATTTCCTTAGTCCGTGACCGCGTCGCCGCGCTCGCCTTGCCCGCGAAAAATTCCGGGAACAGCCTGCTCTCAACGTCCGAGTTCAAAAAGACGCATGTTTAAAAAGACCCTTTGGAGGAGGAGACGATGATTCCTGGCCCGTTCAGCTATCACCGGCCTGCGACCGTGGCCGATGCGGTCAAGCTGCTCTCGACATTGGGCGACGAAGCCCGGCCTCTCGCCGGCGGCCACAGTCTGGTCCCGATGATGAAGCTTCGGCTCGCCACCCCCGAACATCTGGTCGATCTGCATGGCATCGACGCCCTCAAAGGCGTCCGCCGCGACGGCGGCAAGATCGTGATCGGCGCGATGACCACCCAGCATGAATTGCTGGCGTCCGACGAAATCGCCAAATCGCTGCCGATCCTGCACGAGACCGCGCTTCTGATCGCCGATCCGCAGGTGCGCTACCGCGGCACCCTCGGCGGCAATGTCGCCAATGGCGATCCCGGCAACGACATGCCGGCGCTGATGCTGACGCTCGGCGCCAGCTACCGGCTCGAAGGGCCGGCGGGCGGGCGCGATATCGCCGCCGCCGAATTCTACCAGGGCGCTTATTTCACCGCACTCGAGCCCGGCGAAATCCTGACCGCGATTTCAATTCCGGCGCCGGCCGCCGGTCACGGCTACGCCTATGAGAAACTAAAACGCAAGATCGGCGATTACGCCACCGCGGCGGCGGCGGTCGTGCTCACCATGGCCGGCGGCAAGGTCGCCAGTTGCGCGATCGGTCTCACCAATCTGCACGAAACCCCGCTGCTCGCGGGGGATGCCGCCAAGGCCGTGATCGGAACCAGCCTTGACGCGGCGACGCTGAAGAAGGCCGCGGCGGCGGCGGTGGCGATCATGTCGCCGGCCGCCGATGCCCGCGGGCCGGTGGAATACCGCAAGCATGTCGGCGGCATCATGGTGACGCGGGCGCTGACCCGCGCCGCCGGCCGCGCAAGTTAAGAGGGGATCAAAAATGGCAAAGACCCAAAAAACCCATGTGACCATGAAGGTGAACGGCGCCGAGGTCGAAGGCCTGGTCGAACCGCGCACGCTGCTGGTGCATTTCATCCGCGAGAACCTGCTGCTCACCGGCACCCATATCGGCTGCGAGACCACCCATTGCGGCGCCTGCACCGTCGACCTCGACGGCATGTCGGTGAAGAGCTGCACGGTGTTCGCGGTCCAGGCGCAGGGTTCCGAGATCACCACGATCGAGGGCGTCGCCAATGCCGACGGCACGCTGTCCGCGCTGCAGGAAGGCTTTCGGATGATGCACGGGCTGCAATGCGGCTTCTGCACGCCGGGCATGATCCTGCGCGCGCAGCGGCTGCTGCAGGAAAATCCAAGGCCGTCCGAGGCGGAAATCCGGATGGGCATTTCCGGCAACATCTGCCGCTGCACCGGCTACCAGAACATCGTCAGAGCGATCCAGTACGCCGCCGACAAGATCAATGGCGTCGAATTCAAGGAGGCTGCGGAATGAACGACCTCACTCCCACGCGGGAACAACGCACCGCTGCCCTCGAAGGCATGGGCTGCAAGCGCAAGCGGGTCGAAGACGCCCGCTTCACCCAGGGCAAGGGCAATTATGTCGACGACGTCAAGCTGCCGGGCATGCTGCATGGCGACTTCGTCCGCTCGCCGCACGCCCATGCGCGCGTCAAGTCGATCAACTCAGAAGAGGCGCTGAAGGTGCCGGGCGTATTGGCTGTCATCACCGCCGAAACGCTGAAAACCGTCAATCTCGCCTGGATGCCGACGCTGGCCGGCGACGTGCAGATGGTGCTGGCCGACGGCAAGGTGCTGTTCCAGAATCAGGAAGTCGCCTTCGTGGTCGCCACCGACCGCTATGCCGCCGATGACGGCATCAACAAGGTCGTGGTCGAATACGAACCGCTCCCGGTCGTGATCGATCCGTTCAAGGCGATGGACAAGGACGCGCCGGTGCTGCGTGAAGACCTTGCCGGCAAAACCTCGGGCGCGCACGGCCCGCGCAAGCACCACAATCATATCTTCGAGTGGACCGTCGGCGACAAGGATCTCACCGACGCCGCCTTCCGCAAGGCCGAGGTCACGATCAAGGAGATGATCTCTTATCACCGCACCCATCCATGTCCGCTGGAAACCTGCCAGTGCGTGTGCTCGTTCGACAAGATCAAGGGCGAGCTGACGATCTGGGGCACCTTCCAGGCGCCGCACGTGATCCGCACCGTGGTGGCGCTGATCGCCAAGCTCCCCGAGCAGAAGATCCACGTGATCTCGCCCGACGTCGGCGGCGGTTTCGGCAACAAGGTCGGCGCCTATCCCGGCTACATCTGCGCCGCGGTGGCTTCGATCGTCACCGGCAAGCCCGTGAAATGGGTCGAGGACCGCATCGAGAACCTGACCGCGACGTCGTTTGCGCGCGATTATCACATGACCACCGAAATTGCGGCGACCAAGGAGGGCAAGGTCACGGGGCTTCGCGTCCACGTGCTGGCCGATCACGGCGCGTTCGACGCCTGCGCCGATCCGTCGAAATGGCCGGCCGGTTTCTTCAATATCGTGACCGGGTCTTACGACTTTCCGGTCGCGCATCTCAGCGTGGATGGCATCTACACCAACAAGGCACCGGGCGGCGTCGCCTATCGCTGCTCGTTCCGGGTCACCGAAGCGGCCTACTGCATCGAACGCGGCATGGATATCCTGGCGCAGAAACTCGGGATGGACCCGGCCGAGCTGCGGCTGAAGAACTTCATCAAGGCGGAGCAGTTCCCGTATCACTCGGCGTTGGGCTGGGAATATGATTCCGGCGACTATCACACCGCGATGCGCAAGATGATGGAAACGGTCGACTATGCCGGCCTGCGCAAGCAGCAGGCGGCGCAGCGTGCGGCGTTCAAGCGCGGCGAGACCCGCGAGATCATGGGCCTCGGGGTGTCGTTCTTCACCGAGATCGTGGGCGCCGGGCCGTCGAAGAATTGCGACATCCTGGGGATCGCGATGTTCGATTCCTGCGAGATACGCCTGCATCCGACCGGCGCCGGCATTGCCCGTGTCGGCACCAAGAGCACCGGCCAGGGTCACGAGACCACCTGGGCGCAGATCATCGCCACCGAGATCGGCATTCCCGCCGACAACATCATGGTCGAGGAAGGCAACACCGATACCGCTCCCTACGGGCTCGGCACCTACGGTTCGCGCTCGACGCCGGTGGCCGGTGCCGCGATCGCGATGGCGGCGCGCAAGATCAAGGCCAAGGCGCAGATGATCGCGGCCTACAAGCTTGAGGTGCACGAAGGCGACCTCGAATGGGATATCGACGGGTTCCGGGTCAAGGGCCTGCCGGAGAAGTCGATGTCGATGAAGGACATCTGCTGGGCGGCCTACAATTCGGTGCCGCCGGGGATGGAGCCGGGCCTCGAGGCGGTGAGCTATTACGATCCGCCCAACATGACCTATCCGTTCGGGGCCTATATCTGCGTCATGACCATCGATGTCGATACCGGGGTCCACACCATCAAGCGTTTCTACGCGCTCGACGATTGCGGCACCCGCATCAATCCGATGATCATCGAGGGCCAGGTGCATGGCGGACTGACCGAAGCCTTTGCGATCGCGATGGGCCAGGAGATCCGTTACGACGACGAAGGCAATGTGGTGACCGGGTCGTTCATGGATTTCTTCATGCCGACCGCGGTCGAGACCCCGCATTGGGAGACCGACTTCACCGTGACGCCGTCGCCGCACCATCCGATCGGCGCCAAGGGCGTCGGCGAGAGCCCGAATGT
>NZ_JBEKCZ010000217.1:0-8492 GCF_050014615.1 Bradyrhizobium sp. | reverse complement strand
TCGACCGACAATTCGCCGGTGAGATATTTTCCGGTCAGCGATTTTGCATTCCGCATGATGTCGGCGGGCGTGCCCTCGGCGACGACATGGCCGCCATGCATGCCGGCGCCGGGGCCGATGTCGAGCACGTGGTCGGCGAGCCGGATGGCGTCCTCGTCATGCTCGACCACGATCACGGTATTGCCGAGGTCGCGCAGCCGCTTCAGCGTCTCCAGCAGCCGCGCATTGTCGCGCTGGTGCAGGCCGATCGAGGGCTCGTCCAGCACATAGAGCACGCCTGTCAGCCCCGAGCCGATCTGCGAGGCCAGCCGGATGCGCTGGCTCTCGCCGCCGGACAGCGTGCCGGAGGCGCGCGCCAGCGTCAGGTAGTTGAGGCCGACATCGAGCAGGAACGACAGCCGCTCGCGGATTTCCTTCAGCACCCGCGCGGCGATCTCATTCTGCTGCGCGTTGAGCGCCTTTGGCACGGTCTCGAACCATTCGCCGGCGCGGCGGACGGAGAGTTCGGAGATTTCGCCGATATGCTTGCCGCCGATCTTGACGCACAGCGCCTCCGGCTTGAGCCGGTAGCCGTGGCAGGCTTCGCAGGGAATGTCGGAAAAATACTTGCCGAGTTCCTCGCGCGCCCATTCGCTTTCGGTTTCCCGAAACCGACGGTCGAGATTGGTGATGACGCCCTCGAACGGCTTCTTGGTGTCGTAGGAGCGCACGCCGTCTTCATAGGCGAACTTGATTTCGTCCTCGCCGGAGCCATGCAGGATCGCGTCCTTGGTCTTCTTCGGCAGATCCTTCCATTTGGTGTCGAGCGTGAACTTGTAGAACTTGCCGAGCGCGGTCAGGGTCTGGATGTAATAGGGCGACGACGATTTCGCCCACGGCGCGATCGCGCCCTTGCGCAGCGTCAGTTCCTTGTCGGGAATCACAAGCTCTTCGTCGATATGCTGCTCGACCCCGAGCCCGCCGCAGGCCGGGCAGGCGCCATAGGGATTGTTGAAGGAAAAGAGTCTGGGCTCGATTTCCGGAATGGTGAAGCCGGAGACCGGGCAGGCGAATTTTTCCGAGAACAGAATCCGTTCCGGGCCACTTTTGTCGTGGATCTTTGCAACCTTCTTGGTCGCAGCCTCAGCCTGCTCCCTCCCCCCTTGCGGGGTCAGAGGCGAGCGAAGCTCGCTCTCGGGGTTGGGGAGGGGGGTAGCAACGGACTCCGGCGCTCGCTGCTTACCCCTCTCCCGACCGGCCTTTGGCCGGTCGACCTCTCCCACAAGGGGAGAGGTGACAAGAGAAGAGGAGGCGATTGCGGGCGCATCGGCATATTCGATCACCGCCAGCCCTTCGGCGAGTTTCAGCGCGGTCTCAAAACTCTCGGCCAGGCGCTGGCCGATGTCGGGCCGCACCACGATGCGGTCGACCACGACGTCGATGTCATGCGGGAATTTCTTGTCGAGCGTCGGCGCTTCCGCGAGTTCGTGGAAGCTGCCGTCGATCTTGACCCGCTGGAATCCCTTCTTGAGATAGTCGGCGAGTTCCTTCCTGTATTCGCCCTTGCGGCCGCGCACGACCGGCGCCAGCAGATAGAGCCTTGTGCCCTCGGGCAGCGCCAGCACCCGGTCGACCATCTGCGAGACGATCTGGCTTTCGATCGGCAGTCCCGTGGCGGGCGAATAGGGCACGCCGACCCGCGCCCACAACAGCCGCATGTAATCGTAGATCTCGGTGACGGTGCCGACGGTCGAGCGCGGATTCTTCGAGGTGGTCTTCTGCTCGATCGAGATCGCCGGCGACAGGCCGTCGATCTGGTCGACATCCGGCTTCTGCATCATCTCCAGGAACTGGCGCGCATAGGCGGAGAGCGATTCGACGTAGCGCCGCTGTCCCTCGGCATAGATGGTGTCGAAGGCCAGCGATGATTTGCCCGAGCCCGACAGGCCCGTGAACACCACCAGCCTGTCGCGGGGTATCTCGACGTCGATGTTCTTGAGATTGTGTTCGCGCGCGCCGCGAATGGTGATCGCGCGCTGGCTGCTCGCGTTCTGGTGGCGCTTCGCCCTGATCACTTCATCCATATCGGCATTCCCAGCGCGTCAGCCGCGCACATTCAGGCGCGCTCGCCGGAAACCGGGATCGGACGCCAATGGGTGAGCTCGGAACATAGGAAGAACGGGAAACGATTTCCAGTGCCGCGTGAAAACCATCAACGGTTTGTTGCAAAACCAGCCAGCAATGGCGGCAGAAGGCAGCAGCTTGATGGGAACTGCCAACAAAAAGGCCGGCGCGAGACCGGCCTGGTATCGATTCTGATTTGCGATTGAGAAACGCGTCTTGAGCGCAGATCAGTCGTTGATCAGTATTTGCTGATGACCGGGCCGCCCCAGCGATAGTTGATGCGCGCGGTGACCATGTCGGCGTCGCCGTGAATGCGGTCGGAGCCAACCAGCGTGCCGGTCGCGGTGGAGGTGAAGCTCGTCAGGCCATTGGCGATGAACAGGTGATCGTATTCAACCGCCGCCGACCAGTTCGGTGCAAACGAGAATTCAAGGCCAGCGCCGATCGAGCCGCCCCAGCGGTTGTCGCCGGAAGCCGTCGCGGTAACCACGCCGGCGGTGAGCATGTCGTTGCGGTCGGCGACCACGGCCGCGCCGCCCTTGGCGTAAAGCAAAGCGGTGTTCCAGGCGTAACCGACCTGGCCGGTGAACAGGCCAAACGCATCCATCCGCGAACGATCGGTGGTTCCGGGAGTCAGGAGGCTCGCGCTGCTGCCGCTGAGACCAGCCCAATCGCCTTGCGCTTCCAGACCGAACACCCATCCGCCGGTCTGCCAGCGATAACCGATCTGACCACCGGCGACGCCGCCCGACGTGCCGTGGCAACCATCGGAAGCGATGAAGGCACCGGCTGCGGTCGTTGAGTCGAAGCAGCGGTTTTCAGTTCCCCAGCCGCCGTTGATGCCGCTGTACCAGCCGGTCCAATCATAGACGACGGGGATCATCACCGGCGTCTTGGTGTAGGCTTGTGCGGGAAGATCGGCCGCGACCGCGGGCGCAGCCAGGCCCAGCGCGACGAGACCGATAGCACCGAGCCAAAACCTCTTCATCGAAATCTCTCCGGCCGTCTTCTTGCTTCAGCTAGTTTGATAGCTTCGTTGTGTTGAAAGTTTTGTGTCTTGAAGGTTTGTCGTCTTGAAGCGGTTTTGGTTTGACGCGTTTGCAATAATCCGGGCGCGACGCCCATCAATTTCAACCGATAATATATCGGGGCGGCGGATAAAAAGCAGTCTCCGAAATGCAACAGTCGGAGGCGAACTGAAACTTCCGGAAGTTAATGATCTGTAACACTTTTCCGGGGGACTGCGCCTGCAAAAATATCATCATACCGTCGCGACGGCATCCATGGAACAAAACTGGAACATTCCGGCGGGGATTGCTATATGTGGATAACCGGGGATCGCGTGGGGATCTTGGGGGATCGCGGGGCCGGCGAGCGTATAGGGTCGGTTCAGGGTGATCCCATGGAAATCCTGGCGGGATACGAAGGCGACCGGAGCTCAGGCCGATGGCCGGGTGCCGGGCGGGTCCAGCAGTGGATGCCGGTAATTGATGCCAGTAATGGATGAGAGTGGAGAGCGGCGATGGCGGGAAGCGTGAACAAGGTGATTCTGGTCGGTAATCTCGGCAAGGATCCGGAGATCCGGCGGACCCAGGATGGGCGGCCGATTGCCAATTTGAGCATCGCGACGTCGGATACCTGGCGCGACAAGGCCACCGGCGAGCGCAAGGAAAAGACCGAGTGGCATCGGGTGGTGATCTTCTCCGAGCCGCTCTGCAAGATTGTCGAGCAGTATCTCAAGAAGGGCGCCAAGGTTTACATCGAAGGCGCGTTGCAGACCCGCAAATGGACCGACCAGAGCGGGGTCGAGAAATACTCGACCGAGGTGGTGCTGCAGGGATTCAACTCGACGCTGACCATGCTCGATGGCCGCAGCGGCGGCGGTGGCGGCAATTTCGGGCCCGATGACCAAGGTGGCGGCGGCGGTGGCGGCGATTTCGGCTCCGGCGGACCGTCAGGCGCGGCCCCGCGCCGTGCCGTCGCAGGCGGCGCCCGCAACAGCGACATGGACGACGATATCCCGTTCTGACGGCTTGCCGTTTTGAGCAAATGCCGTTTTGAGGACTTGCCGTTTAAGGACTTGCCGTATCAAGGCACGGGCGAGCGCGCCCGTGCTTCTGGCGTTCGGGCATCATGTGTTCGGGTATCATGAAGTGATCTGGTAGAAACATAAAGTAAAATCTCGTAATACGGTCATAAGATTATCAAAAGACTGGTTTAAGTTCGATTTCAATAAGGCGCTGGAATCCAACCATGAGCCTCGCACCATTGCTCGACGCCGCGCCGGCGATTCCCGTCCACGCCTTCGCGGCGATGGCCGCGTTCGCGCTCGGTGTCGTCCAGTTCGCTGCGCCCAAGGGAACGCTGCCCCATCGCACGCTGGGCTGGATCTGGGTTGGCCTGATGCTGTCGGTGGCGCTCAGTTCGTTCTGGATCCATCAGATCCGGTTGCTGGGGCCCTGGAGCCCGATCCATCTGCTGTCGATCTTCACGCTCACGATGCTTCCACTGGCTGTGTGGAAAGCGCACACGCATCAGGTCGCCGCTCATCGCCTCATCATGATCCTTATTTTCTCGGGTGCGCTTGTCATCGCCGGGCTGTTCACATTGGTTCCGGGGCGGATCATGCACGCCGTGGTGTTCGGTCCTTAAAGCCCTCCTCGCCAGGGCCGCTTTGGCGGTCGCGGCGGCGCCGTTCAGTTGCCCCGTAAGTCTCTGGAAAAACGAAGGGAAAAACCGCTCACGCCGCGGAGTTAAGGGTGGTTTCGAGGGCCCTGATGAGCTATATGATTCTCATCTAAAACTGACCGGATTTCCCCCTTGTCTGACCCTGAAGATGCGAAGCCCGGAGAGCCGCCGGGACCCTCGGATATTCGTCCCGTATCCATCCTCGACGAGATGAAGCGCTCCTATCTCGATTACGCCATGAGCGTGATCGTGGCGCGCGCGTTGCCGGATGCGCGCGACGGTCTGAAGCCGGTTCATCGCCGTATTCTCTATGCGATGTATGAGAACGGCTTTGAATGGAACAAGCCGTACCGCAAGTCGGCGCGCACCGTCGGCGACGTGATCGGTAAATACCATCCCCACGGCGACCAGTCGGTCTACGACGCGATGGTGCGCATGGCGCAGGATTTCTCCATGCGCGTGCCCTTGATCGACGGGCAGGGCAATTTCGGCTCGGTCGACGGCGATACGGCCGCGGCGATGCGTTACACCGAATCCCGGCTGACCAAGATCGCGCACTCGCTGCTCGACGACATCGACAAGGACACCGTCGATTACCAGGATAACTACGACGGTGCGTTCCAGGAACCGCGGGTCCTGCCGGCGAAGTTTCCGAATCTCCTGGTCAATGGCGCCGGCGGCATTGCCGTGGGCATGGCGACCAACATCCCGCCGCACAATCTCGGCGAAGTGATCGACGCCTGCGTGGCGCTGATCGAGGATCCGGCGCTCGGCATCGACGACCTGATCAAGATCATTCCCGGCCCGGATTTCCCGACCGGCGGCATCATTCTCGGTCGCCAGGGGATCCGCTCAGCCTATCACCTCGGCCGCGGCTCGATCGTGATGCGCGGCAAGGTCAAAATCGACACCATCCGCAAGGACCGCGAAGCCATCTTCATCTCGGAAATTCCCTACCAGGTGAACAAGGCCAGCATGGTCGAGCGCATCGCCGAACTGGTGCGCGACAAGAAGGTCGAGGGCATTTCCGAACTGCGCGACGAATCCGACCGCGACGGCATTCGCGTGGTCATCGAGCTCAAGCGCGACGCGGTTCCCGAGGTCGTGCTCAACCAGATATACAAGTTCACGCCGCTGCAGAGCAATTTCGGCGCCAACATGGTGGCGCTGGACGCCGGGCGTCCGCAGCTGATGAATTTGAAGGACCTGCTCACTCTGTTCATCGCGTTCCGCGAACAGGTGGTGACCCGTCGAACCAAGTTCCTGCTCAACAAGGCCCGCGACCGCGCCCATATCCTGGTTGGGCTGGCGATCGCGGTGGCCAATATCGACGAGATCATCCATGTGATCCGGACCTCGCCGGATCCCAACACCGCGCGCGATACCCTGATGTCGCGCGACTGGGCGGCCAAGGACGTCGCGGCGATGATCACGCTGATCGACGATCCCCGGCACCGGCTCGCCGAAGACGGCACCGCGCGGCTGTCGTTCGAGCAGGCCAAGGCCATTCTCGACCTGCGGCTGGCGCGCCTGACGGCGCTCGGCCGCGAGGAGATCGGCCAGGAGCTCGACAAGCTTGCGGTCGAAATCAACGATTACCTCGATATCCTGCGTTCGCGCGCCCGCGTGCAGGCCATCATCAAGACCGAACTGGCGGATGTGAAGTCCGAATTCGCGACCCCGCGCAAGACCGTGATCGCCGAGTTTGAGGACGAGGTCGAGGACGAGGACCTGATCCAGCGCGAGGACATGGTGGTCACCGTCTCGCATGCCGGTTACGTCAAGCGGGTGCCGCTGTCGGCCTACCGCGCGCAGCGGCGCGGCGGCAAGGGCCGCTCGGGCATGCAGACCCGCGATGAGGATTTCGTCAGCCGCCTGTTCGTGGCCTCGACCCATACCCCGGTGCTGTTCTTCTCGTCGCGCGGCCAGGTCTACAAGGAAAAGGTCTGGCGCCTGCCGGTGGCGGCGCCGAACGGCCGCGGCAAGGCGTTGATCAACATCCTGCCGCTGGAGCAGGGCGAGCGCATCACCACCATCATGCCGCTGCCCGAGGATGAATCCTCCTGGGGCAATCTCGACGTGATGTTCGCGACCACCGGCGGCACCGTCCGCCGCAACAAATTGTCCGACTTTGTCGACGTCCGGCGCTCCGGCATCATCGCCATGAAGCTCGATGACGACGAGGCGATTGTCGACGTGCAGATCTGCACCGAGCGCGACGACGTGTTGCTGACCGCCGCCGGCGGCCAGTGCATCCGCTTCCCGGTCACTGACGTGCGGGTATTCACGGGCCGCACCTCGATGGGCGTGCGCGGCATCGCCTTGGCCGAGGGCGACAGACTGATCTCGCTGGCGATCCTGCGCCATGTCGAGGCCACATCGGATGAGCGCTCCGCCTACCTGAAAATGCGCCGGGCGGTGGCCGGCGAAACCGTCAATGGGGAAGGTACGGCTGCGGAGACTGGGGCCGAAGAAGCGGAAGCCGATACCGAAGAGACCTCCGGCAGCATCCAGCTCAGTTCCGAGCGCTATGTCGAGATGTCGGCGCAGGAACAGGTCGTGCTGACGGTCTCGGTGAATGGATTCGGCAAGCGGACTTCGTCTTACGAATACCGGACCACCGGCCGCGGCGGCAAAGGCATCGTGGCGATGTCGGTCAACAACCGCAACGGCAAGCTGGTGGCGTCGTTCCCGGTCGAGGAGAGCGACCAGATCATGCTGGTGACCGATAAGGGTCAGCTGATCCGCTGTCCGGTCGAGGGCATCCGGATCGCCGGCCGCTCGACCCAGGGCGTTATCGTGTTCGACACCGCCGAAGACGAGCATGTGGTGTCGGTCGAGCACATCGGCGAGGAAGCCGAGAACGGCAATGGAGGCAATGGCGACAGCGAATAGCGAAGGGAATTTCGCTATCCGCTCACGCGCGGACGCCAACGCCGGGCCATTCCATTGATCCATCGAACAGGTCAACCAGCCCTGTTCGGAGCGAGGCCTCGCGGGCCGATTGTGTCCGCACTATAAGAGGTTGCACGATTACATTGTCGCTACCGGGGGTGATTCGGTCAGTGATGAGATTATTCCTGCTGATTGCGATTTTGCTGATCCCTCCGGGCGCTCTGGCCTGCGACCTGTCATTGGTCGCGCCAACGAAGTCGGTTCTCAAACAGCCCGTCCACGTGAAAACCTCGCTTGCGGACGATGTCTTGACCGTGAGCTATTCAGTGACCGCGCCGCTGAACGCCCGAAAGGTTCTCGGGCCTCGACAACATCCTTATGACTTTGACGTGGTGGAATTGTTCGTGACGTTTTCGGACAGCGGCTTTCCGTACTTTGAGTTTGAAGTATCGCCGTTCAACCAGAGCTTTCAGGTGAGGATCGTCAGTCGTGCCCTGCATCAGGAGGGTGTCGATCTGGGCCTGATGTCGCGCGCGACAATCGTGCCGCACGGCTGGACGGCGGAATTGAAGATTCCACTCAAGCCCTTGGGCTGGGACGGCGATCCCAAAAACATCCGGGGAAATTTCTATTCCATTTTGGAACGCGCGCCACGCAGCTATTGGAGTTCATTTCTCCCGAAGGAAAAAAAGCCGAACTTCCATCAGCCGCAATTTTTCCAGTCCTTGCTTCAATGTGAATAGTTCGGAGGGAAACCAATGCAGAGACGCGATTTCCTGAAGGCCACCGGCGGTTTGTCGGCACAG
>NZ_JBEKCZ010000216.1:0-8506 GCF_050014615.1 Bradyrhizobium sp. | reverse complement strand
CCCGACATGTTCGATACGGCGGCACAATTGCTCGAGCAGCGGCATCGCCCGGGTAACATCAGCGTTGGTGCCGCCGACCAGGCCGAACAGCTTGCCTTCTCTCGCCGGCGCAGTGCTCCCACCGACCGGGCATTCGACAAAGGCCGCGCCCAGCTCGGTCACCGCTATGCCGACGGATATCATGGTGTCCGGGCGCAGCGTGCTCATGTCGATGATGAGCTTGCCGGTGAGCGTGGATTCCAGAAGACCTTTGGATCCGCGGTAAACCGCCTCGGTCGCGGCGTCGTTCAGCAACATGACGATGACGGCTTCGCAGCCCCCGGCGAGCTCCGCGGGAGATGCGTACAATTTGGCACCGGCGTCGGTCAGCGGCTTGGTCTTTGTGGGATTGCGGTTCCACACGCCGACTTCATGTCCGACCGCGATCAAACGTTGCGCGATCGCTGCGCCCATTCGTCCAGTTCCGCATACGCCGATTTTCATTTTCTTGCCCTCCTCTGGGGTGGATTGTTAATGCGCACGAAAGACGCCGAGATGTTGGGTAATCAGCTCTTCATTGTTGAGGATTTCGCCGGCATCGCCGGCGAAGACGCAGCGTCCGGTATTGAGGATGACCGCCTGATCCGCGACGTCGAGCGCCAGTTGTCGATTTTGTTCGACCAGCACGATGGACTGTCCTTCCTCCTTCAGCCGCTTGATGGTGCGGCCGACTTCCGCGACAATCAGCGGCGCCAGCCCCTCCGACGGCTCGTCGAGCAGCAGCACCCGGGGGTTGCCCATCAGCGCTCGCCCGATCGCCAGCATCTGCTGCTCGCCGCCCGATAGCGTGCCCGCCAATTGCGCGTGGCGTTCCTGCAGGCGTGGGAACATGGAATAAATCCGCTCGATATTCCATGGCTTTTCGGAAGCTTTTTCGCGCTGCTGCGCCACGATCAGGTTTTCCTTCACCGTCAGCGACGGAAAGATCCGGCGCCCTTGCGGTACCAGACCGATTCCGAGCCGCGAGATACGCTCAGGGCTCAGCCCTTCGATCGATTCTCCA
This sequence comes from Bradyrhizobium sp., assembly GCF_050014615.1. Classification (GTDB taxonomy): domain Bacteria; phylum Pseudomonadota; class Alphaproteobacteria; order Rhizobiales; family Xanthobacteraceae; genus Bradyrhizobium. The sequence continues at coordinate 7,464 of NZ_JBEKCZ010000216.1, read as the reverse complement.
AACAGTTTGATTTCGCCTTCGCGGGGCTTCAGAAAGCCGACGACCGTCGAGATGCAGGTGGTCTTGCCCGCGCCGTTGCGTCCCAGCAACGCCAGCACGCCGCCCGGCCGCAGCGAAAAGCTCACGCCATGCAGGATATGGCTGTCGCCATAAAATGCATGCACGTTGGTCAGACTGAGTGCGTCAGACGCCAAGATATACCTCGCGCGTTCGCTCATCCGCGATCACACTATCGCGGTCGCCGTCGACGATCACACGGCCGTAGTTCAGCAGCGTCACGGTCTCGGCCAAGTCGAGTGCGGTATCCATGTCGTGTTCGATCATGATCACGGCCGTTTCCGTTGGGATCGACGCTATCAGCGACTTCACGGTCGAGCGTTCGGTGTCGGAAAGACCCGCCAGCGGCTCATCCAGCAGCAGCACGCGCGGCTTTTGCGCCAGCGCCATCGCGAGCTCAACCCGGCGCTTTTCGCCATAGGCAATTTCCGACACCGGATGATCGGCCAGATGCAGAAGCCCGACCGCATCGAGGGTGCGGCGCGCCTCGGTCGCGAGGTCGCCGTAGAACGACAGCGGGCGCCACATCTGCCAGCGCGTGGGTCGCAAACCGAGCAGGCCGAGCGTGACATTGTGCTCGAGCGTATCGCCCGAAAACAGCGTGATGATCTGGTAGGTTCGCGACAGTCCCAGATGCGCGCGCTGGTAAGGTGCGAATGACGTCACGTCGGTACCGAACAGCTTGATCTGTCCGGCGTTCGGTCGCATGTCGCCGCTGATCTGGTTGAACAGCGTGGTCTTGCCGGCGCCGTTCGGGCCGATAATCAGGCGGCGCTCGCCGGGCCGGATCGCCAGCGATATGTTCTGCGTGACGACGAGGCCTCCGAAGGCCTTCTTCAGGTCGATCACTTCAAGCGCATGATTCGCGGCAACAGGGGTCATCGCGATCCCCTGCGCAACAGCCGGCTAAGGCCGGGGACGATTCCGTTGGGCATCACCAGAACGATGAACAGGAACACCAGCCCGAGCAGCATGTTCCAGCGCTCGAGATAGGCCGAGACGTAGTTCTTCAACAGCAGCACCAGCGCGGCGCCGACGACCGGGCCTCCGGGCGTGCCTGACCCGCCGGCGATGACGCCGAGCAGGGCTTCGGCCGAACTCGTGGTCGAAAGCGAGGTCGGGTGGATATATTTGTTGTAATAGACGTAAAGCAGCCCGGAGATGCCGCCCCAGAAACCGGCATAGATGAAGGTGATCCAGCGGATCATCCAGGGATCGAAGCCCAGCGCCGCCATCCGGCGTGGCTGGTCGCGCACGCCTTTCAACGACGATCCGAACGACGACGATACAAAGACCGTCATCATCATGAATGCGAACCAGGCCACGATCAGCGCAAACCAGTAGAACGAAGCCGCGCTGTCGATCGAAAAGCCAAACGGCATCGGCCGGGTGAGGCCAGCTATGCCGTTATCGCCGTTGGTCACATCCGACATGCGATAGGCCAGCCCCCACAACACCTGCGACAGCGCCAGGGTGATCATGAGAAAGCCGAGGCCGGTGGCACGCAGCGCGATCAGGCCAAATAGTGCCGCCATTGCGGTGGTACCCAGAATCGAGAGCAAAGCGGCCGGGCCGTGGCCCCATCCGTAGCGGCTTGTCATCAGCGCCGAGATATAGGCGGCGACGCCGAGATAGGAGGCGTGTCCCAGCGAGGTCATGCCGCCATAACCGACCAGCAGATTTAGGCTGAGCGCGAAGATCGCCGCGATCAGGATCTGGCTGGCGAGGTTGACGTAGAAATCGCCGGCGAAGAACGGCAGTCCGACCAGCAGCACGGCGAGCAGGGCAGCGGCAATCCACTTCATGCGCCGACGCGCCCAAACAGGCCCTGAGGCCGGAACGCGATCACGACGATCATCGGCAGGAACAGGATGATATAGGCCAGCTCCGGAAACAGCGCGGTGCCGAAGGTGTAGATGAAGCCGATGATGAAGCTGCCGACAAATGCGCCCAGGAGGCTGCCGATGCCGCCGAGAATGACGACGATCAGCGCCAGCGGCAGCATGTCGCCGTCGAGCCCGGGATAGGCCGACAGGATCGGTCCGCCCAGCACGCCGCCGGCGCCGGCGATGCCGGCGCCGAGGCAAAACACGATCGTAAACAGATTCGAGACCGGAATTCCGACCGCCCGCGCCATCTGCCGGTCGTCGACGCCGGCGCGGATCATGGCGCCGAGCCGTGTCCGCTCCAGCAGGAAATACAATGCGATGGCGGCACCGATGGCGCACCCCACCAGCACCAGCCGATAGGTCGGAAACACGAAACCCAGCACCCTTGTCGGCGCCTGCAGATTCTGCGGGGTCGGCACCGGTATGGAATCGCCGCCCCACAGCATCAGGCAGGCATCGGAAATGATGAAGGACATGCCGAGTGTCACCAGCACCTGTCCGAGCGGATTGGTCTTCAGCCGGGTCAGCACCAGCCGCTCGAACAGGCCGCCGATCGCGGCCACCGCTATTCCAGCGCCAAGCGCAGTCACCCAGATATTCAAGCCGCCATAGGCGCGCATTGCCGTCGCGCCGAAATAGGTTCCAAGCATGAAGAACGCGCCGTGGGTCAAATTCGCCAGCCGCATCAGGCCGAAGATCAGCGAGAATCCCGACGAGAGCAGAAACAGCAAACCACCAAGCGACAGGCTGTTAAGACCCTGAATGATCCAAAATTGCATCGGCGGCCGATTCTGTTCGAAAAGTTGCGAGATCGTCGGCCCGCAACGGATGCAGACTTATGGCTCCAAGTTCTTATTGCTCTAAGTTTTTCGCCGGCGGGTAGTCGCGCGAATAGACCGGATTTTTCAGGAAGGCGGTCTTGTCGTAGGTCCAGAACTGGCTGACATCCGGATAGGTCTTGATCACGGCATTGACCAGCCGTCCGTCGCTACGGGTTACCTTGCGGATGTAGACATCGCCGATCACATTCCCGAATTCGTCGAATTTGACGACGCCGCGTATCGTCTCCACGTTATTGCCGCGGATCGCCGTCATCAGCGCCTTCTTGTCCTCCGCGTTGGCGTTCGTGGTCTTGAGCGCGGCTTCCAGAACCTCGCCCGCGAGGTAGGTACTGCCGGCATAGTAGCCGGGGTCGTATTTGAACTGCTTGCGGAATGCCGGCGCGAAGGCCTTGTTGAGGGGATTGTCGATTTCCGCCGAGTACCAGCTCGTGGTCAGGATCCCCAGTGCCTCGTCGCCCATATTGCGCAGCACGGATTCATCGAGCGCGGTCATGCCGCCGATCACGGTCATCTTGTCCTTCAGGCCATATTCGATGAATTGGCGCAGGAAGCGGAAGCCGTTCGAGCCGGCGGTGCCGAGGAAAATCGCATCCGCGTTTTTCACCTGGGCGACGTAGCTGCCGTAGTCCGGCGTCGCCAGCGGCGTGAAGATCTTTTGAACGATCTTGCCGCCATTGTCCTCGAACGCGCGCTGGAAGCCGGCGCACATTTCATGCCCATAGGCGAAATCGTCGGCGATGGTGACGATCTTCTTGTATTTCAGCTCCTTGGCGCAATATTCGGCAAACGGGTAGGTGCACTGCGCCGACGTTGACGTCAGGCGGACAAACCAGGGGCTGGGGTGCCGCTGCGTCATGTCCTCGGCCGCGGCGACGCCGAGTGTCGGTATCTCCTTTTCGGTGAGATAGTCGGCGATCGCCAACGCCTCAAAAGCGGCGAGCGGGCCGATCATGCAGTGGACGTTGTTCTTTTCGATCAGCTCCTGCGCCTTGGTGCGCGCGGTGGCGGGAACGCCGGCGGTGTCCGCGACGATCAATTCGACCTTGCGGCCCGCGAGCGTGTTGTCGCGCTCCTTCAGAAACATCGTCAGGGCCAGTTCCATGTCGATGCCGCCGGAGGCGAGCGGTCCGGTCTTGGCGGCCAGGAGCCCGATGCGGATCGGTCCGCTGTTCTGCGCAAAGACGAGGTTCGGCGCAGCCACGCTGGCGATACCGGCGCCGGCAACGCTGCTGACAAATTGTCGTCGCGATATCGTCATGGAACCTTCCCCCGGAACGCTGCAACTGAAGACCGGCGCTTGTTGTTTTTTGTTTTTGATCGACCGATTTATCGGACGGAAGTCATAAATGATCAAGTGATAACCACGCCATCGAGCCGGTACGCGCGAGGTTTAGCTAGTCCCGGATCGATGATCGCTCGCAAATTCGCTTTGGTGCAGTGCGGTATAGCGAATATACCTCCTTACGCCGCTAGAGCATGATCCGGAAGAGTGGGGACCGGTTTTCCCTCGCGACAAACGCCAGGGGCGTTTGCGCGGAGATCATGCTCAAACAAGAAGATGGACGACGAGCATGATTCAACTCAGGCGAATCGTGCTCTAGGATCGCGGCGTGCTGATGATGGTTTTCTTCAGCACTTCGAACACCGCCGCGGTGTCCTGGTCGCCCAGCCCCATCGCCATCGCCTGGGTGTAGACCGGCTGCGTCAAGGTAAACAGAGGGGTTGCGCAGCCGACGTCCTCGGCGAATTCGGCGATGATCGCCATATCCTTTTTCCAGGTCGAAACTTTCATGGTCGCCGGTTCATAGACGCCTTCGACCATCATTGGCGCCCGCATCTGGAACATCCGCGAGCCGCCGGCGCCGGGACCGACCATGTCGACCACCAGCTTCGGATCGAGCCCGGCGCGCTCAGCCAGGATCATCGCCTCGGCGGTGGCGACGTTGTGGATGGCCACCAGATGATTGGCGACGAATTTCATCCGGCTGCCATTGCCGAACGCACCGAGATCGGCACTCTGCTTGGCAAAGTCGGAGAACAATTCCTTGCAGCGCGCGATGGCCGCGCTGTCGCCACTGGCATAGACCACGAGATCCCGCATTTTCGCCTGTGCGCCGGTTCCGCTCAGCGGACAGTCCAGCGCAATGTGGCCTGCCTGTTTCAGGATGGTTTCGAAGCGAAGCTTGTCGGCGAGCGCGAGGGTGGACAGTTCGATCACGATCCGCGGTGGCTGCCCCGAACTGGCGATAGCCTGTGCCACCTTCTCGACCGCGGCGGGAGTTGGAAGGCTGGTCATGATGACAGGCGCGTCGCGCGTGACGTGAGCCACGTCATCGGCGATGGTGACGTCAGCCGCCGCAAGCTCGGCCCGTTTGGCGGCGTCGGTATCGAAGCCGATCACCCGCCATCCGCGCTCGACAAGGTTGCGGGCGATCGCGCCGCCCATGATGCCAAGCCCGATAATGCCAACGGTCTTGTCCATGCGAGTTCGCTCCCCCTGTCGAATTTGATTGACGGGCACCGCGAGCCGCGCCTTAATTAGTGATCGGTCGATAAACAATCGTCAAATAGTTCCGGTCGGTCAAGCAGCTTTCGTCGCGATGCGGCGCACGCTGCTTTCTCAGGGAGGCGAAGAATGAAAGTCACGGGCTTCAACCACCTGTCGATCGGCACCAGGAATCTCGCGGAGTCGGTGAAGTTTTACGAAACCGTGTTGGGCATGCAGACAATTCCCAGCTATAATTTCGGTTTCAAGACCAAATATCTGCGCTGCGGCGATCTGCAATTGCACATTTTCGAGCTGGAAGACCAGGTTCCGCTGTACCAGCACTTTGCGCTGGACGTGGATGACTTTCATGCCGCCTATGATGCCGCCAAGGCGATGGGCGCGCTGGATTCGACGGCGTTTCGCAACCCGGTGAATGAGCTGCCCGATGGATGCGTTCAGATGTATTTGCGCGATCCTTCAGGAAATCTGATTGAGATCGACTGGCCCGATGTCGGGACGCTCGATCGTTCGCGCATTCCGGAGATGAAGCTATTGACCGAGTTCGCCGAACAGGACGAAGAAGGCCTGGCGGCTTCGCTGTATCTGGATCGGCCGCATCTGAAGACGGCGCGCCGGGCGCGATAACCGAGGATCCTGACATGGCCGGTGCCGGTCTGAAGCCAAATACCAGTCTGCCGTCAGGGCCGAACGCCGACATCAGCGCCTATGCGGCCATGATCGCCCGGGCCCGGGCCCTGATTCCGCAATGGCGCGAGCGCGCCTCCAAAACCGAGGACTTGCGGCGGCTGCCGAGCGAGACCGAACGCGATTTGCACGAGGCCGGTCTGTTTCGGGTGCTGCAGCCAAAACGCGTAGGTGGCTCCGAGTTCGACTATGTCGCGCTGGTCGATTGCGCCGATGCGATCGGGCAGGCCGATGCGTCGGCGGCGTGGAATTTTGCCAATCTCTCGAGCCACCACTGGATGCTGGCCATGTTCGACAAGCGGGCGCAGGATCTGGTCTGGAACAAGGACGTCAATGCCCTGATTGCCTCCTCCTTCATATTTCCCGCCGGCCGCGCCAGGAAGGTTGATGGTGGATACGCGCTGCGGGGCAGCTGGCCGTTCTCGTCGGGGGTGGATTCCTGCGAATGGAATATGCTGGCCAGCGTGGTGTCCTCCGATGACGAGGCTGACGGCATCGAGTACCGCATCTTTCTGCTCAACAAGAGCGACTACAGGATCAAGGACACCTGGAACGCAGCCGGATTGAGAGGAACCGGATCGAACGACGTCGAGGTCGACGAGGCGTTCGTGGCCGAACCGATGACGATTGCGGTCAATGATCTCGCCGGCGGCCCGACGCCCGGCAGCGCCGTCAATCCAAATGCGCTTTATACACTGCCGGTGTTTTCGCTGTTTCCCTACGTGTTGTCCGGCGTGGCGCTCGGAAACGCGCAGGCCTGCCTCGACGATTATGTCGATCTCGCGCGGCATCGCGCATCGACCTATAATCGCACCAAGCTGGGGGATCTGCAGAGCACGCAGATCAAGATTGCCGAGGCTTCCTCCAAGATCGATGCAGCCCGCCTGGTGATGCGCTCGACCTGTATCGCGGCGATGGCCGACGCGAGGCGCGGTGATGTTCCCGACATCGCCGCCAAGACCAGGATGCGGCGCGACGGGGCTTTTTCCGTCAATCTGTGTACCGAAGCCGTCTCATTGCTGTTTGCGGCGAGCGGCGCGCGGGGCCTTGCCACATCGGGAGCGCTGCAGCGGCAGTTTCGCGATGCCCACGCGATCAATTCGCACATCGCATTCAATTTCGATGCGGCTGGCACCAATTACGGACGGGTTGCGCTCGGCCTGCCGTCCGAAAATCTGACGCTTTGAGGCCGCCGAATGAACGACGCGTCTAAGCATCCGACCGAGCCCGATCCGGCCAACGAACTGGCCAGCGACAACTCGGCGATCGATCCCCGCGATTTTCGCAACGCGCTTGGCACCTATGCCACCGGCGTCACCATCATCACGGCCATGACGGCGGATGGAAAGCCTTACGGCTTGACCTGCAATTCGTTCGCCTCGGTCTCGCTCAATCCGCCGCTCGTGCTATGGAGCCTGGGGATGTATTCGCAGGGGTTGCCTATCTTCCAGAATGCCAGCCATTTCGCGGTCAATGTCCTTGG
>NZ_JBEKCZ010000215.1:0-8511 GCF_050014615.1 Bradyrhizobium sp. | reverse complement strand
AATCCCGGCTTGGCTGGGTGGTGACCATCGCCAACCTGCCGAGCCAGACCACGCTGCAGAATTATGGGGCGGACAAAGTTAACAGCATCGTCAGCCACCAGCATCCGGACCATGATTAGGGGTAGCGCGCCCCAGGGAGTGGTTGTGTTATGTTGAGAACAATGACCCGCATACCTGACTTTGCGAATATCGCATTTGAACAGACCGCCCGCTCCGGACTCACGGGCGGCGCCGAACCATGGCTGACGCCCGAAGGCATTCTCGTAAAACCCGGTTACGGCGAAGCCGATCTCGAAGGCATCGATTTTCTCGAGACCTGGCCGGGCATCGCGCCCTATCTGCGCGGGCCCTACCCCACGATGTATGTCAACCAGCCCTGGACCGTCAGGCAATATGCCGGGTTCTCCACCGCGGAAGATTCCAACGCGTTCTACCGCCGCAATCTCGCCGCCGGGCAAAAAGGCCTCTCGGTCGCGTTCGACCTGGCGACCCACCGCGGCTACGATTCGGATCATCCGCGCGTGACCGGCGACGTCGGCATGGCCGGGGTCGCGATCGATTCGATCTACGACATGCGCACGCTATTCTCGGGCATTCCGCTCGACCAGATGAGCGTGTCGATGACCATGAACGGCGCGGTGCTGCCGATCCTGGCGCTGTTCGTCGCCGCCGCCGGGGAACAGGGCGTGCCGCCGGAGAAACTTTCGGGGACCATTCAGAACGACATTCTGAAAGAGTTCATGGTGCGCAACACCTATATCTATCCGCCGGCGCCCTCGATGCGGATCATCTCCGACATTTTTGCGTATACGTCGCAAAAAATGCCGAAATATAATTCGATCTCGATCTCCGGCTATCACATGCAGGAGGCCGGCGCGACGCAGGACCTCGAACTCGCCTATACGCTGGCCGACGGCGTCGAATATCTGCGCGCCGGGCTGGCCGCCGGCCTCGACGTCGACCGCTTCGCGCCACGGCTGTCGTTCTTCTGGGCGGTCGGCATGAACTTCTTCATGGAAGTCGCGAAGATGCGCGCGGCGCGGCTGTTGTGGGCCAAGCTGTTGACCCCGTTCAATCCGAAAGACCCGCGCTCGCTCAACCTGCGCACGCATTGCCAGACCTCGGGCTGGTCACTGACCGCACAGGACGTCTACAACAACGTGATGCGCACCACCATCGAGGCGATGGCGGCGACGCAGGGCCATACCCAGTCGCTGCACACCAATGCGCTTGACGAGGCCCTGGCGCTGCCGACCGATTTCTCGGCGCGGATCGCGCGCAACACGCAATTGTTCCTGCAGCAGGAGAGCGGCACCACCCGCATCATCGATCCCTGGGGCGGCTCGTATTATGTCGAGCGGCTGACCCATGATCTCGCCGCCAAGGCCTGGAGCCACATCCAGGAAATCGAGGCGCTTGGCGGCATGGCCAAGGCGATCGAGGCCGGCGTGCCCAAATTGCGGATCGAGGAAGCTTCCGCCAAAACACAAGCCAGGATCGACGCCGGCAAGCAGGCGGTGATCGGCGTCAACAAGTTCAAGCCGACCAACGAAGCGCCGATCGACGTGCTGAAGGTCGAGAATTCCACGGTGCGGCGGCTGCAGATCGACAAATTGTCGCGGCTGCGGAAAGAGCGCAACCAGAACGACGTCGACGCTGCGCTGGCGGCGCTGACGCGTAGCGCCTCCGAAGGCAGCGGCAACCTGCTGGCGCTGGCGATCGATGCCGCGCGCGCCAAGGCCACCGTCGGTGAAATTTCCGACGCGATGGAAAAGGTGTTCGGGCGCCACCGCGCCGAAATCAAATCCATCACCGGCGTCTACAAGCGGGAGGCGTCCACCATGTCCAACCGGGTCGAAAAACTGCAGGCGCTGATCGATGCGTTCGAGGATGCCGAGGGCCGCCGCCCGCGCATTCTCGTCGCCAAGATCGGCCAGGACGGCCACGACCGCGGCCAGAAGGTGATCGCCTCGGCCTTTGCCGATGTCGGCTTCGACGTCGACATCGGGCCGTTGTTCGCGACCGCCGACGAGGCGGCGCGGCAGGCGGTCGAGAATGACGTGCATATACTCGGGCTGTCGTCGCTGGCGGCGGCGCACCTCACCGCGGTGCCGGAACTGAAGGCCGCGCTCAAGAAGCAGGGCCGCGACGACATCATGATCATCGTCGGCGGCGTGGTGCCGCCGCAGGACTACGACGCGCTGTACAAGGCCGGCGCCGAAGCGATCTTCCCGCCGGGCACCGTGATATCAGACGCCGCCGAGGAACTGATCCACAAGCTCAATGCGCGGCTCGGGCACAGCGAGGCGGCGGAGTAGCTGCGCATTTTGGGCAATTGTGCCGGCATCCAGCCGTGAGCGACGTTGCAGACATCACGCTGGAAGAAATGATCGCCAAGCCGCGCGAGATCGCGCCTGCGATTAGAGCGGAAGACATTACCCGCTTTATTCAAAATTCATTATCCGACGAATTATCGGTTGACGAAACCAGCGTCTACAACCTATCGCCACTGTGACAGGGCTAAATCTTGTCGTCGTCGGATCGGCGACAGGAACTGACTTTCCAGACCAGTCAGTTGAGCGCAACCCGGCAACGGGCCGAACGGAGCTTTGATGCCTCCACTCTCCTATATCGTCATCGCGATCATGCTGGCCGCGCTGGCGGCGGGCGGGTTCCCAGATAGGCTGGGGTTTTCAGTTTCCCTTTGGTACGAGTTGTTCGACGTCGTCACCTGCCTTCTTGCTGTCCCAGGGGCTTTCAGAATTGCCCGCGGACTTCACGCTCGATTCTGGGTCGGGATAGCCCTTGCTTCGCCCGGGTTGTTTTATGGTGCCATTAATCTCTACCAGCTGACAAACAGGCTCCACGAATCGACAAATGGTCTCCATGGGCCGGTTCCCAGTGCGTTCAACGAGGTGGCTTATCTTGCCAGTTTGGCTTCGGCCGCCGCAGCGATCCATTTAGCAGAAACGCTATCAGGACGTCGCACAGCGTTTCGCGTCGGATACTGGATCCTGGCGGCCGCAGCACTCACCGCGTGCCTTAACTGGCTTGCCCACTCGACAGGATGGATTTTCGCGCAGCACTTCCAGTACTCCTTACTGGCCGGGGCGGCGACTACCGCGGCGATTTTTGTCACATATGGTGCGTTTATCAGTGCTGCGATGCTCGTCGTCGTGCGCCGCGACATCGAGCGCTGGACCGGCATCGTGATCGGTTTAATCAGCGCCTACCTGCTTTACTTGGTCTTGAGGCCGCTGTTTGTGGACGACGGCTTTACTTACTACGTTGGCTGGACGTTTTGGTTGTGGCCCGGCGCGATGCTGATTGGCGGCGCTGCCGTTTGGCGAATGGGGGCCTTGCTCAATACATCGCCGGTTCAGGCGCGTTCTTTCGGCGCGGAACCCAACAAAATTTCAAACGAAATACCCAACCGGGGTCGTCCTGAGGCGCGCCCGCATGTGTCGCGCGGAGTCGCGATTTATTTCGGCGTCTTATTCGTGCTGACATTTATCGCATTCCTTCGCGATGCCATTGGCATCGCGATGTTCATGTTCATGGTCCCAGGTCTAATACTTGCTGCTTCTCCGACCCTGCTTTATTATTCGATCGCCGCGCTCCCCGCATACTTTGTCAATCGATATTGGGGAAAGAGATTGCTCGCGGTCACGATAGTAGCCGCCAGCCTCGCCTTCGCAGCTGTGCTACCCCACTATATCAGCTGGTATCTGCTGGAACGTCTCGTCGCTTCGGACCACTCGGATCCGCCGTCTTCGTTTCAGCCGCGATCCTTCGAGCTGCCACATCCGGAGGCGGACAACTATTGGACGAATTGGCGCCGACCGGAGAGCCACCGCACAACACCCGCGGCCCCCTGCGCAGATCTTTGTCAGCAATTGCTGTTCAAAGGCAATGTCGATCAGGTTGCCATCCGTGATCGTTCGGAACTGGGCGCCATGGTTGAGACGAAGATCGGGAATACTTTTGATGTGTTCTTTAAGCCGAGATGGCGGCGGTTTCGGCTCCAGCGGCTTGAGGCATGTCCCGACACACTAAGCCTTATCGCAGCCGAGTTCGTTCACGAAGTCGTCGGCGGGCGATGCCTCATCGAAGACGTCACCGACAGCCCCGATGCCGACGTCATGTTGTCGATCTCCAAAGCACCGGCTGTGCCCGTCCCCAGGCGCGAGGGTCCGAGTATCGCTTTACGCAGCATCCAAACCGGCCCGACGACGGTTACGATCAGAGAACGGCGCGATCAACAAACTGTCACCACGGAGGTAAAGACCGCGCTGGAAGCTCGTTACTCGCCGCTCCCATTCTACGTCAGCGTAAAGCCTAACGGTCTAAGCTTCAATTTGCTTATTGCGACCGATCCGTTTCCGAGCAGTCTTGCGGACCCCTTTGAAATGATCGCTCGACGTTATCGCTTGCCGATCGCACCGGCACCGAAGTCCGCCCGTCTATCGGTGATCCCGGTTTCGGACGACGACCCGACCGCGGTCAACGCGATCCTGAAGCAAGACTACGGCGCAGGCGGATATATCCCGATAACGCCGACGCGGTTGGTCGCGAGCTTTGTCAACGCCCGGCTTAAGGGAGGACAGCTAAATCAGGACGATATCGAGTTGATCCGTGCACTGCTGAAGCAGCGCGCCTTTGCAGCCCCGCTCGAATCCAAGCTGCCACCAGCGACCTACCAGGCGCTCAAGCCGCTTTTGCCTGACATGTTCGAGCGGATAGCTTACAGAGCCGATGGACAAAACGAAATCGTGGAATCGCTGAACGTGATCTTGGGCAATTTCTCTGCCGAGGACACCGAGCCGTATTCGCTCACCCTCTGTCAAGAACGCAAAAACGGAGATCTGCGCATTTGTTATAGACGAGAGTTTCCGAATGCCCACAAGAAATAGGCAGCATCAAGTTTGCTGCGGTGCATGAGTCTGGTGTTGGCAGATGTGAGACAGGCCGGCGCGATCTGACGATGTCTGTTCATCGGGGTAGACCAGAAGTGGCTGGCCCACGGTCAGAACGACGCGAATGACCCAACTGCGACATCGAGCTTGATCGCTTTCTTAGGCCGGCGGGGGTACCATAACGGTAGCCAATTCCTGCAGCAAACTTGCGCGAGTGGCAGTTATGAGACGACGCAATTTTGTTATGCTTCTGGGCGGTGCGGCTGTGCTGTCGCTGAGGGCACGCGCGCAACAATCGCCAAAGATGTGGCGGATCGGGTATCTGGGATTCGGCTCTGCGTCCAGTTGGACGAGCGAGATAGAGGCTCTGCGGAGCGGCCTCCGCGGTCTAGGCTATATCGAAGGTAAGAATATCTCCATTGAATATCGGTGGGCGCAGCAGGCTGACCAAACTTTTGATCTCGCAACCGAGCTTGTTCAAATGAATGTCGACGTTATCTTTGCTCCCGCCTCAACTCAGGTGGAGCCGGCCCGACGTGCGACTAATAGGATTCCCATTGTCTTCGCTCAACATGCCGACCCGGTCGGCCTCGGAGACGTGGCGAGTCTTTCACGCCCCGGTGGGAATATCACCGGAATGTCGATGCTTCTCACCGAGCTCTCCGTTAAAGAATTGGAGATTTTGAGCGAAACTTTTCCGAACGCGGCTCGGATCGGTGTTCTCTGGAATCCGACGACGCCTTCGCACCCAACCGCTGTAAGGGCGATTGTGGCTGCCAGCGAAAAGCTCGGAGTTCGGGTAGTATTGGCTCCGGCTGGATCGGTCGCCGAAATCCAGGAAGCGTTCGCGATGATGTCGCGGGAGCAGGTCAGCGGTGTGCTTGTCTTATCATCGCCGCTCTACAACACGCACGGCGAACTCCTCGCGGAATATCAAATGAAGCACCGACTGCCCGAGATATTTGCAAATAAAGGAAATGTGAACGCGGGTGGCCTTATTAGCTACGGCGCGGATTTAGACGATCTGTATCGGCGTGCGGCGGCCTATATTGACAAAATTTTCAAGGGCGCCAAACCAGCTGACTTGCCGGTAGAGCAAGCGTCCAAATACTTGATGGTTATCAACCTGAAGACCGCGAAAGCGTTGGGCGTGACCATACCCCAGAACGTGCTGGCCCGCGCTGACGAGATTATCGAATAACTGTTAAATTGGGGCGGTGCATGAGTCCGGTTAAGGCACCAAACGGAAGTGGCGCAATATCCGCTCAGAGTCCGTTGTCGAGGGAAAAGCGGACCTCACGATTGCGCCAGCCGACTTCCGGCTTTGACCCGGACTTCAGGGCAGCCACACAAATAATAGGACCAGCGCTTACGGATTCCCACATGTACTGTTATCGTTGCCGTACCGGGAACGGGGGTGGGAGATGAGGCGGCGAGAGTTCATCACGCTTCTTGGCGGTGGTGTGGCTGTGTGGCCGGTCGCTGCCCGTGCTCAGGCGCCGGAGCGAATGCGCCGGGTGGGCGTGCTCATGGGGTTCGGCGAAAACGATCCTGAGGCAAAGGTTTGGCTTTCCGGGTTCACACAGGAACTTCAAAGGTTGGGCTGGACAGATGGCCGCAATGCGCGGCTGGAAGTTCGTTGGGCCGCCGGCAACATTGACCGGATTCGGACGTTCGCAAAGGAGTTAGTTGGCCTGCAACCCGACGTGATCCTCGCACACGGGACTCCGGTGACGGCTGCACTCCAGCGGGAGACACGGACGATCCCGATCGTATTTGTGACTGTCGCCGACCCCGTCGGCCAATCCTTCGTTGCAAGCCTGCGCCACCCCGGCGGGAATATCACCGGGTTTGTTTTCACAGAAGCAGCAATGGGAGGCAAGTGGCTGGAGTTACTGAAGGAGATCGCGCCTAGCGTAAAACGGGCCGCAATCATGTTCAATCCCGACACCGCGCCCGGCGGCGGGTCATATTATCTACCATCGTTTGAGGAAGCCGGTCGATTGCTCAAAGTGGAGCCGATCACAGCGCCCGTTCATAATGTCGCCGAAATCGAAACGAGCATAACCTCGCTTGGACACGAGCCGGGAGGCGGCCTCGTCGCCGGGGGCGATGCTTTTATGGTGGTTCACCGCGCCCCAACCATATTGCTCGCGGCCCAAAACAATATACCGGCGATATATTTTAATAGCAGCTTCGTCAGGGATGGGGGTTTGCTTTCCTACGGACCACACTTCGGCGATATATTTCTCCGCGCCGCCCCCTATGTCGATCGTATCCTCAAGGGCGAGAAGCCGGCTGACCTTCCCGTTCAAGTGCCGACCAAATTCGAGCTGGCCATCAACCTCAAGACCGCCAACGCGCTCGGCCTCAACGTGCCCATGCATCTCCAGCAGCGCGCCGACGAAGTAATCGAGTAATAATCCAATTTGCTGCGCTTTCGTGAAAATCTTCACGCCGGCCTACGTGGATTCGGCGGAAGTGAAAAATTTTGTTCCATCGAAAAAGCGGTTCGGACGGTTGAATACGGAAATGAACGTCGCTCCGTTGGGAGCGCGCGCGACATGGATGTTGCCGCCAGGTCTCCACACGAAGTCACCTGCGCCAACGCTGCCTTCCGAATCTTCCAGCGATCCCTCGAGCATGAATGTCTGTTCGAGCGCCGTGTGCTCGTGCAGTGGCACGACCGCGCCAGGCGCCATCTTGAACAAGATGGTCGAGCGTCCTTCGTCGTCCTTGTATAGGATCTTCATCTCTATTCCGTCGAAGTCCGTTCGCTGCCAAGGCATGGACGACGCGGCGACGAAGGTAGACCGAAGTTCGGGCGGGTTGACAGGCAAACGCTTGTTCATGAGCTTCTTCTCCGGAATAGTTGCTAATTTCGATCCAGTCACGAGCTCGGAGCCAATCCGGCAGCACGATCATCGACAGCGGTTTCCTCCGATAGATCCATCCCGTTGGTCTCCGGAAGCAGGAGAGCCGCGGCGATCAGCAATACATAGGCCCCGATCGTAAAAAGCCCAATAGCCTCCCCTAGCTCCATCGACGCGCTGAGATAGCCGACCAGCGTCGGAAAAAGCGCTCCCAACGCTCTTCCGGCATTAAAGCAGAAACCCTGGGCCGTAGCGCGAATGCTGGTCGGAAAAAGCTCCGTGAGAAACGGGCCCATCGGAGCGAAGATACCGTTGGCGCAGAAACCCAGCGGAAACCCCAGAACCAGCATGGCCGTGTCGCTGATCTGCAGGTGGGTATAGAGAAAAGCGATGATGGAAGCTGAGACGGCGAACAGCAGGAAGGTCTTCTTGCGGCCGATCGCGTCCGCCAGATGCGCGCCCACGACACAGCCGCACCAGGCGCCGGTGATGATGACGAGCAGATATCCGCCGGTGTTGATGATCGAAAGGCCCTTGGTCGTCTTCAGATAGGTCGGCAGCCAGATCGACAGCGCGTAATATCCGCCCTGCACGCCGGCGGCGAGGAGCACGCAGAGCACCGTGCGGTACAGGTAAGCCGGCGAGAATATCTCGAACGGTTTGGCCACGCCGCCGTGCCCGTCGTTCGCGCGGGAACGTTCGAACACGTCCGGTTCGCTTAG
>NZ_JBEKCZ010000214.1:0-8529 GCF_050014615.1 Bradyrhizobium sp. | reverse complement strand
TCGCCGGCTCGCCCTTGGCGCGCACGCCGGAGATCATCTGCCGCATCTGCCGCACGCGGACGCCGTCGGAGATTTCGAACTCGATCTGGTCGTCATCGACGACCTTGGTGACCTTGCCGACAAGGCCCCCCGTCGTCACCACGGTGTCGCCGCGGCGAATGTTCTTCACGAGTTCCGCGTGGTCCTTCACCTTCTTCTGCTGCGGCCGCAAAATCAGGAAATACATGATCACGAAGATCAGCGCGAACGGCAAAAGCGACATCAACATGCTGTTGGTATCGCCGCCGCCCGCAGCCTGGGCAAACGCAGGGGTAATCAGCATTCGGACAATCCTCGTGGGAACGGGAATGAACCGGCAACGCCTGAGCGTCAAGCCGGTCCGGGCAAATTCGCGCGGACTATAGCGGCCGCGGTCCCAATTGCAACGCTGCCAGACCCCTCATTTGGGTCGCTTGCGGCCCCTTGCAAGGCCCGTTAAGGGTGCGTGGTCAGGAAGACCAAAGATGTCAAAAAAGCCCAGTAAAACCGCCCCTCGCGCCGCCTCCAAGCCGGCTCCACGGAAATCGCCGGGTCCGGCCGCAAAACCTCCCGCGCCCGCTTCCGAGCGCGAGACCTCGGAGCGGATTGCGCGCGCGCTCGAATCCATTGCATCGCACCTTTCCGCGGCATCGCCAAAATCCTCTGCCGCTGATTCACTTGGTCACGCCGACGCCTTTGTCTGGCATCCGGACGGACGGCTGGCGCCGGTGCCGCGCGTTAGCCGCGTCGATATCGGCCTGCTGAAGGGGATCGACCGGATGCGCGACATCCTGATCGAGAACACCGAACGCTTCGCCGACGGCCTTCCCGCCAACAACGCCCTGTTGTGGGGCGCACGCGGCATGGGAAAATCGTCGCTGGTGAAGGCGGCGCATGCCAGCATCAATGCCAACCGCAAGCCGGCCGATCGATTGAAGCTGATCGAGATTCACCGCGAGGATATCGAGAGCCTGCCGGCCTTGATGGACCTCGTGCGCAGTTCGCCTTTCCATTTCATCGTGTTCTGCGACGACCTGTCGTTCGACGGCAACGACGCCTCCTACAAATCCCTCAAGGCGGTGCTGGAGGGCGGCATCGAGGGCCGCCCGGAGAACGTAATCCTGTACGCAACCTCCAACCGCCGGCATCTCCTGGCGCGCGAGATGATCGAGAACGAGCGCTCGACCGCGATCAATCCCGGCGAGGCGGTCGAGGAAAAAGTATCGCTGTCGGACCGGTTCGGCCTATGGCTCGGCTTTCACCGCTGCAGCCAGGACGAATACCTCGCGATGGTCAGGGGCTATTGCGGCCATTACGGCATCAAGCTCGCGGACGAAGAGCTTGAACGCGAGGCACTGGAATGGTCGACCACGCGCGGTTCACGCTCCGGACGGGTCGCCTGGCAGTTTACCCAGGAACTGGCGGGACGGCTGGGCGTGAAGTTGAAAGCCTAAATTGTCATACGCGGGCTTGACCCGCGTATCCATCCATCTTCGTGAAAGCATTAGTTGAACGTGATGGATTGCCGGGTCATAGGCGAGCGGAAGCGACGCCGTCCTTCGGACGGCTATGCCCGGCAATGACGATCAATCAGCGTTGACGCGCTCAGGCGCCGTTGAGGAATTGAAGCGGATCGACCGGCGACGATCCCTTGCGGATCTCGAAGTGAAGTTGCGGCGAACCCACTTCGCCGGACTGACCGGATTTGGCGATGATCTGGCCGCGCTTGATGGTGTCGCCGCGCTTCACCAGCAACTCGCTGGCATGGGCATAGGCGGTGACGTAGCCATTGGAGTGGCGGACCAGAACCAGGTTGCCGTAGCCCTTGAGCTCGTTTCCGGAATAGGCAACGACGCCGTCTTCGGCCGCCTTCACCGGCGTGCCCTCGGGCACCGCCAGATTGATACCGTCATTGGCCTTGCCATTGGTCTTGGCGCCGTAGCTGGTAATCACCTTGCCACGCACCGGCCAGCGGAACGTCGGCAGCGCCCCCGTTGCGTCGGCGGCCTTGACCGGGTTTTCAGCCGCAACGTCCTCGGCCGTCGGCGCGGCCTGCGCCAATCGGGCCTTTTGTTGGGGATCGGGCGTCACCACGGCCAATTTGGTCGCGGGCGGCGCCGCGACCGCGGCGGGTTGTGCGCTGGCAACGACGGCCGGCGGCACGGCCGCGGCGGTCTTTGCGCCTGGCACGATGAGTTTCATGCCGAGCTTGAGTTTTGCGGTGGGATCGATGTTGTTGGCTTTGGCGAGTTCGGGCACCGAGACGTGATTGCGGCGCGCGATGCTGAGCAAGGTATCGCCGTGATTGACGACATGAACCGAAGGCGCCGCGCTTGCCACAGCAACCGGCTTGCTCACGGGAGCCACCAGCGCGGGCGCGGCAACGGCCGCGACCGGATGCGGAATGATCAGCTGCTGGCCGGGAGACAGAACGCGCGGCCCCTTGTAACCATTGGCCTGCAGGATCGCCGCAGGCGAAACATTATAGCGGTGCGACAGGGTTTCGAGGGTATCGCTGGTGCCGACGATGATCGTGGTGCCCTGTACCGGGGCCCGGGTCGCCGCGACCGAGTGCGGCGGAACGGTGCCGGTGGCCTCGATCTGCGGATTGGCGGGCGGCGCATAAGAGGCTAATCCGCGCCCTCCTCCGGACACCCCGGTGTTGGCCGTCGGATACGACTGCGGCGCAGCGATCGGCGGCGGCAAGGCCTGCGACTGGTATTGCGGTTGCGGACGGGAATATTGCGGAAGTTCGCGGCGATCGACCGTGGAGCCCGGAACCGAGCCGGTGGCGTCCTGTTGTGAAGCAAACGGATTTTGTGAAACACGCGTCGACATATCGGCGCTGCAACCGGCAAAACCAATCGACATCAGCGCCAGCACCGCGACGTGCGGTACGCGGCGTGAGTAAAGCAACTCGACGACACGGGGCATGGTTACTCACTCGTACGCAACAAATTACTGTTTTGAGTAAACACGTCCTGAGTAAACAACCGCTTAAGCCCGGGAATAAGACGTTGGCGGGACAGCCAATCCGGGTTTTTACAGCTCGCGGGCGATGCCGGGCAGCGCCGGCACGAAACGTACGTCCACCAGTTCCTTGCGTTCGAAACCTGCGCCGGTCCGGGCCAGTCGGACCAGGGTCTGGATGCCCTGATGCGGTCCGACCGGCGCGATCAGTATACCGTCAGGCTCGAGCCGCTGCGCCAGCGCGTCTGGAATTTGCTCCATCGCGGCGGTGACGATGATGCGGTCGAAATCGCCGGCGCCCGCCGGGATATCGAACCCGTCCCCGAGCATCACCTCGACATTGTCGCAGCGCAACTGCTCAAGCCGCGCCCGCGCGCTATCGGCCAGCGTCCGGTAACGCTCGATCGTCAATACCTGCCGGCACAGCCGCGACAGAATGGCGGCCTGGTAGCCCGAGCCGGTGCCGATCTCGAGCACGCGGTGATGTTTCTGCAGCTGTAACTGTTCGGTCATGTAAGCCACCACAAAGGGCTGGCTGATGGTTTGCCCGCAGGCGATGCCGAGCGCGCTGTCGCGCCAGGCATTGGCGCGATCGGCCGCCGCGACAAACAGGTCGCGCGGAATCTCCTCCATGGCCCGAAGCACCGCCTGATCGCTGATCCCGCGCCGCCGCAGGTTGAGCTGAAACATCATCTTTTCCGGCGGATTCTGGGTGGAGGGCATTTGATCCCGTCAAGGCTGGTGCCGGGCCATTTCAGCCCGCAGAGGTCGAACAAGTTGATGCCATAAGCGCAGCGGCTTAAGGATATTTTTCGCTTCGAATCGCTGTTCCCGCCCGGGAACCCGGTGTACATCTTTGGCGTTGGTGGGCCGGTGATCAATCCTGCCCGCGAAGCAGAAACCGGCGGGCCGAAACGGCCGTCCGGCTCTATTTTGTGGACGTTGCGCCTGATAGCGTTATTTGCGAACCTTCGGTCTTGGGACGGGCGAGGACTTGAATATCAAGGACCTGGACATCAGGGGCTCGGACATCAAGGACGTGGATATCAAGGACTCGGACATTAAGGACTCGGACATCATGACTGCGACGCGGCCGCCGGGCGGTTCAGTGTTCCTCGTCGAGGACGAGGTCATGATCCGAATGATGGTCGCCGATATGCTGGAGGAGCTGGGCTACAGCGTCGCAGCGGAGGCTGGAGAAATCGGCGAGGCGATCAAGCTTGCGCAATCCACCGAGTTCGACCTCGCCATTCTCGACGTCAACGTCAACGGCAAGGTGATCTCGCCGGTCGCCGATCTGATCAAGGCGCGCAACCGTCCGTTTATCTTCGCGACCGGCTATGGCTCGTCAGGCCTTCCCCCGGAATACCGCGACCGTCCAGCGCTGCAGAAGCCGTTCCAGATCGAAACATTGGCGCGGATGATCGACGCGACGCTGAAGAGCACGGCGGTTTAGGGCAACATCACCGGTGTCATCCCGGCGAACGCCGGGATCCATAACCACCGGCGCGCCTGGTTGTGGAAGGTTTCTACTCCGATACTTTATCGAGAAGCCACGGCGCCGCGATGAGCGCGCTCACGCTGGGGTCCCGGCGTTCGCCGGGACGATGACCACGGTGGTTGCCCCGGTCTATTTCAACGTCGCCGTCAGCGCCTGTGAGAACTCATCGTCGGTGCGGTCGAGCCGCAGCGGCGTCACCGAGACGTAACGTGCGGCCAGGGCCGCGAGATCGGTGCCCTCGGCCGGCACGTCGATCTGCGCCAGACGCTCGAACCCGATCCAGAAATAGGGATTGCCGCGGCCGTCGCGCCGCTCGTCGACTTTCAGAAACCCGAGATTGCGCTTGCCCTGCCGTGTCACCCGCACGCCCGCGACATCGTCCGGCATGCAGGACGGAAAGTTGATATTGATAACGGTGTTCTTGGGCACGCCGGCATCGATCACCTTGCGCAGGATCGGCGGCCCGAATTTCAGGGCCGTCTCCCATAGCGGGGCATGGCGGGTCTCGATGCTGAATTCCTGCGACAGCGCGAACGACGGAATGCCGAGAATAGTGCCTTCCAGCGCGCCGGCGATGGTGCCGGAATAGACCACATCTTCAGCGACATTGCGGCCCTTGTTGACGCCTGACAGCACGAGATCCGGCATGGTTTCGCCCAGGATGTGGCGCGCGCCCATGATCACGCAATCGGTCGGCGTCCCCCGTACGGCGAAATGACGCGGTCCGACCTCGCGCAAGCGCAAGGGATCGTTCAGCGACAACGAGTGCGAAACGCCGGACTGATCAAGCTCCGGCGCCACCACCCAGACGTCGTCGGACAAAGCGCGCGCAATTTCCTCGACAACCTTCAGGCCGGGGGCATGAATGCCGTCGTCATTGGTGCAAAGAATTCGCATCGGATTAAATGCTCGTTTCGGTCGATTCCGGGACGGTCGACGCGCCGTCTTATCCGGCTATCGCCGTTTGGGCAAACCCGGCAATTCGGCCGCTGCCGCGATCGACCGAAAAAGCAAAAGCCGTGCGAGCGTCCGTTTTTTCCGGCTAGTCATCCTGTTTTATTTGCGGCTTTTCTCGCAGCACGGCGTCCAGCAGCGAACTGTGAACCTCGATTTTCCCGTTGTAGTCAATGAAGCCCTTTTTCCGGAATTTATTCATGAAAAAACTCACCCGCGAACGCGTGGTGCCGATCATTTCCGCCAGGGTTTCCTGACTGAGGGTCACCGGGACCGGCGTCGCGCCACCCTCCTTGCCGAAATTCGCAAGCAGCAACAGCAGGCGCGCAAGCCGTCTTTCGCTGGAATTGAACAGTTGGTCGATCAGATCGTCTTCGATCCGGCTGTTTCGCGACAGCAGGTAGGCAATGAAAAACGAGGAGAATTTCGGCTCCGCGGCAAGCGTCGCAAGCATGGCGGATTTTGTTATCGAGGTGATCAGGCACTCTTCCATGGCGTGGCTGGCGGAGGTGCGCCGTTTCTCCCCTTCGAGACATGCCTCGCCGAAGAATTGCCCCTCCGCGAAAATTCCGACCACCGCTTCCTTGCCGTGCTCGGACAAGACCGTGATTTTGACCTTGCCTTTCTGGATGAAGCAGACCGTGTCGGCGATGTCACCCTGGCTGAAGATTTTCTGGTTTTTCGCGTATTTCTCGACCGTTTTTCCCGCTTCGATCCGGGCCAGAAAAATCTGGGGATCAAACGCTTTCTTGAGCTGAATTGGCTGCGTATTGGGCATGGTGCTGGTTCCAGGCGGGAGCACAACACTCTCGGTCGCCGGCAAATGCCGCGGGAGCACGGTGGACAGTATAATCCCGTTATGTCCGGCAGGCGACTCAATTCGGGGTTGCGGCGGCCACGCGCGTTTCGGCCCAATTGGCCGCGGGCAAGCCCTGCGGCCCCGCGTTCGGCGTTAGGTCGGCGGCTTCAGCTCACCGGCAAGCCAGCCTTGCGCGTCCGATTTCATGGGATCGCTCGATATGACCACCGTTTCGACGCGGCCGCACCTCTGGCACTCGAACGTACGATAGTCGAATCCGGCTGGTCCGGCCTCAAGCTTCGACAACAGCATCCGATTCTGCTGGCAGTCCGGGCAGCGGGGACGCTCGATGGCGGCAATATGCGCTGAGGATACCGGCTGATATTCGGGCATGACGCATCCTGGTTTGCTGGGGGAGCGTTACCGAATCCGCTGTAACCAGCTCCAAAGCGCTACCGAGGTTTCAGGATGCCTCTTCCGGCGTCCGATGCCGTGGTCAAAATTGCTCATCTTGAAAAATTTTGGAGGTAAGGGGTGAACAGCTTTGATCCCGATCGCCATGACTGCAATTCAAATACGAATTATCCGCCTTTCAGCGACCGCCGATGCGAATGCCAATACGCCATACCCGAAGCAGTTTCGCTTTCGAGCCCTCGATCCGCAGCTCGAATTTTCGAACCGCCGGTGGCGGCGGTTCCTTCGCCAACTCGATCGGAGCGCTTTCTTTGGAGATGCCCTCCTTGGGAACGCTTTCTTGGGGAACGCTCTCTTGGGGAACGATTTCTTTGGAATTGCTATTGCTCACCCGCGCAGCATTCACTTCCGGCGGTGTCTTGCGAGGCGGTTCCGGGTAATATTTGCGCGCGACGGAAATTGCCTTCTCGAAATCCTCGATATTGAGCCATTTCAGCGCGCGCACGCTTTCCTGCACGCCATCGTCCCATAGCCTTGCGGCCTCGATATCGAACTGGCCCTTCTGCTTCTGGTCGCAGGCCTGGATGCCACTGCCGGTGACGGCCCATTGCCTGCCCACCCAGTAGATGTCGCGATGCAGGGCCATCGGTATTTTCGTTTCCGGACAAAATTACAGGCTCGCGCCGCCGCAAAAAAACGAAGATACCGGGACCTGCCGCCTTCGCAATATCGAAGGCGGACCTGGACTGGACAAAACTGCCGCAAAACCAGGTTTCGCGGGCGATGACCCCTTCAAGTGTGCTGATTTTTGGCGATCTTCCAACCGCCAGCCGCGATCGGCGGTCTCCGCGGTCTCTCAGAGAGTGTGGCCCTTGTTGCGCAGCTCTTCCATGATTTGCTTCCGCGCCTCCTCCCCCGCCGCCTGTCCAAACTTTTGACCCACAGCCATGGTTTGTGACGTGATGACCGGCATCATCCGCAGCAATTTCTGCCCCGTCGGCGACTTGTAAAACGCCGTCAGATCATGCAGTTCCGCCGCGGTGAAATTATTGGCGTAAACCGAAGCCATCTGGTTGGTGAGATCTCCGAGCTTCGCGTTCATCTTGTCCATGATAACCGGCAATATGGCATCGAAGTCGCGGTCCACATCGGCGCGGTTCTGAACGATCGCTGGCTTCAAATGTTGAATGACCGTCGGCAAAACGGCCTTGAATTGCTCGGCCAGCCTCATGGTGTCGATCAATTCCCGCGCGGCAGCCGCGGCGTCAGGGCTTTGCGATTGCGCGTGGACCGGCGCTATAAAAAGCAGTGTCACGATAAAGACGCCGGATATTCGGGTTAACGTCCGCATCAAGTCCTCCGAAAAAATCACGACGGCTTGTATCAACGTCCCCGTAAATACGGCATCGGATTCGGAAAGACAATTTGAGTCAATCGCGGGCGACCACCTTCACCCCGCCCATATAGGGCTGCAACACCTGCGGCACCGCGATCGAACCGTCTTCCTGCTGGTAGGTTTCCATGACGGCGATCAGCGCACGGCCCACAGCTGTGCCGGAGCCGTTGAGCGTGTGCACGAAACGCGGCTTGTTGTCGGACCCGCGATAGCGCGCATCCATGCGCCGGGCCTGGAAATCGCCGCACACCGAGCAGCTCGAGATTTCCCTGAAGGCGCCGCTCTCGCCCTGCCCCGGCATCCAGACCTCGATGTCATAGGTCTTCTGGGACGCGAAGCCCATGTCGCCGGTGCACAATGTCATCACCCTGTAATGCAGCTCGAGCCGCCGCAGCACTTCCTCGGCGCAGGCCAGCATGCGCTCGTGCTCGTCCTTGCTCTTTTCCGGCGTCGTGATCGAGACCAGTTCGACCTTGG
>NZ_JBEKCZ010000213.1:0-13848 GCF_050014615.1 Bradyrhizobium sp. | reverse complement strand
CCATCACGCCGCTTTCGCGGTCTGCGCCAGCGACGCGAAGGTCTTGCCTTCGGCCGCCAGCTGCTTGAGCAGCGGCGCCGGTTCGAGCGAGGGATCGTTGGTCTCTTTGGCGTAGAACGACAGCCGCTCGGCGATGTGCTTGAGGCCGACCTGATCGGCATAGAACATCGGGCCGCCGCGGTAGATCGGCCAGCCATACCCATAAAGCCAGATCACATCGATGTCGCTCGGACGCGCGGCGATCTTTTCCTCCAGAATCCGCGCGCCTTCGTTGATCATCGGATACATCATGCGCTCGAGAATTTCGTCGTCGCTGACCACGCGCTTCTTGCGCCCGAGCCGCTGCAGGGTTTCGTCGATCAGCTTCTCGACTTCCGGATCGGGCAGCGGCGCGCGCGAGCCGGCCTCGTATTTATAGTAGCCCTTGCCTGTCTTCTGGCCGAAGCGGCCGGCCTCACACAGCGCGTCGGCGATTTCCGACTTGATGCCGCGGTCCTTGCGCGAGCGCCAGCCGATGTCGAGGCCGGCGAGATCGCCCATCGCGAACGGACCCATCGGCATGCCGAACTTGGTCACCACCGCGTCGACCTGCTGCGGCAGCGCGCCTTCGAACAGCAGCTTTTCCGCCTGCTTGCCGCGTTGCGCCAGCATCCGGTTGCCGACGAAACCGTCGCAGACGCCGACCACCGCCGGCACTTTTGCGATCTTGCGCGCGACCGCAACGGCGGTGGTCAGCGCATCCGGCGCGGTCTTGTCCGCGCGCACGATCTCGCACAGCTTCATCACATTCGCGGGCGAGAAGAAGTGCATGCCCAGCACGTCCTGCGGACGGCTGGTCACCTTGGCGATTTCGTCGATGTTGAGATAGGAGGTGTTGCTGGCGAGCACCGCGCCCGGTTTGGCGAACTTGTCGAGCGCCGTAAACACTTCCTTCTTGATCGCCATGGTCTCGAACACGGCTTCGATGATCAGGTCCGCGTCCTTCACGTTTTCGAGCCCGACCACGCCAGTGATCAGTCCCATGCGCTTGGCGGGGGCGTCGGCCGGAATACCGCCGCGCGCCGCGGTGGCCTCGTAATTCTTCTGCATCACGCCCATGCCGCGCTTGAGCTGCTCCTCGCCGGTCTCGATCAGAGTCACCGGAATCCCGGCATTGGCAAACGACATCGCGATGCCGCCGCCCATGGTGCCGGCGCCGATGATCGCGACGCGCTCGACATTGCGGGCCTTGGTGCCTTCGGGAACGCCGGCGATCTTGGCCGCTTCGCGCTCGGAGAAGAAGGCGTAGCGCTGCGCCTTGGACTGATCGCTCGACACCAGCTTGAGGAAGCCCTCGCGTTCCTTCTTCAACCCTTCATCGAACGGCAGATCGATCGCGGCGCCGACCGCGTCGGCGGCGGCAAACGGCGCTTCCAGCCCGCGCGCCTTCTTGGTGAGGGCGGCGACCGCGTTGGTGAAGATAGAACGGTCGGCCTTCGCCGCCGCGAGCTTGCTGTCGTCGT
The DNA here is from genome assembly GCF_050014615.1 of Bradyrhizobium sp. Taxonomy (GTDB): domain Bacteria; phylum Pseudomonadota; class Alphaproteobacteria; order Rhizobiales; family Xanthobacteraceae; genus Bradyrhizobium. The sequence goes on along the minus strand of NZ_JBEKCZ010000213.1, from coordinate 12,346 downwards.
CGCGCAGCCTGCGCAGCGGCCGCTTCTCCGCCAGCACCTTGCGGGCGAACGCCTCGCCGCCGGTGGCCGGACCTTCGACGATTTCCTCGATCAGGCCGTTCTTCAACGCCTCCGAAGCGCTGATCGGATCGCCGGCCACGATCATCTTGACCGCGAGCTCGGGACCGACCGCGCGCGGCAGGCGCTGCGTGCCGCCGGCGCCCGGCAACAGACCGAGTTTCACCTCGGGCAGGCCGAGCCGCGCGTCCTTGGTTGCAACGCGGAAATGGCAGGCCAGCGCGACCTCGAGGCCCCCGCCCAGCGCCGTGCCGTGAATGGCGGCAACAATCGGCTTCGGCGAATTCTCCATCTCGGTCAGCACCTCGCTCAGGCCCGGAGGCTTTGGCGGCTTGCCGAATTCGGTGATGTCGGCGCCGGCGATAAAGGTGCGGCCGCCGCAGGTCAGGACGATCGCCTTTATTTCGGGATCGGCGATGGCGCTCTTGATGCACTCCAGGATACCACCCCGCACCGCAGCGCTCAGCGCGTTGACGGGAGGACTGTTGACCGTGACGATGCCGACGACGTCACGACGCTCGAGCTTGACTACTTCGTTCACGAGATTCTCCCTGGATCGGCTGTTCTTACGAATTTCGCACTGCGGAATTTAATTCCACATCTTGACAGCGAGGGTTATTTTGAAGCACGTCCCTTGTCAACGAGGTCCGCGCAGCGACAGCAGCAGGCAATGAAGCGTCCAGGCAAGAAAGTGGCGACCGATCGCAGTTTCGTCGTCGCGCTTTCCCGCGGCCTCGATGTGTTGCGCGCATTCCATCCCAATGACGGGCTTCTTGGTAACCAGGAGATCGCGGCCCGCACGAATCTGCCCAAGCCAACCATTTCGCGGCTGACCTATACTCTGACCAAACTGGGCTACCTTACGCCGGTTCCGCGGTTCGAGAAATACCAGCTGTCACCGTCAGCCATGTCGCTCGGCTATGCTGCACTTGCAAATCTCGGCGTTCGGCATTTGTCCGAGGCCTATCGCGAGGAAGTCATGCGCGCGACCGGCGGCGCGGTCGCGGTCGGCGGCCGTGACCGTCTCAGCATGATTTACTTCGGCCAGAGCCGCAACGGTCTCACGCTGGGCGTGCAGCTCGATGTCGGGTCGCGAATCCCGATCGCAACGACGGCGATGGGCCGGGCCTATATCTGGGCGCTGCCCGACGACGAGCGTGCCTCATTGTTACGCGAACTTCGCGAGCACTACGGCAACCGCTGGCCGCGGATGCGCGACGGCATCGAACGTGCCGGTGAAACCGTCAAGCAGCTCGGCTTTACGATCTCGGCCGGCGAGTGGCAGGACGATGTGCACGCGGTCGGCGTCGCACTAAAGTTGAACGACGGAACAGGCCCCTACGCGTTCAATTGTGGCGCGCCCGCATTCCGCTTCACGGAAGAACGGCTGCGCACCGATATTGGACCTCGTCTCGTGGCGATGGTAAGGAACATCGAAGCCGCCCTGGGTGGCGCAGCGCCGCAATCAAAAAAAGAAGAGAACAAAAAGTTGAAAGCAGGAGGGAAAGTTGCACGTGTGGTCGAGGGGATCAGGTAGCCGTCACCATCGCAGCCGGCGAACCAGTTGGCGTGCTCGTTCCGGCCTGATGAAGCATCCGGGCGGGGTGCGATGACGCAGGCACAACTGGCGCAGGAACAGACTGGTTCGGCTGCTCCTCTGCTTGCGGTTTGCGACGTCAGCGTCGTGTTCGGCGGCATCGTTGCGTTGAATGGCGTCTCGTTCGACATGCATCAGGGCCAGATCCTGGGCCTGATCGGCCCGAACGGCGCCGGCAAAACCACGCTGTTCAACTGCCTGAGCCGACTCTATCAGCCTAGCAAGGGCGACATCCTGATGGAAGGCAAGAGCATCCTGAAGCGACCGCCGCACCGGATCGCCGAAATCGGCATCGGGCGCACCTTCCAGAACGTCGCCTTGTTTCCCAATCTTTCGGTGCTCGACAACGTCCGGGTCGGCACCCATGCCCGCACCAACAGCGACATCATCAGCGACTCGCTGAAACTGCCCTGGGTTCGCCGCAGCGAGGCCGAACTCAACCGGCGCGTTCATGAAATCCTGAATTATCTGGATCTCGAAGACGTCGCCCATCTCACGGTTTCCGGGCTGCCGTTCGGCACCCAGAAACGCGTCGAGCTGGCGCGCGCGCTGGCGGCCGATCCGAAGATCCTGCTGCTCGATGAACCCGCCGGCGGCCTCAACCACGAGGAAGTCTACGCGCTTGGCGATCTGATCCGCCGGATTCGCGACCAGCGCAAGATGACCGTTCTGCTCGTCGAACATCACATGGGCCTCGTGATGTCGATCGCCGATCACGTGGTGGCGCTGAATTTCGGCCGCAAGCTCGCCGAGGGAACGCCGGCCGTGGTGCAGTCCGACCCGGATGTCATCAAGGCCTATCTGGGGAGCAAGGATACATGACGGCGATGCTCAACATCCGGGATCTCAAGGCCTATTACGGCCAGGTCCAGGCCCTTCATGGTCTCGAATTTGCTCTCAATGAAGGCAGCGTGACGACGCTGCTCGGTGCCAACGGCGCCGGCAAGACCACGACCTTGCGCGCGATCTGCAACATGGTGCGCACCACCGGCGCGATCGAATTCGACGGCGCGCCGCTCGCCGGCCGCTCGACCGAAAACATCGTCCGCCTCGGCATCGCCCATGTGCCGCAGGGCCGCGGCACCTTCACCACCATGACGGTGGAAGAAAACCTTCAGCTTGGCGCCATCACGCGAAGCGACCGGGCCGGCATCGTGTCCGACATCGAGCGCATGTACGCTCACTTTCCGGTGCTCAAGCAGCGCTACACCCAGCAGGCCGGCACGCTGTCGGGCGGCGAACAGCAGATGCTCGCGGTCGCCCGCGCCCTGATGCTGCGTCCACGGCTGATGCTGCTCGACGAGCCGTCGTTCGGGCTGGCGCCGCTGATCGTGCGCGACCTGTTCAAGATCCTCGGCAAGATCAACCGCGAGGACAAGGTCACCATCCTGGTGGTGGAGCAGAACGCGCAGCTGGCGCTGGAACTCGCCGACAAGGCCTACGTCATCGAGACCGGACGGATCGTGATGTCGGGCAGTGCCACCGAGATCGCGAACAACGAAGATGTGCGTAAATCCTATCTGGGATATTGAGGGAGCACGGCCGTGGAGCTTTTCACCAATCAGGTCCTGGCCGGCATCGCCACCGGCGCGATCTATGCCTGCATGGCGCTCGCCGTCGTCATGATCTACCAGGCGATCGACCATCTCAATTTCGCCCAGGGCGAGATGGCGATGTTCTCGACCTTCATTTCCTGGCAGTTGATGCAGTGGGGCGTGCCCTATTGGGGGGCGTTCGTGCTCACGCTGGCATTTTCGTTCGCCGCCGGCATCCTGATCGAGCGCCTGCTGTTCAAGCCGCTGGCCAAGGCCCCGATCCTGACCAACGTCGCCGGCTTCATCGCCTTGTACGCGATCATCAACAGCGTGGCCGGGCTGATCTGGGATTTCACCATCAAGCAATATCCGACACCGTTCGGATCGTCGCCGTTTCTCGGCAGCCAGCTGATCTCGACCCATCAGGCCGGCATGATCGGGGTCACGGTCCTGCTGCTGATCCTGCTTTACCTGTTCTTCCAGTTTACGCGGATCGGGCTGTCGATGCGCGCGGCCGCCTCGGTGCCTGAATCGGCGCGGCTGGTCGGCGTCAACACCGGCTGGATGATCGCACTCGGCTGGGGCATGGCGGCGGCGATCGGCTCGATCGCCGGCATGCTGATCGCGCCGGTGGTGTTTCTGGAGCCGAACATGATGGGCGGCGTGCTGATCTACGGATTCGCCGCCGCCGTGCTCGGCGGACTGACCAGCCCGTTCGGTGCCGTGATCGGCGGCTTCCTGGTCGGCATCATCGAAAATCTCGCCGGCACCTATATCCCCGGCGTCGGCAATGAACTGAAGCTGCCGATCGCGCTGGCGCTGATCATCACCGTCCTGGTTGTCAAACCGGCGGGCCTGTTTGGCCGGCCCATCGTGAAGCGAGTTTGATCATGAGCGCCGTTCAGGAAGTCGTCACCGAAGCGCCCGCGGTCGAGGCCGTTCCCAAGCGCGCCATGACACTCGGTAACGGAACGTCACTGGCGATGCTGCTGGTGCTGATCCTGGTGCCGCTGTTCGTCAAGAATTTCATCATCTTCCAGCTGACGATGTTGCTGATCTATGCGCTGGCCGTTCTGGCGCTGAATATCCTGACCGGCGGCAGCGGCCAGTTTTCGCTGGGCCAGAGCGCCTTCTACGCGGTCGGCGCCTACACCTCGGCGATCCTGATGGAACATGCCGATATCAATTACGCCCTGACATTGCCGATCGCCGGAATTGTCTGCTTCGCCTTCGGCTTCCTGTTCGGCCAGCCGGCGCTGCGGTTGAGCGGCGTCTATCTGGCGCTGGCGACCTTTGCGCTGGCCACCGCCATGCCGCAGCTTTTGAAGCTCGGGGTATTCGAGAAATGGACCGGCGGCGTGCAGGGCCTGGTGGTGACCAAGCCTGACGCGCCGTTCGGCCTGCCGATGTCGCAGGACATGTGGCTGTATTATTTCACGCTCGCGGTTTCGGTCGCGATCTATATTTTCTCCGTCAATCTGCTGAAATCGCGCTCCGGCCGTGCCTTCATGGCGATCCGCGACAACGAAATCGCCGCATCCGCCATGGGCATCGACGTCGCCCTGTACAAGACGCTGGCGTTCGGGGTCAGCGCCGGCATCACCGGCGTCGCCGGCGGCTTGGGCGCGATCGCGGTGCAGTTCGTCGCACCGGACGGCTACACCATCACGCTGGCGATCTCGCTGTTTCTCGGCATGGTGGTCGGCGGCGTCGGATGGTTGCCGGGATCGATCGTGGGTTCGGCGTTCATCATCTTCGTTCCGAATATCGCCGAGGGGATCTCGAAGGGGCTGTCCGGCGCCGTGTTCGGCGTGCTGCTGTTCCTCGTCATCTTCCTGGTGCCGCACGGCGCCAGGCAAATCGCCGTGGTCGCACAACAACTGCTCGGCAAATTCAAGAAAAACTAGCCGAGAAAACCCAAGGAGAAAAAATGCGTTCAAAACCAAGAACACTTATCGCCGCGTCCGCGACGGCGATTCTTGCCCTCGCTGCCACGACCGGCGCTGCCCTGGCCCAGAAGAAATACGACACCGGCGCGACCGACGCCGAGATCAAGATCGGCAACATCATGCCCTATAGCGGTCCCGCTTCCGCCTATGGCGTGATCGGCAAGACCGAGGCAGCCTATTTCAACAAGATCAACGCCGAGGGCGGCATCAACGGCCGCAAGATCAATTTCGTCAGCTACGACGACGGCTACAGCCCGCCGAAGGCCGTGGAGCAGGCGCGCAAGCTGGTCGAGAGCGACGAGGTCTTGCTGATTTTCAATGCGCTGGGCACGCCCTCGAATTCGGCGATCCAGAAATATCTGAACGCCAAGAAGGTCCCGCAGCTGTTCGTCGCCACCGGCGCCGCCAAGTGGAACGACCCGAAGGATTTTCCGTGGACCATGGGCTGGCAGCCCAGCTATCAGACCGAAGCGCGGATTTACGCCAAGTTCCTGATGAAGGAGAAGCCGGACGCCAGGATCGGCGTGCTCTATCAGAACGACGATTTCGGCAAGGACTACATCAAGGGCCTGAAGGACCAGCTCGGCGCCAGGGCGTCGATGATCATTGCCGAGGAAAGTTACGAGACCTCGGAGCCGACCATCGACAACCACATCGTCAAGCTCAAGGCCAGCGGCGCCGATGTCTTCCTGAGCATCACCACCCCGAAATTCGCGGCGCAGGCGATCAAGAAACTGGCCGAGATCGAGTGGAAGCCGCTGCATATCGTGTCCAACGTCTCGACTTCCGTCGGCGGCGTGATCCAGCCGGCCGGCTTCGAGAACGCGCAGGGCATTCTGTCAGCCAACTACGGCAAGGACGGCGCCGATCCGCAATGGAACAACGATCCCGGCATGAAGAAATTCTTCGCATTTCTCGAGAAGTATTATCCCGAAGGCAACAAGCTCGACGGCTCGGTGGTCTACGGCTACGGCGCGGCCCAGACCATGGTGAAGGTGCTGGAAATGTGCGGCGACAACCTGACCCGCGAAAACGTCATGAAGCAGGCGGCAAGCTTGAAGGACTTCGCGCCCGATACCTTGCTGCCCGGCATCAAGATCAATACCTCCGCGACCGACTTCGCGCCGATCGAGCAGCTTCAGATGGAGCGCTTCAAGGGCGAGAAATGGGACCTGTTCGGCGATATCATCAGCGGCGAAGCCAGCAACTGATACGCGTGAGGAACCATGCGTATCGGCGCCTGAGCGAGCGACGCAGCGTCATCTGACGATGGCCGCCTGACTACTAAAGAAGCAGCCCTTCGCGCGTCGCGCGGAGGGCTTTTTGTTGTGAGGGTCCCGGTAAAATGGTACTCAAGGCATCGGTTCAAAGAGCTTTCGATCAAGAAGGCCATGACACACCGTCCATGCCATTGGAAAAAGAGGGAGACCGCGATGCCAGCGATCATGAACAGAATTGCAATCGCCTCAGCCGCCGCGCTGGCGGTGCTTGCTGCGTCCAGCAGCGGCGCGCTGGCGCAGAAGAAATACGACACCGGCGCCACCGACACCGAAATCAAGATCGGCAACATCATGCCCTACAGCGGCCCCGCCTCCGCCTATGGCGTGATCGGCAAGACCGAAGCCGCCTATTTCAAGAAGATCAACGATGCCGGCGGCATCAACGGCCGCAAGATCAATTTCATCAGCTATGACGACAGCTACAGTCCGCCGAAGACCGTGGAACAGGCGCGCAAGCTGGTGGAAAGCGACGAGGTCCTGCTGCTGTTCAACGAAGGTGCCGCAGCTGTTCGTCGCCACCGGCGCCACCAAGTGGAACGATCCCAAGGAATTTCCGTGGACCATGGGCTGGCAGCCGAGCTACCAGAGCGAAACCCAGATTTACGCCAAATATATTCTCAAGGAGAAGCCGGACGCCAAGATCGCCGTGCTGTATCAGAACGACGACTATGGCAAGGACTACCTCAAGGGCCTGAAGGATGGCCTGGGCGCCAAGGCCGCCTCGATGATCGTCGCCGAGGAGAGCTTCGAAACTTCGGAGCCGACCGTCGACAGCCACATCGTCAAGCTCAAATCGAGCGGGGCCGACGTGTTCATCGACATCGCCACGCCGAAATTCGCGGCGCAGGCGATCAAGAAGGTCGCCGAGATCGAGTGGAAGCCGCTTCACTTCCTCAACAACGTTTCGGTGTCGGTCGGCAGCGTGATCAAGCCGGCGGGTTACGAGAACGCGCAAGGCATTATTTCGGCCTCCTACCTCAAGGACGCGTCGGATCCGCAGTGGGACAACGATCCCGGCATGAAGCAGTTCTACGACTTCCTCGCCAAGGATTATCCGGAGGGCAACAAGCTCGATATCAACGTCGTGGTCGGCTACGGCGTTTCGCAGACCCTGGTCGAGGTGCTCAAGAAATGCGGTGACGACCTCACCCGCGCCAACATCATGAAGCAAGCCGCGAACCTGCAGAATTTTCGTACCGAAGTCCTGCTGCCCGGCATCAAGATCAATACCAGCCCAACCAATTTCGGCCCGCTCAGCCAGCTTCAGCTGATGAGGTTCAAGGGCGAGAAATGGGAGCTGTTCGGCGACATCATCAGCGCGGATGTCGGCGGCTGACGCCAGGACGCGATCCCCGGTCAAGAGGTCCCGGACACCGATCGATCGCAAAACCCCGCGGCGCGCCGCGGGGTTTTGTGATATCGGGAAGCTACACCGGTTTTGACCGGCCACGGTCACGCGGCAGAGAACATGTCGACAAATGCCCTGATCGTGCCAGCCACTTTTTCTTCGGAAACATGCCAGGCGGCGCCATCGTCCGCGGCATAATAATTACTGGCATTTGAGCCGGCCCATCTGAAAACTTCAAATGATGGCCAGTATAAAATATTCGAGAGTTTCGAATTATTCACCACCTCATGGGCAACCAGCCGCATCGTGCTTTTTGACAGGCAGTCGGCTTGAACGGCTGACTCATATTCGAAGGAAGCCAGCAACGGCACCGGGGAAACGGTGACGATGATCTTCATGTCAGGCGATATTTTTCTGATAAATTCGATCAGGTAAAGCACATTGTCGACGTTTTCCTGGACGCTCGTGGTCCGAAACAGATATTTCTCCGCCAGCACCCTGGAATTCAGGCCACTGGGCCGTGGCAAGACGAAATCGCCGGTTACCCTGTCAAAAAACGCAGGCGCAACACCGAGCGTCAAAATGAAGACATCGCTATTCCGGATGATCTGCAGCGCATTTTCCTTGCTCCAGCCCGGCGGCAACAGCTCGACGATCCTGTCGCGAATTGCGCCATCGATAGCGGCGTCACTGAGCCAGTCGACGAACACTTTGTTGGCGAACGTCGTATTGATGTATTCGGAGATTTCCATGTGATGGCTGACGTAACCGCTCGCGTGCAGGCTTTTGGCCAGATTTCTGGCGAAGCAGGAACCCATCGTGAAAAATCTGGTATTCTTGTTGATGAATTTGGACTCGCTGTTCAAATTGACAGCGATATGGTCCTTCATCAGCTTCTGAAAATCGCCGAGAAATTCTGCCGTTTCCGGATAGCGACCGATCTTCTTCCTGCCTTTTGCCGTTTTGGAAGTTGTCTGGCTCAAATGCGATCTTGCGATTTCCAGGGTCTCTCTGGTGGCCGCGACATCGAAAGTCGCGGGATCAAGCGCGATCGCTTTTTCAAGACTGGCAATCGACTCTTCAAAAAAATTACCCTGAGTCAGGATTTCGCTGAGCTGATAATAGTCGCCGGCGCTGCCTGATGCGTGGGCCAACTTGCGGAAAAGTTCAATTCCCTTGCTGAAGGGCCCGACGTCGCGGCATTTCGTTGCCGCGCCTCTTATCAGCTTCAGATTGGTTTCGGTCGGCTGGTCAAATATTGCTGGATGCTCGTCCAGAATGGCCAACAGCATATCGCGTGACTCAGCGGCCTTCTTGTGTGAGCCGTCGTCGATCAGATGGGCGTAGATGAATCGCGCGTTGATATCCTTGTTGTCCAGCTCAAGGATTTTCTTGAAAGCGAACTGAGCGCTGGCGTAGTCCTCGTCCTGGATATATTTGAAGCCGAGATCCTTGAGTTGACCAAGAAGGGGCTGAAGGGTGGCGGGAGCAGCGGGTTCAGTGGTCATGGTCAGGATGCGCCTTGTTTTGTCGCTGGATGCAGGTGCTCCTCTTTCGCGATTGAGTTCACCTGGTAAGCATACGCTGGCAAAGCCGGGGGCTTCTTGGATGTGAGCCGCTCAACGGGGCTTCGGGTCTTTGACCTGATCGCCAATCACGCTTCGTCTCGCGTGCTCTGCAGCTCACGAATCGAGGCGTCATCGATGGGGTTCCCTAGATGCCAAACCCATACCGCCGCCTCGGCAATACAATGCATACGCCGGGAAACCACCAGCCCTCGCTGATTCGATCTGAGCTGAACGCTAGCTTAGATTGTTGGCAGGGGCTAGTCGGGACACTTCGGCCCGCTGACAGTTCGCGACGACCGCATCCCCCAGCGGCGCGCCGCGGGGGTTTTCTTTTGCGCCAATCGGATGGATAACCGGCGTCCGATATCTTGATGGCCAATCCCGTGATGCCTGATCCCGTGAACCAATGACCGACAGACGCCCTCTCCTGCGCTCGATCTTCGATGCCGCCGTCGCCGCCGCCCATCCCGATATCGTGCTGTCGGCGCATCTGCGCCCGATACCGAAGGGACGGGTGATCTGTCTTGCCGCCGGCAAGGCCGCCGCGGCGATGGCCGCGGCCGCGGAACGACATTATCTCGACCAATGGGGGCTCGACCTCGATCGGCTATCGGGCATCGCCACCACCCGTCACGGCCATGGCGTGCCGACGCGCCGGATCAAGGTGATCGAAGCCGGCCATCCCGTGCCCGACGAGGCCGGGCTGAAGGGCGCGCAGCTGAGCCTGCAAATGGCGGCGGGCGCCGGTGTGGACGATCTCCTGCTGGTGCTGCTGTCGGGCGGCGGATCGGCGAACTGGATCGCGCCGGTTGACGGCGTGTCGTTCGCGCAGAAGCAGCAGCTGACGCGCGCGCTGTTGCGCTCCGGCGCGCCGATCGGCGAGGTCAACACCGTTCGCAAGCATCTGTCGCGGATCAAGGGCGGCCGGCTGGCGCGTGCCGGCCAACGGGCCGACATCGTGACGCTGGCGATATCGGACGTGCCGCATGACGATCCCTCGGCGATCGCATCGGGACCGACGGTGCCCGATCCAACGACGCTCGCGGACGCGCGCGCCATCGTCGCGAAATATGGCCTTGCGGTCGACGATGCCATCCGCCGCGCGCTCGACAACGCCGGCAACGAAAGCTGCAAGCCCGGCGATCCCGCCTTTGCGCGCACGCAGTTCGAATTGATCGCGCGGCCGAAGGCCTCGCTCGACGCCGCGATCAAGGTGGCCGCGGACGCCGGATACGCGATCATCGATCTCGGCGCCGACCTCGAAGGCGAGGCCCGCGATGTCGCCGCCGATCACGCGCGGCTCGCGCTGAAAGCACATGGCGACGGCAAGCGCGTCGCGATCGTCTCCGGCGGCGAACTCACCGTGACCGTGCGCGGCAACGGGCGCGGCGGCCCCAATCAGGAATATGCGCTGGCACTGGCCGGGCTTCTCAACAACACCCAGGGCATTTCGGCCCTGGCTGGAGATACCGACGGCGCCGATGGCGGCGCCGGCAGCGCCGCCGATCCCGCCGGCGCCATCATCGATCAGGGCACTTTCGCCAGGATGAGATCGCTCGGCCTCGACCCGAAAGCCTATCTCGACAACAACGACGCCACCGCCTTCTTCGCCGCGACCGGCGATCTCCTGCTGACGGGGCCGACGCTCACCAATGTCAACGATGTCAGGGTGATTCTGGTGGATGGGGTGTAGCCCCCATCCGGGCGGCGAAATCTTAACGCTTTGTTCAGCGAACTCCAAGGAACCCGCCGAAACCACCACGTTTCAAGGACGCCATTTACCAGCTTGGTCTTCCAATGCCCGGCTATTCGTCGCAGGAGCGCTGCCGGTCGCAGCAGGGGATCGCCATATGACGGATGTCGTGAAGCGTGCCATCAATCCAGAGCCAGCTGTCCCGAGCTGGCTGCTCGAGAAAGCCATCAACAATCTTTCGATGGGGCTCGTTATCTTCGACAAGCAGCGCAAGGTGGTGTTCTGCAACAAGCGGTATATGGAAATCTATGGACTTTCGGCCGAGCAGGTAAAACCCGGAACTCCGCTCAACGAACTCATCCAGCGCCGGCTGGCGATGGGGCAGAAGGCGCCTTCCAATTCCGACGCCTACATCCAGGAACGCTTTCGCGACGGCGCCGTTCAGACCGCGACCGTCCAGGAATTCAGCGATGGCCGGACCATTATCTTTACCGTCTATCCGATGCCGGACGGCGGTGGGATGGCGACCCACGAGGACATCACGGAGCGGGAGGACGTCAACGCGCGTCTGGCGCAGCAGCACGAGCTTCTCAGGCAGCAGGAAGAGAACCTGCGGATCCGCCACTTCCAGTTCGATACCGCCATCAACAACATGTCGCAGGGATTGTGCTTCTTCGATGCCGCACATCGGCTGATCGTGTGTAACGACCGCTACGTCGACATGTATGATCTTCCGCGCGACCGCGTCGGCCCCGGGACCCCTTTGACCGAAATCGTCGACATGCGCTTTAATGCCGGCAGCTTTCCCGCGATGTCCAGGGATGAATACCTGAACTGGCGCACCAACGTCGCGGTATCCAACGAGCCCACCGACAGCATCGTCGAATTGAAAAACGGGCGCACCTTCAAGATTCGCCATCGACCGATGCCCGACGGCGGCTGGGTTGCCACCCATGAAGACATCACCGAACAGCGGCGCTCCGAGGTCAAGATCGAATATATGGCGCACCACGACGCGCTGACCGATCTCGCCAATCGCGTGTTGCTCAACGAACGGCTCGAACATGCTCTGGGCAGCCGAATTCATCGCGAGCAAATGGTCGCGGTTCATCACCTCGATCTCGATCAGTTCAAAGCGGTGAACGACACGTTTGGCCATCCCGCCGGCGACAAGCTGCTGAAGATGGTGGCGGAGCGGCTGCGCGGGCTGGTCCGCGCAACCGACACGATCGCACGGATGGGAGGCGATGAATTCGCCATCGTGCAGGCTCCCATCAAGGATCCCGCCGAGGCCACCTCGCTCGCGCAGAATATCATCA
>NZ_JBEKCZ010000212.1:0-9703 GCF_050014615.1 Bradyrhizobium sp. | reverse complement strand
GCCGCTACCGGATCGTTTGAAGTCGCGATCACGGTCGGCCCCTTCAACAGGGAACCGATGGCAACGACGTCCGTGCCTTCAAGAGCAATTTTGGCAAGACGGTTCTTCGAGACCTTCACCGATGCACCCGCCTGCTTCATCTGCATGCGCAGCTTCTGCATCTGGGCCACGGTGAGGCCGGAATAGTGGGCGACGACTGCAACGCTGGTGGTCTTGAACAGACCGTTCAGCGCCTCAACCGCGTCCTTTTTTGCCGCTCTTTCCACAGCAAGCTCTCTCCGGTTGGCGGCCTTTGCCTCACAGGCAGGACCGCCGGGTTACACCCATCGTCCCGCCGTAAACCTGACCTCGAGACATTCCAGTCTTTCGGACACGTCGGGCAGAACGACATTTGAAAAGCCTGCCCTCCCGAACCTGATGGCGCGGGGTGTCGAGGTTCGAACCATATCCGCTGCCCGTCGCAGGGCGACGCAAAGCGAAATCCGGTCTTCACCCGTCTATGCAGGCCATGAATTAAGCCGTTGAAGAAACTTGCGTTTCACCGCGGGCGCCTGCAGTCTTGGACAGGATCGAGGCACTCCAGCATGCTGGAGACCCCTGCCCACATCCCCCGGAACGACGGCTTTCCCTTCCTTTCGAGCAATCCATGCGGATGTCCTGAAAGGAATGGTCTCCTATCGTATCGGGTTTTCGGAATGCGAGCACAGACGTGCCAGCAACGGCCAGCACGCCCGGAAACGGCTCTTTAACGAGTCTTTTCTGGCTTGCCAAGCGCTAATTTCCGGTAATTCGGATGGTCCCGGCATTTGCACAAATTCAGTCCGGAATCCCCGATTTCAGGCGCCCCGAACCTCATATGGCAGCGGCTTGCCAGCGAAAAACGCCTCGAGATTGGCGATCACGCAGTCCTGCATCGCCGTATGCGATTCGGTGGTATGGCCGCCGATATGAGGGGTCAGCACCACATTGGGAAATGCGGTCAAGGTATCCGGCGCGTGCGGTTCATTCTCGAACACGTCGAGGCCGGCCCCGGCGATCGTGCTCTCGGTGAGCGCTGTGACCAGTGCGGCCTGGTCGATCACCGAGCCGCGCGAGATGTTGACGACATAGCCGTCCTTGCCAAGTTTACGCAGGATGCCGGCATTGACGGCGTGATGGGTATCCGCGCCGGCGCGAACCGCGATCATCAGCACGCTGCACCATTCCGCCAGCGCCTCGAGGCTCGGCAGGTACTGATAAGGTACGTCGTGCCGGCTGCGGCTGAAATAGCCGACCTCGGTCTCGAACGCCGCGACGCGGCTTGCGATCTTGCGGCCGATCTCGCCCATGCCGTAGACGCCGACGCGGCGGCCGGGATTGCCGGGCTGCGGACGCAACAGCGGCGAAGGTTTCGCCGCTGCCCAGTTGCCGCTGCGGACGTATTCGTCCGCCGGCAGCAGGTGGCGCGTCGCCGCCAGCATCAGCGTCACCGCCAGATCGGCCACCGCGGCCGCGTTGGCCGCCGGACTGTGACCGACCGCGATCCCGCGTTTGGCGGCGGCGTCAAGATCGACGCCGTCATAACCGGTGCCATAGCAGACGATGGCGCGCAGCGCCGGCAGCGTATCCATGACCTCAGCCCGCAGCGGCGTCCCGCCGGCCGTGATCATCGCCCGGACGCCAGAAAGCTGTTCCGCCGTAAAGACCTCGGCCGGCGGTTTGCCCGCGGCATCCATCAGGTCGAAGCGCTGGCCGATACGGGCCATCATCGCCTTGGGGAAGCGCGAGTAGATCAGGACTTCGAATGGCATGGACCTACTTCCTCGTGTCAAAAAACAAGAGCGGAACCGGTTGCCCAATTCCGCCCTTGATTTGTTTTAGCCGTTCCCTGGAGTCCTAGCCGAGCAGGCTTCCCGGCTCAACCTTGACGCCCGGCCCCATGGTCGAGGAAACCGCCACGCGCTGGATGTAAGTGCCCTTGGAGCCGGCGGGCTTCGCCTTGGCGACCGCATCCGCAAGCGCCTTGACGTTCTGCACCAGCTTCTCTTCCGAGAACGACGCCTTGCCGATGCCGGCCTGCACAATGCCGGCCTTCTCGACACGGAATTCGACCGAACCGCCCTTGGCGCCCTTCACGGCCGAAGTGACGTCCATCGTCACGGTGCCGATTTTCGGGTTGGGCATCATGCCGCGCGGTCCCAGTACCTTACCGAGCCGGCCGACCAGCGGCATCATGTCGGGGGTGGCGATACATCGATCGAAATCGATGGTGCCGCCCTGGACTTTTTCCACCAGGTCTTCAGCACCGACGACATCGGCGCCGGCGGCCTTGGCCTCCTCGGCCTTGGCACCACGCGCGAACACGCCGACGCGCAAAGTGCGGCCGGTGCCGTTCGGCAGCGTCACCACGCCGCGAACCATCTGGTCGGCGTGACGCGGATCGACGCCGAGATTGATCGCGATCTCGACCGTCTCGTCGAACTTCGACTTGGCGCGTTCCTTGACCATCTTGATGGCGTCCACGAGCGGATAAAGCTTCTCGCGGTCGACGCCCTCGCGGGCCTTCTTCAAACGTTTTCCAATTGCCATGACCGTTACCCCGCCACCTCGACGCCCATCGAACGGGCTGAGCCCTCGACCATCTTCATGGCCGCTTCAATGGTGTCGCAATTCAGATCTTTCATCTTTGCCTCGGCGATCTCGCGCACCTGCGCTTTGGTCACCGCGCCGGCCTTGTCACGACCCGGCAGCTTCGAGCCGGAGGTGAGCTTGGCCGCCTTCTTGATGAAGAAGGACATCGGGGGGGTCTTCATCTCGAAGGTGAAGGAACGATCGGCGTAGATCGTGATCACCACCGGGATTGGGGTATTCTTCTCTTCCTTCTGCGTCTGCGCGTTGAACGCCTTGCAGAATTCCATGATGTTGAGGCCGCGCTGACCAAGCGCGGGTCCGATCGGGGGCGAAGGATTCGCCGCACCGGCCGGCACCTGCAATTTCAGGTATCCGGTCACTTTCTTTGCCATCTGTCACTCCTGTTATGCCGATCGAAACCGGCTGTTTCAGGTTTCGTGGTTCGGATGAAGACGGTTGGCGACCGCCTTGTCCTCCCACGACCTCTCTCTTGAAGACGCGCTTCGCGCTTTCGCACGCGAGACGCGCTCCATCTTACGATCAGACCTTCTCGACCTGACCGAATTCCAGTTCGACCGGCGTGGCGCGTCCGAAGATCGACACCGCGACCTTCACGCGCGAGCGCGCCTCGTCGATTTCCTCGATGACGCCGGAGAACGACGCGAACGGGCCATCGGCCACCCGCACATTCTCGCCGATCTCGAACGACACCGACGCCTTCGGGCGTTCCACACCCTCCTGCACCTGATGCAGGATCCGCATCGCCTCGGCCTCCGAGATCGGCATCGGCTTGTTTTCCGCGCCAAGGAAGCCCGTCACCTTCGGGGTGTTCTTGATCAGATGAAAGGCTTCGTCGGTCAATTTCATCTTGACCAGCACATAGCCCGGAAAAAACTTGCGTTCGGCGTCGATCTTGCGGCCGCGGCGCACTTCGGTGACCTTTTCGGTCGGCACCAGCACCTGCTCGAACAGCTCATCAAGCCCGCGCTGCTTGGACTGCTCGCGGATCGATTCCGCGACCTTCTTTTCGAAGTTCGAATAGGCGTGGACGATATACCAGCGCTTGTCCATCGTTTGTGTTCCGGCGCTTGCCATCAGTGAATGCCGAGCAAGAAGGTGACGAGGTAACGGATAATCTGATCCGCGGCGAAAAAGAAAATCGAAGCCAAAGCCACCATCACGAATACCATGATGGTGGTGATCGTCGTCTCACGGCGGGTCGGCCAGGTGACCTTGGCGGTCTCCGAGCGCACTTCCTGCAGGAATTTGAACGGGCTGAAAGCCATCCGTCGGTGATCCCAGTCCGTCGTTGCGACGATTGGTGGTTTAAGGAATCCGAACAGCCCTCTAGCGCCCAGCCCTCTCTTGAAGGATGAGCCGTCCAGCGGGCTCGATTGTTCGGGGGATTTAAAAGCCGCGCCGGATATCCGTCAAAGCGGGCCGGCAGCAGGTGGCCGCTATGTACTGCGGGCCCGGCCAAAGGTCAAGGTAGTGGTAATCGGGGGTTGGCAGGGGCGGCAGGGCTCGAACCTGCGACAACCGGTTTTGGAGACCGGTACTCTACCAACTGAGCTACACCCCTATCGGGAACCAAGCGTCACCGCTTTTTCCGCGCCGTTTCAAGCATAGGCGACTGCCGGATTGCAAGAGCTAAGCGGTTCTGGATTGCAAGGGCGAAGCGGTTAACGCCCTGTTCAACCCCAATGTTCTGCGCCAGACTTCAGCGATAAGACTTGGACAACAAGACTTGGACAATAAGACTTGGGCGATATCCCCACCATACCCCTACCCGGCCAATAACAAAAGCAAAGGGAGAGACCATGACCGCGCAAACCGCCGCCAAGCCCCTCGCCGCCCCGCAGACCCCGCCGCTGCCCCAGGCCAAGCCGGAATCGCTCGGGCTCTCGTCCGTTCGGTTGCAGCGCATGTCGGACGCCTTCCAGCGCGACATCGACAAGGGAACCACGCCCGGCGTGACCATGATGGTCGCGCGCCGCGGCCAGATCGGCTGGTTCGACGCGCTGGGCCGGCAAAACCCCGCCGGCACCGCGCCGATGGCGCACAACACCCTGTTTCGCATCTTCTCGATGACCAAGCCGATTGTCTCCATCGGCATCATGATGCTGCTCGAGGACGGCCATTTCCTGCTCAATGATCCCGTCGCCAAATACCTTCCGGAATTCTCGAACCAGAAGGTCGGCGTCGACAACAACGGCAAGCTCGATCTGGTGCCGCTGGCGCGGCCGATCACTGTTCAGGATCTGCTGCGGCACACCTCGGGCATCGCTTACGAACATACCGGCAATGGCCTGGTGCAGCAGATGTATCAGCAATCGCGGGTGCGCAGCCGCAAGATCAGCAATGCCGAACACGCAGCCCTGGTCGCAAGCCTGCCGTTGATTTGCCAGCCCGGCATCGAATGGAACTACAGCCGCTCCACCGACATTCTCGGCCGCCTGATCGAAGTCATCTCCGGCAAGACGCTCGGTGCGTTCCTGACCGAACGGATTCTCGCTCCCCTGCAAATGGCCGAGACCGCGTTTCATACCGGCAGCGACAACGCCGACCGTCTCGCCGAGCCATTTCCGGTCGATCCCTGGAGCGGCGAAAAGGTGCAGCTGTTCGACATGCTCGAGAAGCCGGTAATGGAATCGGGCGGCGGCGGGCTGGTTTCCACCACCATGGACTATGCGCGGTTCTGCCAGATGCTGCTCAACGGCGGAACGCTCGAGGGCATCAGGATCATCGGGCGCAAGACGCTGCATTTGATGGCCTCGGACCATCTCGGCCCCAAGGTCGGGCTCCAATCGCATCTGGTGCCGCCGGGCCACAGCTTCGGCCTCGGCTTCGCGGTGCGAACCCAGGACGGCATGGCGCCGTTCGCGGGCTCGGTCGGCCAGTTCTTCTGGAGCGGAATGGCCGGAACCTTCTTCTGGATCGATCCCAAGGAAGAGCTGTTCGCCGTGTTCATGTCGCAGGGCCCGGGCCAGCGCGAATATTTCCGCACGCTGGTGCGCAGCCTGGTGTACGCGGCGGTGGAGTGACGATCCAAGGTCTCAGCTGATCGTCGCCCCGCCGTCGATCACGATGGTCTGCCCGGTCATGAACGTTCCCGCCGCGGCGGCGAGAAACACCGCGGCGCCGGCGATTTCGTCGGGCTCGCCGATCCGCAGCAGCGGCGAGCGCGCGGTCGAGGCCTTTAGCGTCTCCGGATTGTCCCACAACGCCTTGGCGAAATCGGTCTTGATCAGGCCCGGCGCGATGCAGTTGACGCGGATGTTGTGCTGGCCGTATTCGCAGGCGAGGTTGCGCGCGAGCTGCATGTCGGCGGCTTTCGAAATCGCATAGGCGCCGAGCACCGTCGAGCCCTTGAGGCCGCCGATCGACGAGATGATGGTGATCGATCCATCCTTGCGCGCGATCATTTGCGGCACCACCAGCGAGATCAGCCAGTGATTGGCGACGATATTGTTGTCCAGAATCTTGCGAAACTGATCGTCGGAAATGCCGGCCTGCGGCCCGTAATAGGGATTTGACGCGGCATTGCAGACCAGCGTGTCGATCTTGCCGAACACGCGATTGGTTTCCTCGACCAGATGCTTGAGGTCATCCTTGGTCGAGATATTGGCGGCCACCGCCAGCGCGACCTGCTTGCCGGCCTTGTCGTTGATCGCCTTGGCGACCTCGTCGCAGACCTGCTGCTTGCGCGAGGAGATCACCACTTTGGCACCGTGCTCGGCCATCCGCTCGGCGATGGCGCGGCCGATGCCGCGCGAGGAACCGGTGATGACGGCGACTTTTCCCGACATATCAAACAAGGTCATGTCTCTCTCCCGAACATTGATCCGGCGGCGGATGCGCCGGTTTGCATTGCGATCAGCTAAGCAGCGTTCGCGTCGTCCGACAACCGGATGCAGGCGCCGCGTCAGCCCAATTTGCTGGCGCCGGCGACTTGCGACCCGGCCATCCACGGCTGCTGATTGACCATCGGAATGCGCCAGCCGCTGTGAACGGCGCTGGCGAGATGATCGAGCCGGGTCACCGAGCAATTGTCGATGGTAAAGGCGAGCCCCTTCTCCGGCTGATGGCCGAGTGCCAGGCCGAGCGCCGCCTTGATGGTTCCGCCATGCGCCACCGCGATCACGTCCCGGCCGGCATGCTCGCGGTTGATGCGCTCGATCGCGCCGCGCACCCGGTTATAAAGATCCATGAAGCTTTCACCGCCCGGCGCGGGATCGTCGATCGGCGCGAACCAGTAGCTGCCGACTTCGACCGGGCGGCTGGCGAAAAACGCGGCACGGTTCAACCCCTGCCATTCGCCGAGATGCTGTTCGGCGAATGCCGCCTCGTGCGGCATCGATGCGGGTTTGGGAAATCCCGCCGACCAGATCGCATCGGCGGTCTGATGCGTCCGCTTCAGATTGCTCGCATACCAGACCGCATGGCGCGGCAGGATTTTTCCGACCGCCTCGAATACCTCGCGGTCGCTGGTGTCGCAGCCGATGTCCTTCTGCCCGTAGATGCAGCCGCCATCTTCCCGCACCGGCGCGTGACGCACCCACCACCATCGGGTCGCGACCACCCCTGTGGGGACCGAATGCTGCGCGACGAATGGGGCGGCTGGATTGGACATCGCGAGAACCCTTCAATAATGTTGCGTGTCCTACGTCAGAGCACACATGACCTCAAGTGACTTGGCAAGCGACTTGGCAATCCGCTTGGACGTTTGAAATCTTGTTTGAAATTCCGCGAGGCAGCAAGCGTACTTTTTATGCGCTGTTTTCCGGCGCGAACTGGTAATCTTTTCGCTGCAAAACGCCAGCGAACATAGCGAACATAAGTGACAAGGGAGAAACACATGGGCCGCCTCGAAGGCAAATCCGTCATCATCACTGGCGCTGGAAGCGGCATCGGACGCGCAGCCTCCTTATTGTTCACCAAAGAAGGCGCCAGGCTGATTGCCGTCGACCGCAGCGACAGCGTGAAGGAAACCGCCAAACTCGTCAGTGATGCCGGCGGAACCGTCGAAGCGGTCACCGCGGACGCCGGTTCCGAAAATGACGTCAAGGCCTTCATCGCCAGGGCGGTGTCGAAATACGGCAGGCTCGACGTGATCTGGGCCAACGCCGGCATCAGCGGTGGGCTGGTGCCGCTCGCCGACCAGACCGTGGATCACTGGCAGGAAATCCTGCGCATCAATCTGATCGGCCCGTTTCTCGCCATCAAATATGCCATGCCGCACATGATCGCGCAGAAATACGGCGCGATCGTCTGCACCGCGTCGGTGGCGGGCCTGAAATCCGGTGCCAGCGGACATCCCTATGCGGCGAGCAAGGCCGGCGTCATCAGCCTGGTGCAGACCACGGCCTATTCGCTGTCGGGCACCGGCGTGCGGATCAATGCGGTATGTCCGGGCTTGATCGAAACGGGAATGACCAAGCCGATCTTCGACAATGCACGCGAGCGCGGCACCGACGGCAAGATCGGCCAGCTCAATCCCTTGAAGCGCGCCGGCCAGCCGCATGAATTGGCGGCGATGGGATTGTTCCTCGCCAGCGACGACGCGTCCTACGTCAACGGCCAGGCGTTCCCGGTCGACGGCGGCCTCACCGCCTCGATGCCCTATGCGGGGAAACCGATTTAGGATGCAGGCAGTCGCTCTACACGTCATTGCGAGCGCAAGCGAAGCAATCCATCGCGCCGAGCAAAGAAAGAATGGATTGCTTCGCTTCGCTCGCAATGACGTCAAGACACACATCCGCGTTCTCGCAGCACGCCGTGCCCGAGTCATGCAAAAATCTTGTCCCTCATAAAACAGAGGGCGCAGGGAAAGCCGGGTGCTTGGCGCACCCGCAGCCCCCTGTGCAGCAAAAAAGCACAGGGGTAGAAGCCACAGGTTCGCAAAAAGCACAGGGGTAGAAGCCACAGGTTCGCCGGAACGCCCGGCCTTCCCTGCGCAATGGTTTTAACGGTTTCCTTCGTGATCTCCCCGGTGACCGGGCTTTGTTGTCACCGTCGCCAGCGGATACTTCCGCCAACTTGACGCCAGCGTCGGGGCGTCAGGACCACACGACTTCGCCGTCCGCACGCTCGCGCCCTCGTCAGAAGCGCCGCCTGCGTCCACCGCATCCCAACCCGCGTCCGTGACGATCGCGAAACGCCCCTCTGATCGGGACGGGATGGCGAATCAATAGATCTGTTTCTACCAAACGGCGAAGCGAAATATTTTTGCGGAAAGGGCTGGACGGCGGAGTCGCTGATTTGCTGTCGTTGATTTGCCCGTCGGGCAAATCACGGTTCGCGCCGCTCATTCGTAAGCCGAAGGCGCGCACGGACGACCGCGTTCAGTGCCGACGCGTCATGAACCCATCGAAGAATGCCGCGAGCGGCGCATAGCCGTCGAGCGGAAGAACATGCGCGACGTATTGGTCCGGCCGCACCACCACCATGCAGCCCCGATCGCGGTCGATGCCACGTAGGGTGAAGATGTCGTTGCCCCCTTTCAGGTCGGGGCAGAACATTTTTTCGTAATCGCACAATCCGTAACGTCCCTTCCGGGGCAGAAGAAAGGACGGCATGACCTCGATGGCGAGCTCGCGATGATCTTGCTGAAAGATCGCGCGGACATCGATCTCCGAGTCGATGTCCTCGCCATCAGGGGTGTATTTCCTCACAGGAGACTCCCCTGCCCCGGCAAGAAAGTCGCACAGGGTTCGAATGCCGGCGTTAGCCGCGGCGGGATCCGTTGCTCCGGCAAAGGCGAAGATGCGCCAGCGGCCGTCGGCCTTGACCACGTGACCGAGCTGAACAGGCTTGGCATCCGTCAAACGGATCACCGGCGCGGAATGAAAGCGCATCCCGATCGTCAAGCCCTGGGCCAGATGCTGATGGGTCGCCTCGCCGGTGAGGGTTGAAGGACGGTAGTGCGCCGCGGTTCCCGCGGTGTAGCGCCCGTGCCGGACGAAATATCGTTGGGTCTCGGCCGCATCGAACCCTTTGCTTGATGCAAGCAACGCGGCCCATTCGCGATCGAAGTCGATCAGTTCCTTGGCGACGGCCTGTCGTTCCGCCGAGTAGGTATGCAGCAGGCGAG
>NZ_JBEKCZ010000211.1:0-8656 GCF_050014615.1 Bradyrhizobium sp. | reverse complement strand
CAGCAGCACCATCGCCACGGCGGTCACGCGCTGGCGCCAGAAGTCCGAGGTGCCCGAATGCGAGGCGCCGAGATTGCGGACGCGGGCCAGCGGCGTGCGCATCGATTTCGCGGCTTGCGTAACGGGTTCGGTCATCGGCCGCCTCCGATCGCGTAGGCCACGATCCACAGCAGCACCGTCGCGGCGATGCCGGCGATCAGCGCACCCCATGTCAGGGCCTCGCGTTCGCTGGCCTTGAAGCCGTAGCCGAGGTCCCAGACAAAATGCCGAAGACCGCTGAACAGATGATGCAGCAGCGCCCACGTATAGCCGAACACGATCAGGCGGCCGAGGAAGCTGGAGGTAAAGGCCTGCACATGGGCATAGGCCGCCGGCCCCGAGGCCGCAGCGATCAGCCACCACGCCAGCAGCAAGGTGCCGAAATACAGCGCGACGCCGGTGGCGCGGTGGACGATGGACAGCGCCATCGTCAGGGTCCAGCGATAGGTCTGCACGTGGGGTGAAAGCGGTCGTTCGATCCTGGCGGTCATCGGCGGCTTTGACAGTTGGCGGGCCTCCGCAGGGGCCCTTCGGGGATCGCGGTAGACGAATTCTATTTACGAAGTCGAAACAGCGAGCGCAACGGCGAAATCATCGTTTGCGAATGAATGTTCATAGCTTCAGATGAGCCCTGCATTGACGGGGATTGACAGCGCCGCCGGACGCTGGTGCCTAGCTCCGATGAAGCCCGATTCATGACCAGCCTATTCGCGGTCAAAACAGGGGCTCGAACGGGGCGGGGACGATGGTCGCAGGGTTGAACGCCTCCGAGCTGCTTGAACTCGCGTTGCTGCTGGTGGGGGTGGGCGCGCTGTCGGGGTTTCTCGCCGGCGTGTTCGGTATCGGTGGCGGCGCCATCCTGGTGCCGGTGTTTTATGAATGTTTCCGGCTCGCCGGGGTGCCGCTCGAGGTGCGAATGCCGCTGTGCATCGGGACCTCGCTGGCCATCATCATTCCGACCTCGATCCGGTCCTATCGTGCCCATTACGCCCGCGGCGCGGTGGATATGGACATCCTGCGCCAATGGTGGCTGCCGGTGCTGGTCGGCGTTATCGCCGGCAGCGTGACCGCACGCTACGCGCCGGAGCGGCTGTTCAAGATCGTGTTCGTGATGGTGGCGTGGTCGGCGGCGGCGCGACTGTTGCTGGCGCGGGAGACCTGGAAGTTCGGCGACGATTTTCCAAAAGGACCGCTGATGCGGATCTACGGCTTCGGCATCGGGCTGTTGTCGACGCTGATGGGCGTCGGTGGCGGGTTGTTCTCGAATCTGCTGATGACGTTCTACGGCCGGCCGCTGCATCAGGGAATCGCGACCTCGTCGGCGCTGGCGGTGCTGATCTCGATTCCCGGCGCGATCGGTTATGTCTATGCCGGCTGGCCCGCGGCGGCGCATTATCCCGATGTCGCGGCGCTGCAATGGCCGTTTGCGATCGGTTACGTATCGCTGATCGGCGCCGTGCTTGTGATGCCGACCAGCCTGTGGACCGCGCCGCTCGGGGTGAGGGCGGCGCATGCGATGTCGAAACGCAATCTGGAACTGGCGTTCGGCTGCTATCTCTTTATCGTCGGCGGCAGGTTTGTGATCAGCCTGCTTTAAGGGCTTCGAGGCTCGCGCCGCATGTAGAACTTTCTTTCATCTTCATGAGTGATGCGGAATCCCAGCCGCTCGTACAGGTTTCGCGCCGGATTGGTTTTGACGACGCCGAGTGTGACTGACTGTCCGGCCCGCGTAGCCTGACTTATCAGGTCCTTGATGATCCTGGTGCCGATGCCATGACGCTGGAAGGCCGCATCGATGAAAATCTGTTCCAGGTACAGCGCATTGTCCCGGATCGAACTTTGAATCCAGCCGATGTCGGCGCCATCCGATGTGATGATCTGGACTTCCGGAACCGTCCAGCGCTCGCGCAAATGGGTGGCTTGCGCGACCATGTCGAGCTTCAATTGCCGGATGGTCTCACCCATGCCCGAGAAGTAAAGGCCGGCGCAGAAATCGAAATCGTCGGCGCGTGCGGGGCGTAGAGCGATTGGCATGGCTACACCATCGAAGCAAAGCGACGACGCGATCCAGTTTCCGTCATTCCGGGTTCGCTGCTTCGCATCGCCCCGGAATGACAGCGTGAAGTCTATCACTTCGCGTAAATTTTCGAATAGGTGTCGCGCAGGATATTCTTCTGCACCTTGCCCATGGCGTTGCGTGGCAACTCATCGACCACAAACACCCGCTTCGGCATCTTGAACTTTGCCAGTCTGCCGTCGAGCGCCTTCAGCACCGAAGCCTCGTCGACCCCGGCCCCCTTGTCACAGACCAGGACGGCGGTGACGCCCTCGCCGAAATCGGCATGCGGCACGCCGATCACGGCGGATTCGATCACGCCCGGCATGGCGTCGATTTCGCTCTCGATTTCCTTCGGGTATACGTTGAAGCCGCCGGAGATCACGAGATCCTTGCCGCGGCCGAGAATGTGCACATAGCCCTTGGCGTCGATCTTGCCGAGATCGCCGGTGATGAAAAAACCGTCGTCGCGGAATTCCGCCTTGGTCTTTTCCGGCATCCGCCAGTAGCCCTTGAAGACGTTGGATCCCTTGACCTCGATCATCCCGATGGTTTCGCGTGCCAGCTCCTTGCCGGTTTCGGGATCGGTGACGCGCACGGAGACGCCGGGCAGCGGATGGCCGACCGCGCCGGCGACGCGCTCGCCGTCATAGGGATTGGAGGTATTCATGTTGGTCTCGGTCATGCCGTAGCGTTCGAGCACGGCGTGACCGGTGCGCGCGGCCCATTCGCGGTGGGTATCGGCGAGCAGCGGCGCGGAACCCGAAACGAACAGCCGCATGTGTTTGGCGGACTCCTTGCTCAGCGCCGGGCTTTGCAGCAGCCGTGTATAGAAGGTCGGCACCCCCATCATTACGGTGGCGCGCGCCATTAGCTTGATAATGAGCTCGGGATCGAATTTCGGCAGGAAGATCATCGAGGCGCGGGCGAACAGCGTGACATTGCTCGCCACGAACAGGCCGTGGGTATGATAGATCGGCAGCGCGTGAATCAGCACGTCCTTGTCGGTGAAGCGCCAGTAATCGACCAGCGAGAGCGAATTCGACGCGAGATTATCATGCGTCAGCATCGCGCCCTTGGAGCGCCCCGTGGTGCCCGAGGTGTAGAGAATGGCCGCGAGGTCGTCGTCCGCGCGCGCCACGGTGATGAATTCGGGCTTTGCCTTGGCGGCGGCATCGGTCAGCGATCCCTTGCCGTTGGCATCCAGCGTTTCGACCTTGGCGCCCACCTTCGCCGCGATCGCGCCGATGCCTTGCGCCTTGGAGGGATCGCACACCACCAGCGAGGGCTCGGCGTCGGTGATGAAATATTCCAGCTCGTTCAGCGTATAGGCGGTGTTGAGCGGCAGATACACCGCACCGGCCCGCACCGCGGCGAGATAGAGCACCAGGCCCGGCACCGATTTTTCGGTCTGGGCGGCGACGCGATCGCCCGGCTTGACGCCGCTGTTCACCAGCACATTCGCCATCTGGCCCGCGCGGGCCACCAACTCGCCATAGCTGATGCGCTGCCCCTCGACGGTTTCGATCGCGAGCCGGTTTGGATCGTCGACGCCGTCGAACAGGCGGGAAAACAGGTTGCCGTTCACGGTGGTTTTGTCGGTCGCAGTCATGCATCATTCCGGTGGGTGGGTCGCAGGGCCACATAATCCCAAGCGGGTTCAATAGCAAACAGGCCCTTCACAAGGCAACGGAGACAGTTTGCATGTCAAATAACGGGGAACGCGTGGCTTGTAACGGGAAGGGCGTGGCTTGGGTCACCGGGGGCGGCAGCGGCATAGGCGAGGCCGGGGCGGAAGCGCTGGCCGCCGATGGCTGGACCGTGGTGGTGTCGGGGCGCCGGAAGGAGGCCCTGGACGCCGTGGTGGCGAAGATCAGCACGGCCGGCGGCAAGGCCGAGGCGATCGCGCTCGATGTCAGCAAGGCTGCCGACGTCAACCAGGCCGCGGCGCAGATTCTCGCCAAACACGGCCGCATCGATCTTCTGGTCAACAGCGCCGGCATCAACGTGCCGAAACGCAGCTGGGCCGATATGGAACTGGAAGGCTGGAACCGGCTGGTCGAGATCAATCTCAACGGCGTGCTGTATTGCATGCACGCGGTGCTGCCGGCGATGCGGGCGCAACAGGACGGCTGCATCATCAACGTCGCATCCTGGGCCGGCCGTCATGTCTCGAAAATGCCTGGCCCGGCCTACACCACCACCAAGCATGCGGTGCTGGCGCTGACCCATTCGTTCAACATGGACGAATGTGCCAATGGCTTGCGGGCGTGCTGCCTGTCGCCCGGCGAGGTCGCGACGCCGATCCTGAAATTGCGGCCGGTGGCTCCGTCGGAACAAGAGCAGGCCAAAATGCTGCAGCCCGAAGATCTCGGCCGCACCATCGCCTTCGTCGCCAGCATGCCGCCGCGGGTCTGCATCAACGAGATCCTGATCAGCCCGACCTGGAACCGGGGCTTTTTGCAGACCCCCGCCAGCCGGGATTAGCGGCGGTTTACCGCGAGACGGAGGAAAATAACGAATGGCGAATGGTGATCGCACCACGATAATTCCGAGGCGAACGCCGGAATCAGCAGCCATGGCGGCAAGCGTCAAGCGAGCGATGGCGATCACCGCCAATCTCAACCGTTTGACGTTCAACGATGCGGACCAGGTCCGGGCCTTGTTCAGCGATCTCATCGGCAAGAAGGTGGACGATAGCTTCTTGTTGATTCCGCCATTCTACACGACCGGTGGGGCCGACATCCGTATCGGGCGCAATGTCTTCGTCAATCAGAACTGCACTTTTTATGATCTTGGCGGGCTCGACATCGCCGACGATGTGATGATCGGGCCGAACGTGAGCATCATCACGTCCGGGCATCCCGTCGAGCCGTCCCGGCGGCGCGACTTCACGATCGCAAAGCCCATCGTGATTGAAAGAAACGTATGGATCGCAGCCGGCGCGACGATCATCGGCGGCGTGACGGTGGGCGAAAACTCTGTTGTTGCGGCGGGTTCCGTCGTCACCAGGAACGTTCCCCCCAATACTCTTGTCGGAGGAAACCCGGCGAGGGTCATTCGTTCGATTGCCGACTGAGGGCACGGCTTTCCCGCGTCTCGCAAAACTCCCTGATTTTCGACCTGAAATCGCTGTCGCAGCAGTCGTCACAAATCGACACGGCCTGCGCCGGAATAAGTTTCAAATTTTTGAAAATTTATTCCCTGAAACCGGCCCCGAAACCTCCCGTAACTCGGCCCAACGGCGACGCAGTCAACCCCATACCAGCGTCGTTGTTGGCCCCCTCATCGCCGGCGGACCTCCGCTGGTCACGCACTCAACGGGAGACGTTTCCATGTCCAAGTCAATGTCCAAGCGTATCGCACTTTTGTCCGCCGTCGCCTTCAGCGCGCTGGCTCTGACGGCCGTCATTGTTGCGCCGGTCAGCGCACAGGAAAAGACCGTGATGGTCGGCGGTGCCGCGATGTTCCCCTCCAAGAACATCATCCAGAATGCCGTCAACTCCAAGGACCACACCACGCTGGTGGCGGCGGTGAAGGCCGCCGGTCTGGTCGAGACCCTGGAGGGCAAGGGTCCGTTCACGGTTTTCGCGCCGACCAATGCCGCCTTCGGCAAGCTGCCGGCCGGCACCGTCGACACCCTGGTGAAGCCCGAGAACAAGGCGACGCTGACCAAGATCCTGACCTACCATGTGGTGGCGGGCAAGCTTGAGGCCTCCGACCTGACCGACGGCAAGAAGCTCAAGACCGTCGAAGGCGAAGAGCTGACCGTGAAGAAGGCCGACGGCAAGGTGATGATCGTCGACGCCAAGGGCGATTCCTCGACCGTCACGATCTCGAACGTCAATCAGTCGAACGGCGTGATCCATGTCATCGACACCGTCCTGATGCCGGCGTCGTAACCCCAAGCGTGTCCTGATCGCATCCCCGTCGGGATACGCATGGCGAGCCGGGGGCAACCCGGCTCGCTTTTTTGTGACCGCTATGCCCGGCATGGATCAATCCGGTCATCGGCAAATTAGTAACGAAGGGCCGGCTTCCGGCGTATATAAAGCGAACCAGTTGTCAGCGATGGAACTGCCAAGGGAACTGCCAAGGGAACTGTCATGTCCAGCCTAGCCGCCAACGATGAGCGCACCTTACCCGCCACAAAGCCCACAAAGGCTGTGATTCAGCCGGCATGGGTCCGGATCATGCATTGGATCAATGCGGTGGCGATCATCCTGATGATCATGTCGGGATGGCAGATCTACAACGCCTCACCGCTGTTCAAGTTTACGTTTTCGCACTCGATCACGCTGGGCGGCTGGCTCGGTGGCGCGCTGCTCTGGCATTTCGCGGCGATGTGGCTGTTGATGGTCAATGGCCTGGTTTATCTCACGCTCGGCTTTGCGACCGGGCGCTTCGCCAGGAAGCTGCTGCCGATCTCGCCGGCGGGCGTGATTGCCGATACCAGGGCGGCGCTGACCGGCAAGCTGTCGCATGACGACCTCACCAAATACAACCAGGTGCAGAAACTGCTCTATACCGGCATCATCGTCGTCGGCGTTCTGATCGTGCTGTCCGGATTGTCGATCTGGAAGCCGGTGCAGCTGCAGTGGCTGACGGCTTTGTTCGGCGGCTACGATATCGCGCGTTACGTCCACTTCGTCTGTATGTCGGCGATCGTCGCCTTCATGGTGATTCATGTCGCGCTGGCACTGCTGGTACCCAAAAGCCTGCGCGCCATGATCATCGGGCGTTAAATAATAGAGACTTCGAGGAGAACACATCATGGGCCGCCTTCGCTCGCTTCTGATTCCAGGCGTCGACAAGCAATTGCTGGTTCGCGACGCCGTAAAGACGATGCCGGATCTGGCGCGTCGCCGCTTCATCGCCGGCGGCGCCAGTTTCGGCGCACTGACGCTGCTGACCGGCTGCGACGTGTCCGACAGTTTTTCGGCGGAAGAGATGCTGAAGAAGGTCTCGAAGTTCAATGACAGCGTGCAGGCGCTGATCTTCAACCCCGATGCGCTGGCGCCGACCTTCCCGGAAAGCGCGATCACCAAGCCGTTTCCGTTCAACGCCTATTACGAACTCGATGACGCGCCCGAAGTCGACGGCAAGACCTGGAAGTTCGAGGTCAGCGGCCTGGTCGAGAACAAGAAATCATGGACGCTGGAGGAGCTCTACAAGCTGCCGCAGGTCAAGCAGGTCACGCGCCATATCTGCGTCGAGGGCTGGAGCGCGATCGGAAGCTGGACCGGCACGCCGCTGCGCGATTTCCTCAAGCTGGTCGGCGCTGACACGCGCGCCAAATATTGCTGGTTCCAGTGCGCCGACCGGGAGGGCTATAACTCGCCTCTCGACATGCGCACCGCGCTGCATCCGCAGACCCAGATGACATTCAAATTCGGCGACGAAATCCTGCCGCGGGCCTACGGCTTTCCGATGAAGATCAGGGTGCCAACCAAACTCGGATTCAAGAATCCGAAATATGTGGTCTCAATGGAAGTCACCAACGACTACAAGGGCGGCTATTGGGAAGATCAGGGCTATAATTCATTCAGCGGGAGCTGAGCAGCGAGAGGTCCTCAGGAGGAACCCCTCCCCAGCCTCTTCTGAAAAGCCGTGGCAATGGTGTCTTGCCATTTGCGCAACGCCGCTCTAGCAATCCCGCTTCCCCGTCATTCCGGGGCGCGCGTCGGCGCGTACCCGGAATCCATCTCACGCCGGATTCCGGATCGCCTCGCTATGCTCGGCGTCCGGAATGACGAATGAAAATACACAAGGACCTTCTGATGGCGACCCATAAACTGCTGCTTCTCCCAGGCGACGGCATCGGCCCCGAAGTGATGGCGGAGGTGCAGCGCCTGATCGACTGGCTTAACGCGCAAGGCATCGCGCATTTCGAGACCGAGCAGGGCCTGGTCGGCGGCGCCGCCTATGATGCGAGCCAGCTCAGCATTACCGACGCGACCATGGCCACCGCGCAAGCCGCCGATGCCGTGATCTTCGGCGCGGTCGGCGGGCCGAAATGGGACGGCGTTCCCTATGAGGTGCGCCCCGAAGCCGGGCTGTTGCGGCTGCGCAAGGATCTCGGCCTGTTCGCCAATCTGCGGCCCGCGGTGTGCTATCCCGCGCTGGCGGAGGCATCGAGCCTGAAACGCGAGGTGGTCGAGGGCCTCGATATCATGATCGTGCGCGAACTCACCGGCGGGGTGTATTTCGGCGAGCCGAAGACCATCACCGATATAGGCAACGGGCAGAAACGCGCGGTCGATACCCAGGTCTATGACACCTTTGAAATCGAGCGAATCGCCCGCGTTGCTTTCGATCTCGCGCGCAAGCGGCGCAACAAGGTAACCTCGATGGAAAAGCGCAACGTCATGAAGACTGGCGTGCTCTGGAACGAAGTCGTCACGCAGGTGCATGCGCGCGAATACAAGGACGTGCAGCTCGATCACCAGCTGGCCGATTCCGGCGGCATGAATCTGGTAAAAACGCCGAAGCAGTTCGACGTCATCGTCACCGACAATCTGTTCGGCGATATGCTCAGTGATATCGCGGCGATGCTGACGG
>NZ_JBEKCZ010000210.1:0-10566 GCF_050014615.1 Bradyrhizobium sp. | reverse complement strand
GATAGGGCTTGATCGCGGCATCGTCGAAATTGGCCCTGATCTGCCGCAGCTTTTCGGCGTAATAGCGCCAGTCCCACGGTGCCAGCGCGAAATTGCCGCCCTCTTCCGCCACCAGCGCCTGCAGGGCATCGCGATCGGCCAGCGCCCGCGCCCGCGCCGGCTTCCAGACCCGCTCCAATAGCCCGCGGACGGCCTCAGGCGTCTTGGCCATCGAATCCTCGAGGCGATAGGCGGCGAAGGTCGGGAAGCCCAGGAGTTTGGCGCTCTCCTCGCGCAGCCTGAGGATCTCGACGATGGTCTCGTTATTGTCGTTGCCATTGCCGTTGTCACCGCGCGCAACGAAAGCCTTGAACACTTTTTCGCGCAGGTCGCGGCGGCCGGAGGTCTTCAGGAACGGCTCCACGAAGGAGCGCGACAGCGTCATGATCGCCTTGCCGGCCATGCCCCGCTCGTCGGCCGCCGCCTTCGATGCCGCGATAAAGCTGTCCGAAAGGCCGTCGCGATCGGCCTCGCCGAGCTCCATGAACCAGTCCTGTTCGTCGCCCAGCAAATGATGGCTGAACGCGGTGCCGAGATGGGCCAGCCGCTCGTTGATCTCGGCCATCCGCTTTTTCGCCGCCTCGTCGAGCCCGGCGCCGGAGCGATGGAAACGCGTATAGGTGCGCTCCAGGAGCCGCATCTGCTCAGGCGTCAGCCCGAACGTGGCGCGGTTGTCGTGCAGGAGCGCGATCCGGCCGAACAGCACCGCGTTCATCATGACCGGGTTCCAGTGCCGCGCCATCCGCAACGACACCTCCTTGTCGATCTCCAGCAGCGCCGGATTGGAATGCGCCGACACCAGATCGTAGAACACCGACGAAACCTTGGAGAGCAGCTTGCCCGAGCGCTCCAGCGCGGTGACGGTATTGGCGAAATCGGGCATCGCCGGATCGTGGGTGATCGCGGCGATCTCGGCCGAGTGGTCGGCAAAGGCCTGCTCGAAGGCGGGCAGGAAATGCTCGGGCGCAATCTCGGCAAAGGGCGGGGTCTCGAACGGCGTCCGCCACGGCTTCAGCAGCGGGTTGGCCTGAGCTTGCGAAAGTGCCGGCGTTTCCGAGGTTTCTGGCATAGGAATTCCCGTTTGCGTCCCAAATGAGTGAGGGACGCTATATCACGCGATCGGGCTTTTTTGGGCCTTTTACGCTTGATAGCGAGGGCCTTTTCGGAGAGATTGCGCCCCTTGAACAGGACAGAACCCATGAGTGCGCAGCCCTCCCCGACCAGCGCCCGCCAGATCGTCTGGCCGAGCGTCGTCACCGTGATCAGCGCGGCGATCCTGATCGGCGCCGAAGTGTTCGGTGCGGCTTTCGCCGGCGGCTGGGCGCTCGCGATCCTGTTCGGCTTCGACGACACCGGCGCGCATATCCTGCAGGCCGTGCTGTTCGCGGTCGGCGTCTTCATCATGATCGCGTTCATCCGCGCCGCACAACGCGTCGAGCCCTTTACGCGCCGCGCGTAAGTCGTGCGCGCGACAAAGCCGCGCGCCGCAGGCCTCAAACGCTCACACCTCGTTAAACAAACTTAACGTCTGTTCACTTTTGGCGCCGCTGGCGCGTGCCGAGCGCGGCGCTGAAACGCCGTGTTAGGGAAATTTGCTCACAGCCTAAAAAAAATGTTGCGAAGCAGACTCAAAACCCTTATTTGCAGTCTTGCCCAATTTCGCACGTGCCTGTGGTCGTGTGTCAGTCGGTAGGTATCCGGACAAGAGGCCGGACAGCCGCCAAGGGATGAAGAACCGAGGGTCGCTCAAGTCGTCTTGGACTTGAGAGTCCAGCATCTCTCTCAAGAGATGCCGTTGAAGGTCTCTTTACTCCTTGCAACCGTGCAACGGGGGACGCGACTTAAAGCAACGACGGATCGGGCTTTTTTGGTCTCTGCCGGCTTTCCACCAGCCGGCGCGAATACCGAAGAGGCTTGTCCTTCATTGCCAGGTGTGCGGGCGGGATCATTCCCAACCAATCCACGGCAGCACAATTCGGTCTGAGCTTTTGGCCCCCTCGCGCCTCCATCGCGTGATGTGGCTGAAGCGCTTTGATCCGAGATCATTTTTGAACGTGTCCCGTCGCTGGGCCGTTTGGGAGGGTGCTACTATGACTGAACGTATTCAGGAATTCCTGCGCAACCGCCGTAACGAGGGCCAGGACGTCGAGCCGTGCCTCGTCGTCGATCTCGAAGTCGTGCGCGACAACTACCAGAGCTTCGCCAAGGCGCTGCCGGACAGCCGCGTGTTCTACGCGGTAAAGGCAAACCCGGCGCCGGAAGTGCTGTCGCTGCTGGCCTCGATGGGCTCCTGCTTCGACTGCGCGTCGGTCGTCGAAATCCAGATGGCGTTGGCCGCCGGGGCTTCTCCGGACCGTGTTTCCTATGGCAACACGATCAAGAAGGAGCGCGATATCGCGCGCGCCTTCGAGCTTGGGATTCGCCTGTTCTCGGTCGATTGCAGCGCCGAAGTCGAGAAGATCGCCCGTGCCGCGCCCGGCGCCAAGGTGTTCTGCCGCATTCTCTATGACTGCGCAGGCGCCGAATGGCCGCTGTCGCGCAAGTTCGGCTGCGACCCGGAGATGGCGGTCGAAGTGCTCGACCTCGCCAAGCGCCTTGGCCTCGAGCCCTGTGGAATCTCGTTCCATGTCGGCTCGCAGCAGCGCAAGGTGAAGGCGTGGGATCGTGCCCTGGCGATGGCCTCGACGGTGTTTCGCGACTGTGCCGAGCGGGGCATCAACCTGTCCATGGTCAACATGGGCGGCGGATTCCCGACCAAGTACCTCAAGGACGTTCCTCCGGTCGTGCAGTACGGCCGGTCGATCTTCCGCGCGCTGCGCAAGCATTTCGGCAACCAGATCCCGGAAACCATCATCGAACCGGGACGCGGCATGGTCGGCAATGCGGGCGTCATCGAAACCGAAGTCGTTCTGATCTCCAAGAAGAGCGACGAGGACGAAGTGCGCTGGGTGTACCTCGACATCGGCAAGTTCGGTGGTCTCGCCGAGACCATGGACGAGTCGATCCGCTACGCCATCCGCACCCCGCATGACGGGGCGGACATGACGCCGTGCGTGCTCGCGGGCCCGACCTGCGATTCCGCGGACGTGATGTACGAGAAGATGCCGTACCCGCTCCCGGTGACGCTCGAGATCGGCGACAAGCTGCTGATCGAAGGTACCGGTGCGTATACGTCGACCTACTCGTCGGTGGCGTTCAACGGCTTCCCGCCGTTGCGGACCTACCACATCTAAAGACCTCCCAAGAGGCTTTGATAACCGGGAGCCGGTTCGCCGGCTCCCATCCTGTTCACATGCAAATTTGCTGACAACGCTCCCGCGGCTTGCTGCCGTTGGAGCGAGGACTGACGTGCCATGACTGCTTTGCGGAACACCCCCGTTGCCCTGACCCCCGATGCCGCTCCGTTCGTGATCCGTGCGGAACGTGCCTCGGACGTCGTTGCGCGTGAAGCGCTGCTGGATGCCTGCTTTGGCGTAAACCGCCAGATGCGCACCTGCCAGCGCCTGCGCGATGGACGCCTGCCCGCCGAAGGCCTCGCGCTCTCGGTCGTGCATCAGGGCCGGCTGGTCGGAACCGTGCGGTTGTGGCACGTCAGCGCCGGGGGCGTCCCGGCGCTGATGCTGGGCCCGCTGGCGGTCGACAAGTCGTGCCGCGAGCTTGGCATAGGCGCTGCGCTGATGAACCACGCGCTGGCCGCCGCCCGGGCGCTCGGGCATGGCGCCGTGATCCTGCTCGGCGACGCGGCTTATTACGCCCGCTTCGGCTTCGCGGCGCTCAAGACCGGCGAGCTGTCGCTGCCCGGTCCGTTCGAACGCGACCGGCTGCTCGGTCTCGAACTGCGCGAGGGCGCGCTCGACGGCGCCTTTGGAATGATCGTTGCGAGCGGCGCTTGGCTGCCGAAGACCGGAACTCACCGTGTGAAAAAGCACGCGGCCTGAGCGCGACATCATGACAGACAACCCGCCGTCGATGCGCGCCGCCCCGATTCTGCCTAATCTGCGCACCCGGACCATCACGACCGTGCTGATGGTCCTTTTGGTCATCATGATCGTCATGGACATCTTCGCCCGCCGGCGGGCCACGGCCGCCGCGGTCCGCTCCCAGCGTGACTTATCGCTCGTCGTGCGATAGCGAGAGGCTGTGCCGGGCAAAAAAGCCGATAAAAACCCGGCAAACCGCACGAAAAGTAAAGATCGAGGTTCCGATGCCACGCCGTCTCATTTCCACCGGATCGCCGTTCGAGAAAGCCGCCGGCTTTAGCCGGGCCGTGATCGACGGCGATTTCGCCTTCGTGGCCGGTACCACCGGCTACGATTACGCCACCATGACCATGCCGGCGGATGTCACGAGCCAGACACGAAACTGCTTCAAGACCATCGAAGCCGCGCTGAAAGATGGCGGTTTTGCGATGACCGACATCGTCCGCGCGACCTATTACGTCACCGCGGCCGGGGACGCCGATGCGGTGTTCGCGGTCTGCGGCGAAAAGCTTGGCGATATCAGGCCGGCCGCAACCCTGCTCGTGGTCGCCGCACTTCTGAAGCCCGAGATGAAGGTCGAGATCGAAGTGACCGCCAAGCGAAACCCCGCCTGATTCCCTCATTCTGATCCCATCAATCTGATTTCCCTGCGCCAGCGCATCCCTGTTCCGGAGACCCATCCATGAGCCCGTCCGATCAACCGATTCACGCCAAGATTTCCGGCCCCATTGTCATGATCGGCTTCGGCTCGATCGGCAAAGGCACGCTGCCTTTGATCGAACGGCATTTCGAATATGACAAATCGCGCTTCGTCATCATCGATCCGCACGAGGATGGCGAGATCGCCACCCAGCACGGCGTGCGCTTCATCAAGCAGGCCGTAACAAAAGACAATTATCGCGACGTGCTGGTGCCGCTGTTGACCGCCGGCGGCGGCCAGGGATTTTGCGTCAATCTGTCGGTGGACACCTCCTCGGTCGATATCATGACCATGTGCCGGGAGATCGGCGCGCTCTATATCGACACCGTCGTGGAGCCGTGGCTCGGCTTTTACTTCGACAAGACGATCGGTCCCGAAAAGCGCTCGAATTACGCGCTGCGCGAGACGCTGCTGGCGGCCAAACACAAGAGCCCAGGCGGCACGACCGCGGTCTCCACCTGCGGCGCCAATCCCGGCATGGTGTCCTGGTTCGTCAAGCAGGCGCTGCTCGACATCGCCCGCGACACCCATACGCCGTTCAACGATCCGAAGAGCCGGGAGGGCTGGGGCCAGCTCGCCCACAAGCTTGGCGTCAAGGGCATCCACATCGCCGAACGCGACACCCAGCGCTCCAAGAAGCCGAAGCCGATGAACGTGTTCGTCAACACCTGGTCGGTGGAGGGGTTTGTGTCCGAGGGCATGCAGCCGGCCGAACTCGGCTGGGGCACCCACGAAAAATGGATGCCGGACAATGGCCGCGCCCATACCGAGGGCTGTGGTGCGGCGATCTATCTGCTGCAGCCCGGCGCCAACACCCGCGTGCGCTCATGGTGCCCGACCCCGGGCGCGCAATATGGCTTTCTCGTCACCCACAATGAGTCGATCTCGATCGCCGATTATTTCACGGTGCGCGACGGCCAGAAGGTGATCTATCGCCCGACCTGCCACTATGCCTACCACCCCGCCAATGACGCGGTGCTGTCGCTGCACGAAATTTTCGGCGCCACCGGCAAGATGCAGCCGAAATGGCACATCCTGGATGAGAACGAGATCGAGGACGGCATCGACGAACTCGGCGTATTGATTTATGGCCACGGCAAGAACGCCTATTGGTACGGCTCGCAACTGTCGATCGAGGAAACCCGGGCCATCGCGCCCTACCAGAACGCCACCGGCATGCAGGTGTCGTCGGCGGTGCTGGCGGGCATGGTATGGGCGCTGGAAAATCCGACCGCGGGGATCGTCGAGGCCGACGAAATGGATTTCCGCCGCTGCCTCGAAATCCAGCGGCCCTATCTCGGCCCGGTGAAAGGCTATTACACCGACTGGACGCCGCTCTCGGACCGGCCGGGACTGTTCCCGGAAGACATCGACACGTCGGATCCCTGGCAGTTTCGCAACGTGCTGGTGCGGTGAAGGGCGCGCGATAAGCGTTTTAAAACTTTCCGCTGTCATCACCCGCGAAAGCGGGTGATCCAGTAAACGCCAGCGTCACGATTCCGATGAATGCCGCGGAATACTGGATGCCCCGCCTTTGCGGGGCATGACCGTTGAAGCAGAACGCGCGGCTGGTCATTCCCCTAGCCTGCGCGTAGCCCTTGACCACCCGCGCGTATCGTCAGGCTTGCCCGGAACAAAGTCGACCAGGACCCTTCGACACCGGATTATGCCGTCAAGACCGAAGCAGGGTTCTAACTCAATCTCGTAATCGTTGGATGACGGGTCGAGCTCATAGAAGGGGCGGCGGTCGGGGCGCTCCGGCGCACGTCGAAGATGAAGGCCTGAGATAACATTCTGATGGCTGAAGCCATTCAGTTGAAGGTCGATGATATCTTCGAGCGCAAAGGTAACGACGGCGTGCTTATCAAGTACCCGGTGGCCGCGATGACCCACCTCGTTCGTCTCGTTCCAGGCATGAATGACGAGCATGCTCGGGGCCCGACGGCGCAGATCAAGGCTCACGATCTCCGCACCATGAAAACCTGGAATCTGACCGAACCACGCGATGAGATTGGGGCCGCCCGGGATGCTGGCGTAGATTGTCTCGACTTCGTTCATGTTCCGCAGGAAAACAATCCCGCTTGCTTGGTCAAGCAAGTCCGGTTCCGATGGTTAGCCAAACGTCGCCAAGCGAGATTCCTCGATGCGCCATCGCAGATTCCGCTGTCATCACCCGCGAAAGCGGGTGATCCAGTAAACGCCGGCGTCACGATTCCGATGAATCTCGCGGAATACTGGATGTCCCGCTTTCGCGGGGCATGACGACCGTGGTGGAATCGCGCCCTCGGCGACAGCGTTACGTGTCGGCGCGGGGAATGACGGTTATCACTTCGCCAGATAATCGAACGCCACGCTCCCGAGGCCCAGCGTCAAATCCGCCTTGAAGTGCAGCGCCGAGATCACCTCGCGCACCGGCAGCCGCGCCACATCCGCCAGCGCGTGCGGAAACAGGCCGAGCGCGGCCGGGCCGGTCCAGGCCTCTTTCAGGGTGATATCCTCGAGACCAAAGCGCACCAGCTCGCAGATCCGCGGGCTGCCATCGACGTGGGGAATGATCTTCAGAATGAAATTCGGCGCCTTCATGCCTTTCAGCACGGTGTCATGATCGACCGGACGGTGCTTGTAACCCATGGTGGCGGAAGCGCAGAGCACCGAACCATAATGCAGCGTTCCCACCAGCACGTCGCTCTCGACCTCGATCTTCGGCGTCGCCCGCTTCTTGGGAAATCCCCACAGCTCGCGGCCGCCCGCGATCGGCGCGTCGTCGTCCAGATACATCGCGTGGGTATAGGCGCCGTCCTCGCCGTTGAGGCGGACCGGAATCACCTGCCCGGTCTCGGTGTAGTCGCCGAAGCCGGTCGAATCGGGCATCCGGATGAATTCATATTTGACCACGGAATCCGTGATTTCGAGCGGCTCCGGCACCACGGCGGCGAGCGCTTCCGGATCGGTGCGATAGGTGATGACGAAATATTCGCGGTTGAAGAAACGATAAGGCCCCGGCGGAAACGATGGATTGGTGAGCGGCATCGAATAGGCGTTTCGCCTGACATCGTCGATCTTCATTACCTGCCTCGTCTGTTCATTCACGCGATCGCGTGTTTCAAGGCGGGCATTATGCGACAGCCGATGGCTACAATCGAGGCTGTATAATCGGCAGCAGCCGGGCGCGGATCGCGGCCATTGTCATCGTGCCGTCAAACACGCCACTCGACCCCGTCATTCCGGGGCGATGCAAAGCATCGAGCCCGGAATCTCGAGATTCCCCGATGTGCAATTGCACATCTGAGGCTCGCTCGTTTCACTCGCGCCCCGGAATGACACCGTGGCCCAAACAGACATCGCGCTCTCAGAAAATTCTATCTTTCCTTGATTGGCGGCGCGATCTTTTCCGCTGGAGCCGGCGGCAATGCCGGCGCAGCGCCTATCGTCTGCGCGCCGGCATCAGGGTGAGCCGGCTCGGGTGCGGGCGTAGTCGGACGCGCGCCACCGGGCTTTGACTCCGCGGGTGCGTTGTCCGGCGCGGTCGAAGGCGAGGCCTGCAACGGTTGCGTCGCCTGCGCCATTTGCGGATTGCGCGCCGGAAGCTCCGTCAGCGAAAGACCTGACATCACCAGCCCCGTCGCGACAATCGCGGCGGCAAGCCAGAAATCCCTGCTGGCAGCACTTTTTCTGTCGTTCGGATACATCTCGATCACCGCAAAATTGTTCGCGGGATCAACGGATACCGGAGCACATGGTTCCCCGGGAACCCGGTTGCTACAGCGCCAGCAGCCCGGCGTCGCCGTCCTCCGCGGCAAAGGCCAGCAGCGTGCCCCGGGCGTTCCAGGCCAGTGCCGACACCGGCTCGGTGCCGTTCTTGCGCACCAGAATTTCGGCGCCGTCCTGGAGCCGCACCATCAGAATAGTGCCATCGCTATAGCCCGCGGCGAGGATATCCTGCTTCGGATGGCAGGCCACCGCGGAAACACGCGCCTGCAGCGGCGCCAGCATCGCGGGCTCCTTGCCCATCGGGCCGTCCTTGCTGGCGAACGGCCACAGGATGATGGTGTCGGCCCCTGATGTGGCCAGCGCTTTGCCGCCCACGCTCCACGACATCGACCTGACGCGCCCGGGATAGCCGGTCATGCGCATGTGCCGGTTATCGGCCAACCGCCAGCCATGCAGCGCCGGCTCGTGCATCGCGGTCACCAGAAACTTGTTGTCGGGGCTGAACACGACGCCGAGATGCGAGCCTGCCCATTCCAGAACTTCCGCCGTCGCCACCATGTTGGGAAACCACAGCGTGACGCCGTTATAATGCGCGACCGCCAGCCGCAGACCCTTGGGCGCAAACGCCAGACCGCCGACCGTCGAGGGCACGTCGAAAGATTTTTCCTCAGCCCTGCCACTGCGGACAAAGGCGGTCTTGCCCGCCGACCACGCCACGGCGCCTTCGGGATGCAGCGCGACATTGTCGATCCAGCGCCGTTTGGCATCGGTCGCAAGCAGCGTGACCTCGCCCTTGGCGTCCAGCGCAACGAGCTTGCCGTCATCGCCGCCCATGACGATGCGCTTGCCGTCGGACACCGCGCACAGGATGCCGCCGCCATGCACGGACACAAGGGACACGGACACTTGGGAGATGTCCCCCTGCCCGCTCACCATCGCGACGCTTTCCTCGGCGCCGACAAAGACGGCGTGGTCGCCGAGGAAATGCACCGACGTGACGGGCATGCCGATCGCGACCGGGCGCACCTGGTCGGTGACGGAAATGATGGAGGCGGCCTCGCCCGGATCGAACTCTTTCATCACGTGGTGATACAGCTCTCGAAACCGTCGCGGATGGTCTGCTCCGGCAATTCGCGGCCGATGAAGACCAGACGGCTCTCGCGCGCCTCGCCGTCCTTCCAGGCCCGCTGGTGATCGCCCTCCAGCATCATATGCACGCCCTGGAACACATAGCGCTCGTCATCGTCGGTGAAGGCGAGAATGCCCTTCGA
Organism: Bradyrhizobium sp.; assembly: GCF_050014615.1. Lineage (GTDB taxonomy): Bacteria > Pseudomonadota > Alphaproteobacteria > Rhizobiales > Xanthobacteraceae > Bradyrhizobium. The sequence goes on along the minus strand of NZ_JBEKCZ010000210.1, from coordinate 865 downwards.
GCGCAGGATCTTCTGGCCCTCGCTGGCGACGAGGTTTTGCAGCCAGGGCATGAACTTGGTGGCATCGAGCGGCTTATTGGTGCGCAGCGACAGCGATTGCATGTCCTCGTCATGGTAATGTTTCAGGCCGCCATGGTTGTGATCGTGGTGATGATCGTGGCCGTGGTGGTGGTCGTGATCATGGTGGTCGTGACCATCACCGGCATCGAGAAATTCCGGTTCGATCTCCAGGATGCGATCGAGATCGAACGCGCCGCGCTCCAGCACGTCCGATAGCGCAACCTGGCAGCGCTCGGTGCGATGCAGCTTGGCATAGGGGTTGATGGCCCTGATCCGTGCTTCGACTTCGGCGAGTTCAGCCTTGGAAACGAGATCGGTCTTGTTGAGCACGATGACGTCGGCGAACGCGATCTGGTTCTTGGCTTCGGGCGCGTCCTTGAGCCGGTCGTTCAGCCATTTCGCATCGGCCACCGTCACCACCGCATCGAGCCGCGCGTTCTTCTGGACATCCTCGTCGACGAAGAAGGTCTGCGCCACCGGCGCCGGATCGGCCAAACCGGTGGTCTCGACGATAATGGCATCGAACTTGCCCTTGCGCTTCATCAGGCCATCGAGGATGCGCACGAGATCGCCGCGCACGGTGCAGCAGACGCAGCCATTGTTCATCTCGAACACTTCTTCATCGGCACCGATGATCAGGTCGTTGTCGATGCCGATCTCGCCGAATTCGTTGACGATCACGGCGTATTTCTTGCCGTGGTTTTCCGACAGGATGCGGTTCTGAAGCGTGGTCTTGCCGGCGCCGAGATAGCCGGTCAGCACGGTCACGGGGATTTTCTGGGACGTCAAATCAGACATAATGGCT